>JACQFZ010000048.1 GCA_016199745.1 Gammaproteobacteria bacterium
ATGAAATGCTACAGATCTTGAGTCTGACCTTGTTCGAGCGAATGCCATTGGATCAGCTACTTAATAACATCATCACGGATGACATCCAGGCGCTTGCGGCTAATCAGCTGACTTTATTCGATTAACGTCCGGACACTACTGTCTTCATATATTGAGATAACGCGGAACCTTTGTCTTGAGCAACCGGACTAGCTGAGGCTGCATGTAGTCGTACTTATCCAGAATACCCAGCACCACAATTCGTTTGCCTTTAAGCGCCGCCCCAAACTTGTCGTTGAGTTTTTTTCGGTGTCTCTCTTCCATAGCAACGATGATGTCGGCCCATTCGATAAGATCAGCACAAACTGGGGTCGCGGCATCGTCGTCGAGACCCGCGGAAAGCGCTTCTACCCCAGGCCACTTGGAAAAAATGGTTTCCGCGGTAGGACTCCGCAAGCGATTTTGGCTGCAAAGAAAAAGCAATTTCTTCACTTGCGGCGGCCGCGACTACGTTTGCGCGCGCCGGGTTTGGCATCAGCCTTTACCAGGAGCTTCTTTGCCAAAGCATTCGACCTGGCGCGCGCCGCCGGCGATAGGCGTGTGCGTCGTTCGCGGAATTTGTTTGCGCGTGATCGTTTTGTGTTCGACACGACGACAATGTTTTTGTGAGGCATTACTAACGATTGTCTTAGTAATGCGCCGTCAAGCGGTTTTTTAACGGCGTCTTGGTTTCTTCTTCTTTTTTCTCGTCTCGTCGCGCGCGATGCGAATGGATTCGCGCGCCCATGACAACAGCTCCACCGGATCGAGCAGAATCTCTTCCGGCAGTTCAAAGTAGCGCCGGACCTGTATCCGTCCTTTTTTGGTGACATAAGAAAAAGCGCCCATGCCCGCCCGCTCATACGTCGGACGCGTCGTGTCATCGACGACAAAATACAGGCTGTTTTTCATGATCATCGCGAACTGCGCCGGGCCCGACGATATTCCTACCCCGCCGAAAAAACGGTTCGTGCGTACCGGCAAAACCGGCTCCAATAGATCCAGCACGTAGGTCACGTATTCACGATTGGCGGTCATGGCGCGAGCGCGGCGTTCAAACGAGTGTGCGGCGACGTGTTGTCTTTTGTCGGTGTCGGCATATACTAGAACGATCGTTCTAGTAATAGCAACCGCACTCGTTATCATGGCTGGCCGCAAATCATTTGACGACTCGGAAGTTTTGCAGACGGCGCTTCGTATCTTTATCGCGAAGGGCTACTCATCCACGTCGATGAGGGATATCGAGAAGGCGAGCCGGTTGAGCGCCGGCAGCCTGTATTTCACCTTCAAAAACAAGCGGGCGCTGTTTCGGCAGGTGATGAACCATTACTTACGGCACGTCGTCATCGGCCGGATCGAGGCGTATCTCGGCCATCGCGAGTTTCACAAAGGCGTTCGGGCGTATTTCGAGTCCACGTTTACCAACAAGAATTACCGTAAGTGCGGATGTCTATTGACGATCACCTCCGCGGAACCGGGCCTGGATAAAGCGGTGGCTCGGAAAATCGAAACCGGTTTCAAGATCATCGAAGAAAAATTCGTCGAGATCGTCCGGCGAGCGCAAAAGAACGGCGAGATCGACCGCAGAAAAGACCCGGCGCTGATCGCGCAACATTTATTCACGAGTTACCAGGGTTTATTGGTGCTGGTAAGGTTCGGCAAAAGTAATCGTTACCTCAAAAGGGCGACCGACGCCGCGATCACCCTTCTCCATTAAAAAACCAACCAAGGAAAAAATCATGGCCAGCACAGCAAAGAAAGTACTCATCGTCGTTACATCGCACGATCGCTTGAGCGATACCGGCAAACAAACCGGATTTTGGTTCGAAGAGTTGGCCACGCCCTACTACGTATTTGTCGATGCCGGCTACACGGTGGACATTGCCTCCATCAACGGCGGCAAGCCGCCCGTGGATCCCGGCAGCGAAGGCGAGCCGGGCAATCGGCCGGCGTCCGTTCAACGTTTCATGACGGATTCCTCGGCCATGAACAAGCTTGAGAAAAGTTTGGCGATCCAAGCGGCGGACACTAAACCGTATGACGCCATATTTCTGTCGGGTGGGCACGGCGCCATGTGGGATATGCCGTCGAATACGCCGCTGGCAACCGCGCTTGGCGCGGCGTTCGACGCCGGCAAAGTGATCGCGGCGGTCTGCCACGGGCCGGCCGGGTTGGTGTCGGCGCGACGTAAAGACGGCAAGTCGATCGTGCACGGCCGACGGGTGAATTCGTTCACCGATACGGAAGAGTCGGCGGTGGGTTTGTCGAGTGTTGTGCCGTTTTTGCTGGAAAGCCGGCTTCGGGAATTGGGCGGCATCTTCGAACGAGCGCCGGATTGGCAGCCGATCGCCGTGCGCGACGGCAACCTCGTTACCGGCCAAAACCCGCAGTCGTCGCATGTGGTAGCGGAACAAGTTATCGAGGCGCTACGCTAGTGTAGTGCTTCGTTCTTCTTGGAACTTAAACGGCGGTTGGCACGAAAGGGCGTGTCACCAATTAACCCATCCGCCACAATCCCAACCTCAACCCATCAACACGAGGCGAGAGCACGTCGAATGACAAGGAGATATGGACTGCGCGATGACCAATGGGAGCGGATCAAAGATTTATTACCCGGCCAGGAAGCCCACGTCGGGGTGACCGCGAAAGACAATCGGTTGTTCGTGGAAGCGGTGCTGTACCGCTATCGCGCCGGTATACCCTGGCGAGATTTGCCGGAACGGTTTGGCGACTTTCGCGTCGTCCACACACGGTTTAGTCGGTGGGCGAAAGGCGGTGTCTGGGAACACGTATTTCGCCAGTTGGCGACAGCGGCCGATAACGAATACGCCATGATCGATGCCACCATCGTCCGCGCGCATCAGCACAGCGCCGGCGCCCAAAAAAAGCCGGGCAAACGGAAGAAGACAATCGAACCACAGAGAAAATCGGCCGGAGCAAAGGCGGTCTGACAACAAAGATTCATGCCACGGTCGATGCGCTCGGCAATCCCACCGGATTCTTCCTCACACCGGGACAAGCGTCCGATCTCGAGGGTGCCGATGTGCTGCTACCGTGCGTATTGGCCGACACCGTGATCGGCGACAAAGGGTACGATGCCGAGGCGCGGGTCATCCAGCCGTTACGCGACGCCGGCAAGACGGTGGTCATTCCGCCTGACGCGCCCCATCGATTGGGAGTTAATCGCGAATCAGTACGACGAAATGGTGAAGTACACGACGGCATTGCGGTTAGGCACCGCGGAATCGGAGGCGATCCTACGCCGCTTCACGCGCGACAACGTTCAACACCCGACGTACCGAGCGCTCGCTGAACTGGGCCGGGCGGTGAAGACGATCTTTCTCTGTCGGTATCTGCATTCCGACGATCTGCGTCGTGAAATCCACGAGGGGTTGAATGTCGTGGAAAACTGGAACAGCGCCAACAGCTTCATCTTTTACGGCAAGGGCGGCGAGGTCGCCTCCAACCAGTTAGAGGATCAGGAGCTCTCTATGCTTGCGCTGCATTTGCTGCAGCTACATCATACCTTAATGATTCAACGCGTTCTGGTGGAAGACCGTTGGCACAAACGCCTGAAGGAAGCCAATCGCCGCGGGTTGACGCCGCTCATTTACGCCCACATCAACCCATATGGGCGCTTCGACCTCGACATGAACGAGCGCATGGCGATCGATACGGAAGGGGCAGCGGTAGCGGAGGCCGTACAATGAATGGGCCCTCCAACCGCAACGCCTCAAGACATGAGATTAGGTTGCGGCTCCCTGTCACTGGGCCTCACAGGTGGTTGAAAAACTTCCACACGCGTGGCGTTGTTTGAACGACGGGAAGAGGCAGGCAAACAGAAGCGGCTACCGAACGGCTATTTTTTGTGCGGCGTTATCCAAAACCCATCAATGAACAACCACGCCCCAAGGGGCGGGGTATCGATTTTGTGTTGCTAAATGCTTCGCCGCAAGCGGCGGGGAATTACACCCGGAGAGATTAACCCCAGACCAATCCCAAGTGGCTCACCACCAGCCCGCCGCCGACGATGACGACTTTATCGCCCGGCTTGGCGAGTTTGCGCTCGGCGATCAAATGAAGACCGATCGGCACATTTGACTCATTTGCGCCGCGCGGATTTTTTAATATCGATGGGTTTCAATCCTCACCCTCATCAATAGACAAACGTGACGATGCCCAACGCCAGTCCGGCGCCTTGGCCGTATAGCAACACCTTGTGTCCGCGCGTAAGACGCCCTTGCTCGATGGCGAAGTGTAGGCCGAGCGGGATCGACGCCGCGACGGTATTGCCGTAGTCGCGCAGGTAGACGAAGTGGCGCTCCTTGGGCCAACCGAGGCGGCGGCTCATAAGTTTTACGGCAGGTCCGCTCGCTTGATGGAACATGAACAGGTCGATGTCCGACAGTCGCTGTTCGTTCTCTGTGAGGAATCGCTCGTAAAAGCCGGGCATGTGCTGCGCCGCTAGGTGGAAAAGTTTAGGTCCTTCCATCGTGAAGAAGTCGCCACGCTTAAGTCGTCCTTGCTCGATGGCGAAGTGTAAGCCGAGCGGGATCGATGCGGCAATGGTATTGCCGTAGTCGCGCAGGTGGACGAAGTGTCGTTCCTCGGGCCAATCGAGTTGGCGGCCGATGAGTTGAATCAGCGGTTCGCTCAATTGATGCGTGAGGAACAGATCGATGTCTGCGGGTTGCTGGTTGTTCGCTGTGAGGAATCGCTCGTAAAAGCCGGGCGTGATCTGTCCTATCAGACGCATCATGTGGCGTCCTTGTATGGTGAAAAAAGAATCCTCGGGTGTGGGCGTACGGGGACTGCGGGGGCCGTAAATGCTGCCGCCAATACGCACGCGGGCATAGTCGCGGCCTTTGGGCGCGATCATGAAACTGCCCGCGCAGAATTGCGACGCTTTGCTGTGTTGCTGTGTTGCTGTGTTGCTGTGTTCGGTGTCGCGTTCGATGACCACCGCCACCGCCGCATCGCCAATGAGCGCCGCACTTTCCCATTCGTGCGGGTTCAGATGCGAGGAACCGTTCTCGGCGGCAACCAATACCACCCGCCGATAACGACCGGCGGCAATCAGATGCGCCATGGTGTCGAAGCCGACAAGAAAACTGAGGCAGGTCGCGTCGATATCGAAAACCGCCAGGTGACGCGGCGCCTCATCTAGCTCTGCCAAGATCAAGCTAGCCGTGCAGGGCAATCCCTGTGCGGGACCTCCGCTAACCGAAATAAGGGCATCGACATCGTCGAGCGTCAGCTGCGCACGATCGAGCGCAGCCTTCACGGCTTTCCCACCCATGTACGGAGAGATTTCGACTTCATTGCCATAATAGCGGGTACGGATACCCGTTTTCTTCTCGACCGTGCCGGGCTCGAGGTCGAACTTTTCGTCAAAGTCGGTGGACGGAACTTTCACGCTCGGGATATAGCATCCGGTGGAGACGATTTTTACGGGCAGCATGGGCTTACGCCTTTTGGTTTTTTGAATTCGCGACCATATCTTACGCCTAGCCGAGAAGCAGTAAACTCACTGCACGGCAAGCGCACGTCCAGGTAGCACGTGGGGAATTTTTAGAGGTTCCCATTATTAAGTTTCACAATGAGTTGATGCATGGTTTAGACCGTCGACGTTAGCATGCTGGCACGGCGCTGTCCTTCAAGCATCGCCTGTTGTTGCAGCGTCTGTTGATGGATTTCTGCCAGCGTTTCGAATTTGCGTTCCGCCTCCATCCGTCTGCCATCGAGTAGCGTCTTCTCGTTCTCGACCACCGCGATCTGCGTTCGTGTTTCAGCCAGTGCGATCTGGACATCGCGATAGTCTCGGACAAGCGCCTCGTGGGTGTGGCGCAATTCGTCGAACTGATACGACAACCGATCTCGCTCGGCGGTGACTTTTAGGGTGAGATCTTGCTGGTGTTGCCACGCGAGAAGCATTTATGCGCCCCTGATCGCTGACGTACTCGACGCGGGTGACAGTCCCGTGTCCTCTCTGCCGGAACTCTTTCTCTCCGATGTAACCTCATTTGCGTAAGCCGCCCCGGTTGTGCATGCCCCTGCGCAACTTCCTCATAACTGCTGTGGTTCGCTGAGCCGGGGGATGGCAACGTGCCGCGTCATTGCGGTCATCACGCAACATTACAAAATTGTAATCTGGCGGCCGGGACTTTGTTAAGCCCGACTTGATCTAGATCAAGAGTAGATGCCGCATTCCCGCCTAAATTGAATCGGGTTCTTCAGGTCAAAGGTGACGTATGCACGATGGCGGAATAGGTGGCATGGGTTTCGGTATGGTGGTTTTCTGGATCGTTGTGGTCCTGGCCATCGCCGCGCTGATTAAGTACTTGCTCGGGAATTCGGGCAAGAAATAAACGTGCCGCACACTGGTTCATCGCAGCGACGTGAGCAGAGACCAAATGATAGAACGCGACGGAGCGGCAGCGATGGCGATTGATCCAGTGTGTGGCATGACGGTGCGGGAACGAACCGCGGCGGGTTCGACGAACTACCGCGGCAACACTTATTACTTTTGCTCTCCCAACTGCGTCGAGAAATTCAAAGCGAATTCGGCGGCATATGTGGACGCGCAGACCGATCGCTTACCTATGAAGGTCGCGGTAGACCAACGTCACATCCCCAACGGCGCGGCCACGCGACCCGCGAAAGATCTCGCCAAGGATCCGATCTGCGGCATGGTGGTGGAAAAGGCGAGCGCGCTTAAAACCGAGCGCGCCGGACGCACGTATTATTTTTGTTCCAGCGGCTGCCAGCGCACCTTCGAATCGCCCGAGCAAGAGCTGAGCTCGATGAAACGGCGCGTGACGATCGCACTCGCCGGCGTGCTCGCGTTGGCGATCTTGCGCGCCGCCGCGTTCATAGCACTCGCTGCCGGCGCCACGATCGTGACCTGGGCGCCGATTCCGCAGCTACCTTGGTTCACTTGGGGGATGTGGCTGTTTATCCTGGTCACGCCGGTGCAGTTCATCGGTGGCTGGAGTTTTTATAAAGGCGCCTGGGCCGCGATCAAGACGCGCTCCATCAACATGGATTTCCTGATCGCGCTCGGTACGTCGGTGGCGTACTTCTACAGCGTCGCGGTGATCTTTTTCCCGGACGTGTTGCCGGTCAAGGTCGAGGAGCGCGATGTCTATTTCGAAGTGTCGGCGGTGATCATCGCGTTCGTGTTGCTTGGCAAGTACATGGAGGAGGTCATCAAGAAGCGCTCTTCGGCGGCGGTGCGCAAGCTGATGGATCTGCGGCCGGCGATCGCGCATGTGGTTCGTGGTGGCGCCGAGATGGACGTGCCGGCGGAATCGGTCATGGTGGGGGAAACGGTGATCGTGAAACCGGGCGAAAAGATTCCCAGCGACGGTGCGGTGCTCGAAGGAACATCGAACATCGACGAGTCGATGCTGACCGGCGAATCCATGCCGGTCAACAAGAAGCCAGGCAACGGTGTCATCGGCGGCACGTTGAACAAGGCCGGCTTGCTGCGCCTCCGCGCCACCCGCGTCGGCGCCGAGACCGCGCTCGCGCAGATCATAAAGATGGTCGAGGAGGCGCAAGCCACGAGCGCGCCGATTCAGCGTATCGCCGATCAAGTGACGGCGTATTTCGTACCGGCGGTGGTTGTGGTCGCGATCGCTGCATTCGGCGGCTGGTGGCTCGCCGGCAATTTTCCGCAGGGCCTGCTCGCCTTCATCGCCGTGCTCATTATCGCCTGTCCTTGCGCGCTCGGTATCGCTACACCTGCCGCACTCATGGTCGGCGTCGGCAAGGGCGCCGAAGCGGGGATCCTGATTCGCGGCGCCGAGGTGCTTGAACGCGCGCGCAACCTTACAACCGTCGTCTTCGACAAGACCGGCACGCTCACGCGCGGCGAGCCCAACGTGACCGACATCGTGTCGCTCGGCGCGATGGATGAGGCCGCCGTGTTGCAGCTCGCGGCCGCGGTCGAGGTCGGTTCGGAACATCCGTTGGGCGAGGCAATCGTGCGTGCCGCTAAACACCGCGATCTCAAGCTTTCCAAGGTAACCGGATTCGAGGGAATCGCCGGCCACGGCATTCGTGGCCGAATCGACGGTAAAGACGCCTTACTCGGCAATCGTCGCTTGTTCTATGACGAAAGCATCGACGCCACAGCTGCCGAAACGGTGATGACTCGGCTCGAAAGCGAAGGCAAGACCGCGATGTTGGTCGGTTACGCCGGCGCGCTTGCTGGCGTGATCGCCGTGGCCGATACGCTCAAGCCTGAATCGAAGGAGACGGTGGCCGCGCTTCAGGCCGAGGACATCGACGTGGTCATGCTTTCCGGCGACAACCGGCGCACCGCCGAGGCCATCGGCCGCGAACTCGGCATCAGCAATGTCATTGCCGAGGTCTTGCCGGGCGATAAGGCCAAGATCATTCGAGAGTTGCAGCAGCAGCGCAAGGTCGTGGCCATGGTCGGCGACGGCGTCAACGACGCGCCGGCACTGGCTGCCGCCGACATCGGCATCGCGATCGGCAGCGGTTCGGACGTCGCCAAGGAGACCGGCTCCATCATTCTCGTGCGCGACAACGTTCGCGACGTGGTGACGTCGATTCAGTTGTCGCGCGCGACGCTCCGGAAGATCAAGCAGAACTTGTTCTGGGCGTTCTTCTACAACGCGGTGGCGATCCCGGTTGCGGCTTTCGGGTTCATGAACCCGATCATTGCGGCGGCGGCGATGGCGCTGTCGTCGCTGTCGGTGATCGTGAACTCGGCACTACTCAAGGGCATGAAGGTCTCACCCGATCTCGGTACTCCGCGAGGGTTCGCCCATGACGTTGCGTAACGAAAATCCTGTACTCGACCAATCGGCGGGCCGTCGCCGCTGGCGCTATCGAGCCACCTGCTTTCTCCTCATGGTGGCGCTCGCGGCGTTGTCATACACCGGGTCCGGACTCGCTTGGTGGACCTTGTTCGCAATTGCCGTTGCCATTTCCTGCCCGATCGTGATGGCGATTGCCTGGTGGCAGGGTGAGCGCGCGCAACGAGAGGTGAAGCGTGCGCTGGCGCAACTTCCCGAAATTCAATCGATCCCAGGAAAAACTCATGGACCATAACCCTTCCAGCGACCATCAACGACACTCGAACGGGCGCATGTGGTGGGTGTTTTTGGCCTTCGCCGCGATCGCCGGATTCTTTCTGCTGACTGAGCATCGTGCGCACGTGCTCGGCGCTTTGCCCTACGTATTACTCGCACTCTGCCCGCTGATGCACCTCTTCGGTCATGGCGGCCACGGGGGCGGCGGATCGCGCCGAGGAGGTTCGCGTGAACACTGACACCGCACCGGCCTATGGACTTTGGACGTTGGTAATTCTCAACTCGGCGGTCTTCATTATCTTTCTCTACAGCTTCGCTAAACCGCAGAGCCCGCGCGACTGGCGCTCGTTCGGCGCGATCTCAGGATTCATCGTTGCGCTGTTCGCCGAAATGTACGGCTTTCCGTTGACGATCTTTCTGTTGTCGGGGTGGCTGCAAAGCCGCTTCCCTGGTGTCGACTGGCTCTCGCACGACGCCGGACACCTGCTCGAGATGCTCTTCGGCTGGAAAGCCAATCCGCACTTCGGGCCGTTTCATCTGCTCAGCTTCATATTCATCGGCGGCGGTTTCGTATTGTTGGCCGCGGCGTGGAAGGTATTGTTCCGTGCGCAGCGAACGCGCGAGCTCGCCATCAGTGGACCCTATGCACAGATCCGCCATCCGCAGTACGTCGCCTTCGTGTTGATCATGTTCGGCTTCCTCTTGCAGTGGCCAACGTTGCTCACGCTCGCCATGTTTCCGATATTGGTGTTCATGTATGTGCGACTGGCGCGGACCGAAGAGCGGGACGTCGAACGTGAATTCGGTGAACGTTACCGTCGATATGCGACGCATACGCCCGCTTTTGTTCCGAACTGGCGGACGTTCTTCGGCGAGCGTACCCATGGAACAAATTCTTGAGTCGTCAACATAGTTGGTGAATCGGGAAGGAGGGGGATTATAACAACGAGCAAGGCAGTTTCCGTGGGATAGACACCGTAATTAATAGAGATCAACAACTTTCATCTTCCCTCACTACTAAAAAGGAGCACGCTATGAGAAATGCAACAAACCGTAGATGGGTTACCGCATTGTGTGTCGCGACGTGGGTATTCGGCGCATCGGCGTATGCGGCAACGGCCGCGGGCCCTGGGTCGGCGCACATGTCAGGCATGATGCATGACATGTCGGCACAAATGGAAGGCATGTCGCAGGAGATGACCGACTGGACCAACAAAGACGCCACCGAGCAGAAGCGCATGGCCGAGCGCATGAAGCAGATGTCGAAATGGATGGGTGACATGTCAGGCATGATGGGCAAAGGTACGAAGCTTGGCACCGATCCGCACATGCAGCAACAGATGGAGCAGATGCGCAAACAGATGGACATGATGAAATCGCAGTAGTAGATCTTGCGATCCATCGGGCATCGGCGACAGGCAATGCTTTCGCCGATGCCAATTCTGCGCGGGGCTTTTGAGGAGCACGGACATGTTGACTCGTTGGCGAAGATTATTTTTTTGGGTAGCGGTGTTTGTGCCTGTCATCGTTTTCGCCGCGACAACAACTGGTTCCGCAGAACGCGCGCGCCAACAGGTTGTCGATGGTGTCGCTATCTACTTCGGCATCGTGCCGGCTGAACTGGTGCGAGGTCACCCACCGCAACATGCCGAAAGCGACATGCACGGAGGTGTCCCGGTAGGGGAGAGTCATATCATGGTCGCGCTGTTCGACAACAAGACCGGTAAGCGCATAGACAACGTCGAGGCAAACGCACGCGTAACCGGCAGTGGACTCCACGTGGAGAAAAAATTGGAACCGATGGTAGTAGCGGGCAGTTTGACCTACGGCAATTATTTTTCGTTGACGGGTAGCGGCCCGTATCGAATCGCCATACGTTTCCGCCTTCCCGGCGCCGCACACGAAAGCCACGCGGAATTTGCGTGGGCACGATCCTAGGAAATGCTATGGACATCATGTTCCTCGGCGCAACAGGTACCGTAACCGGATCGAAATATCTGGTAACCGCTGGCGCAAAAAAGATACTCGTCGACTGCGGTCTGTTTCAGGGATACAAACAGCTGCGGCTGCGCAATTGGGCGCCGTTTCCGTTTCCAGCGGCGGAGATTGACGCCGTCGTACTCACGCACGCGCATCTCGATCATAGCGGCTATCTGCCGCTGTTAATCAAAAGCGGTTTTACCGGCAAGGTTTATTGCAGCGACGCGACGCGTGACTTGTGCGCCATTCTGTTGCCGGACAGCGGCCACCTGCAGGAAGAAGAGGCGGAGTACGCCAACCGCCGCGGGATTTCCAAGCACAAGCCTGCGCTGCCGCTCTACACACAGGTGGACGGCGAACAGGCACTGAGCCGTTTCACGCCGATCGCGTTCAACCAGGACGTGACCATCGCCGGCGACGTGAAGATTCGTCTCGCGCCGGCCGGTCACCTGCTCGGTGCTGCGATCGTGCGTCTCGACCATGGCGGCACGTCGCTCGTGTTCTCCGGCGATCTCGGGCGGCCGAACGATCCCATCCTCGTGGCACCGACAGCGATCACTCGCGCCGATTATCTCGTCATCGAATCCACGTACGGCGATCGTCTCCATGATCCGGCCGATCCCAAGGTGCTGCTCGCCTCGGTTGTCAACCGAACTGTCGCGCGCGGCGGAGTGGTGATCGTTCCGGCGTTTGCAGTGGGTCGGGCACAGACGCTCATGTATCTGATTCACCAGCTCAAGGAAGCGCGCACCATTCCCGATATCCCGGTGTATCTCAACAGTCCGATGGCGGTGAATGCTACGCGCATCTTTCACCATCACCGTGACGAGCATCGGCTGACACCGGCGCAATGCGATGCGATGTGCGGCGCCACCAACATCGTCAACAGCGTCGACGAATCGAAACACCTGAACACCTTAAGCGGACCGATGATCATCATCTCGGCGAGCGGCATGGCGACCGGCGGTCGCGTCGTGCATCACTTGAAGGCGTTTGCGCCGGACGCGCGCAACACTATTCTCTTCGCCGGTTTCCAGGCCGGCGGCACGCGCGGTGCCGCCATGCTCGCCGGCGCCGAGACCATCAAAATCCACGGCGAGTACGTGCCGGTGCGCGCCGAGATAGCACGCCTGGACAATCTGTCCGGGCATGCCGATGACGGCGAAATCCTCGAATGGCTCCGGCGTTTCGAGGCGCCGCCGCGCAAGACCTTCATCACGCACGGTGAACCGCAAGCGGTCGACGCTTTGCGCCGGCGTATCGAAGAAGCGCTGCATTGGTCCGTCGCCGTACCGGAATACCGGGAACAGGCGGCGCTAACCGCTGTCGCCGAGAGGAATTCATGACCGCATCGGTCCAACGTTCCGATGCGCGGCTAGTAGAAGGCAAGCGCACACCTTGAAAGGAGAACTCCCACGACACAAGCAAGTGAAACAGCCGTCCGGACACGTAAAGCCCAGCGCGCCATCGGACGGCGAACGCGAGCGCATGATTGCCGAAGCGGCGTACTATCGGGCACAGGCGCGTGAATTCGCGCCGGGTGGCGAGATCGACGATTGGCTGCAAGCGGAAACAGATATCGATCGTTTGCGGCGCGAGGCGCAAGACACGCGTTGACGAGGTATTGATGGAAAACAAGCAACAATTCTCGCTCTGGTATTTCGTGATCGTGTTTCTGGTGTTGATCGCGTTCCAGAATTACTTCGCGAACGGGCATACCGAGGAGCTCGCGTACAGCGACTTCAAGATCTTGCTCAGGGCCGGCAACGTCGAGGAGGTGGCACTGACCGAGACGACGATCGAGGGCGAGCTGCGCACAAAAGACCTCGATGGAAAGTTGCCGGCAACGATGCTCGAACGATTGCAGCGCGCCGGTGGCGATCGGCATCGTTTTGCGACTGTGCGGGTCGGCGATCCGGATCTCGTCAAGGAGCTTGAGACCGCCAACGTCCGTTTCACCGGCAAGATCGAAAGTCGTTGGCTTGCGACATTACTGTCGTGGATTGTGCCAACAGCGATGTTCGTCGGCGTCTGGTGGTTCTTGATGAAGCGCATGGGCGGCGCTGCCGGAGGAATGCTCGAGATCGGCAAGAGCAAGGCCAAGGTCTATATGGAGAAGCAGACCGGCGTGTCGTTCGACGACGTCGCCGGTGTCGATGAGGCCGAGGAAGAGCTGCAGGAGATCGTCGAGTTCCTCAAGGATTCGAAACGCTACGGCCGCCTCGGCGCGCGTATTCCCAAAGGCGTACTACTGGTTGGCCCGCCAGGCACCGGCAAGACCCTGTTGGCGCGTGCAGTCGCCGGTCAAGCCGGCGTGCCGTTCTTGACCATCAGCGGCTCCGAGTTCGTCGAGATGTTTGTCGGCGTCGGCGCGGCGCGCGTGCGCGATTTGTTCGAGCAGGCACGCAAGCTCGCGCCGGCAATTATCTTCATCGACGAGCTGGACGCCTTGGGCCGCGCCCGCGGTGCCTCGCCGCTCGCCGGTGGGCACGACGAAAAAGAACAGACGCTGAATCAGTTGCTCTCGGAGATGGATGGTTTCGATCCGAGCGTCGGGCTGATTCTGCTGGCGGCGACCAATCGGCCGGAGATCCTCGATCCGGCATTGCTACGCGCCGGCCGGTTCGATCGGCAGGTATTGGTGGATCGGCCGGACAAAAAAGGACGGGTCGATATTCTAAAAGTCCATCTGAAGAAGGTGCAGCTCGCCGCCGATGCCGATCCGGAAAAGATCGCCGCGCTCACGCCGGGTTTTTCCGGCGCCGATCTCGCCAACTTGGTGAACGAAGCGGCATTGCTCGCGACTCGGCGCAGCGGCGATGCCGTCACGCTCGATGATTTCACGCGGGCCGTGGAACGCATCGTCGCCGGCCTCGAAAAGAAAAACCGGCTGCTCAATCCCAAAGAGCGCGAGATCGTCGCGCATCACGAGATGGGCCACGCGCTGGTGGCGTTGTCGTTGCCGGGTACCGACGCGGTGCACAAGGTGTCGATTATCCCGCGCGGCATCGGCTCGCTCGGCTACACCATCCAGCGCCCGACCGAAGACCGTTACCTCATGACGCGCGCCGA
Source organism: Gammaproteobacteria bacterium (assembly GCA_016199745.1). Classification (NCBI taxonomy): domain Bacteria; kingdom Pseudomonadati; phylum Pseudomonadota; class Gammaproteobacteria; species Gammaproteobacteria bacterium. The sequence goes on from JACQFZ010000048.1 coordinate 14,136, forward strand.
GCTTGAAAACAAAATGGCGGTATTGCTCGGCGGGCGTGCCGCTGAGCAACTTATCTACCAACATTTTTCCACCGGTGCCGCCGACGATCTCGCCAAGGTGACCGATATCGCCCGCAGCATGATCATGCGCTACGGCATGGTCGAGGCGCTTGGCCACGTCACCTACGAGGCCGAACGCGGCACGCTGCTCGATGTACCGGGGATGACCCGCCCGCGCGAGTACAGCGAAGAGACGGCGCGCGAGATCGACCACGCTGTGCGCGACATTATCGGCGCTGCGTTTGATCGGGCGCTCGCCATTCTGGGTGAGCGACGCGAAACGCTTGAACGTGGCGCGCGCCAGTTGCTAGAAAAGGAAACGCTGGCGGAGGATGAGCTACTAAGTCTCATCGGCAAACCGGTTGCACGTCCCCCCGTACGCACGGGTCAAGTCGAGGTCATTCGATAATGAAAACTGTCGTCATCGACGTCGCCGGCATGCTCTCGCCGCTGAGCGCGCGCGGTGTGGAAAAGCAGCTGCTCGACCTTCTTGGTGTACATAAGGCAGAGGTGAACTACGTCGCTGGAAACGCAACAGTCTGTTTCGACGAGGCGCAAACGAAACTTTCGACCATCAAGCAGCACGTGCAGGAGTGTGGATACCACTGCAGTGGCGAGGTCGTGCCGAAACATGTGTGCCTGCCGGAAGATCCGGCGGCCGCCGTTGCGGCGATGGAGCATGCGGGACATGTGGCTCGCGCATCGGCTGCGCCAGCCCACGCCCGCCATGCGAAACCGGCGACGTCTATTGCGGTACCCGCCGAACCGAAGCGAATCAAGCGGCGGTCGGCGCGGAAAAAAAGATCAGTGATGCCGACAGTCGTGTGGACGTATGGGTCATTGCCGTCGACGAAGCGCTGGCGCGTGCCGCCCGAGCTGTCGTTCCGGCGCTTTCTACGCGCAATAGAATTCCCGTTTGATGTCAGTACAGGGACCGAAATCCCGAGGGACAGCGATGAACGAAGTAGTGACAAAGTCGACACCGACAGAGCGCACGCTCAAACCCGACGAGTTGCAGCGTCTCGACGGCTGGTGGCGAGCGGCGAATTATCTTTCCGTCGGTCAAATTTATCTGCTCGACAATCCGCTGTTGTGCGAGCCGCTGGCATTGAAGCACATCAAGCCACGACTGCTCGGGCATTGGGGCACGACGCCGGGGCTTAACTTCATTTACGCGCATCTGAATCGCGCTATTAATAAGCATGACCTCGACATGATTTACATCGCCGGCCCCGGTCACGGCGGCCCGGCGCTCGTTGCCAATACCTGGCTCGAAGGCAGTTACAGCGAGCTCTATCCGAACGTGCCGCGCAACGCCGACGGCATGGCGCGCCTATTTCGCCAATTCTCGTTTCCCGGCGGCGTCGGCAGCCATGCCACGCCCGAGACGCCGGGATCGATTCACGAAGGTGGTGAGCTTGGCTACGCGTTGTCGCACGCCTACGGCGCGGCCTTCGACAATCCCGATCTCGTCGTTGCCTGCGTGATCGGCGACGGCGAGGCCGAGACCGGACCGCTCGCCGCTGCTTGGCATTCGAACAAGTTTCTCAATCCGGCGGCCGATGGCGCGGTGTTGCCGGTCCTGCATTTAAACGGCTACAAGATTGCGAACCCGACGGTGTTGGCGCGCATTCCGCGCGAGGAACTCGAAAGTCTTATTTCCGGCTACGGCTATCGGCCGTATTGGGTCGAAGGCGACGACCCGAAAGCGATGCACGAATTGATGGCGACGACGCTCGATGCCGTCATCAGCGACATACGGGCGATCCAGCGGGCTGCACGCGCATCAGACGCGGGCGAGTCGCGTCGCCCACGTTGGCCGGCAATTATTCTTAAAACACCGAAGGGCTGGACCGGGCCGAAGGAAGTCGATGGCAAGAAGACCGAGGGCCATTGGCGTTCGCATCAAGTCCCGTTCAGCGATCTGGCAAAACCCGAACATCGACAGTTGCTCGAACAATGGATGAAGAGTTACCGACCGGAAGAGCTCTTCGGTAACGATGGTGTGTTGAAAAATGAAATTGCGGGAGTCGCGCCCCAGGGAAGTCGTCGTATGGGCGCCAATCCACACGCCAATGGCGGTGCGCTACTGACCGACCTGCGTTTACCCAAAGTTCGCGACTACGCGCTCCCCGTGCCGCAACCGGGCGCGACTAAGGCCGAGGCGGCGCGGGTGATGGGCGTATTTTTGCGCGACGTCATGAAGCTCAATCTCGACGCGCGTAATTTCCGTGTGGTCGGACCTGACGAGACCAACTCGAATCGACTCGGCGCGCTGTTCGAGGTCACCAATCGTGCTTGGATGGCCGAGCGTATCGCTGGCGATGATCATCTCGCGCCGGACGGCCGGGTGATGGAAATCTTGAGCGAACATACCTGCCAGGGTTGGCTCGAAGGTTACTTGCTGACCGGGCGTCACGGATTTTTTTCTTGCTATGAGGCATTCGTCCACATCATCGATTCCATGTTTAACCAGCACGCCAAGTGGCTCAAGGTAAGCAAGGAAATACCGTGGCGCCGGCCGATCGCGTCTCTCAATTACCTGCTGACCTCGCACGTCTGGCGCCAGGATCACAACGGCTTCTCGCACCAGGATCCGGGCTTCATCGATCACGTCATGAACAAGAAGGCCGATATCATCCGCGTGTACCTGCCACCGGACGCCAACACACTGCTATGCGTAACGGATTGTTGCCTGCGGTCACGCGATCTCATCAACGTGATCGTCGCTGGTAAAAACGAGCAGCCGCAATGGCTCGACATGGACGCTGCCATCAAACACTGTTGTACCGGCATCGGCGTCTGGCAATGGGCAAGCAATGACGGAGGGGCGACGCCGGATGTCGTGATGGCATGCGCCGGCGATGTGCCGACGATAGAAACGCTCGCTGCGGTCGACCTGCTGCGCCAACTCGTGCCGGAACTGAAGGTGCGCGTGGTGAATGTAGTGGATCTCATGACACTGCAACCGAAGGAGGAACATCCGAACGGGTTATCGGACCGCGACTTCGATGCGCTGTTCACGACCGACACACCCGTCATTTTCGTTTATCACGGTTACCCCTGGCTGATTCACCGCCTGACATACCGGCGCACCAATCACAAAAACCTGCACGTGCGCGGCTACAAGGAAGAGGGCACGACCACGACACCGTTCGACATGACGGTATTGAACGACCTCGACCGATTCCATCTGGTCATGGACGTGGCCGACCGCGTTCCGTTGCTCGCCGGCCGAGCGGCGTACCTCAAACAGCTCATGCGCGACCGGCGCAGCGAGCATAAGCACTACATCGTCGAGCACGGCGAGGACATGCCGGAGATCCGTAACTGGAAGTGGCCGTACGGAGCGAACGGTGTATGAAGAAATTCGGGCAGTCGCCGATGAATCCGCTGCTTGAAATAAAACGCCTAGGTCAGAGCGTATGGCTCGACAACTTGTCGCGCCCGCTGCTGCGCGATGGCGGCTTGCGGCGGCTGATTGAGCAGGACGGCCTTACCGGTGTGACCTCGAACCCGGCGATCTTCCAAAAGGCGATCGCCGCCGACACGTATTATCGCGATGATCTCGCGCGATTGAAGACGACGACGCTTGATCCCGAACAGCGCTACGAGAGCCTGGCGATTGCGGATGTTCAAGCGGCGTGTGATCTGTTGAGTCCGATTTACGAGACGACTCGCGGGGATGATGGTTATGTAAGCCTGGAAGTTTCGCCAACGCTTGCCCACGACGAGACGGCAACCGTGGACACCGCACGCCGTCTGTACCGCGCGGTGAATCGCCGCAACGTGTTAATCAAAGTGCCAGCGACACCGGCCGGCGTACGTGCGTTCGGGCGATTGATCGCCGACGGCATCAGCATCAACGTCACGCTCCTGTTCTCGTTGTGGCACGTGCTGCAGGTCGTGCAGGCGTACATTCGGGGCATGCGTGCGCGGATCGATAACGGCGGCGATCCGCGCACGATCAAAGCGGTTGCCAGCCTCTTCGTAAGCCGCGTGGATACGCTCGTGGACAAGCAGTTGGAGACGCTTGGCAGCGCCGAGGCATTGAGTTTGCGCGGCCGCACCGGCGTGGCGATCGCGAAGCTCGCCTACCAACGCTACAAGGAATTGTTTCATGGGCCGGCGTTCGTCGAGCTCGCGGCACGCGGCACTCGCCCGCAGTACCTCTTGTGGGGTAGCACCGGCACCAAGAATCCAGCCTATAGTGACGTGCTGTACGTTGAGCCGCTCATTGGGCCGGAGACGATCAACACGATGCCCGACGCCACGCTGGCGGCGTTCCGCGATCATGGGCAGGCGCGATTGACGTTGGAGCAGGGTGTGGAGGAAGCCGAGGCGCATTTCCTCGCGCTGGAGAGAATCGGCATCGATCTGCACGTCGTGGGCGAGACGTTACAGGTCGATGGTGTGAGATTGTTCGACGAGGCTTACAGCAAGCTGCTCGAACTGACGCAATGAGCGCCCCTGCCCTTGATCTGCATCAACGCCAAATTTGCACATCATTGATAGTGTTTGCCTAAGCGGCCCTGAAGCCGGGCCAAAACAAGGAGGATAGGGACGTGGAGCTACAACAACTGCAAGAGCAGGCAGACGCGCTGGAAATTCGCGGGTCTTATCCGGTGACCAAATCGAAACTCGTGCGAGCGATACAACATCGCCTCGGGGAGCAACCTTGTTTTGCGACGGAAGTGCGTTGGCAATGTGCGAATAGTGTCTGTGTCTGGCGCCAGGACTGTTGCAAACCCATTGCGGAATGGTTGCGCTGAGTCTGCGGCCGAGCAGGATAAAGAGCCAGGCGCGATCCCGGAATTGAGGTCATGAGATGCGAATAGGGAAGACTCGTTGGGTGTTGTTGCTCTGTGTGCTCGTTCTGGGTTCCGCTGGGGCGGCCGAACCGACGGGACAGGAACTCGTCGCGCACGTCGAGCGACTGCTTTGGGGCAAGACCAGCCAGGGCGCCGCCGAGATGACGGTGATCACGCCGCGCTGGCAGCGGAAGCTCGAAATGCGTTTCTGGATGGAGCGCCCTGAGCGCACGTTCATCCGCATCGTGTCGCCGCCGAAAGAGGCGGGCATCGGTTCGTTGCGGATCAAGGCCGAGATGTGGAATTACCTGCCCGCGGTTGAACGCGTCATCAAGATTCCGCCGTCGATGATGTTGCAGCCGTGGATGGGCTCCGATCTGACGAACGACGACCTCGTCAAAGAGAGCAGCGCCGTCGAGGACTACACGCATACCTTGGGCGCGAACGAAGAGATTGATGGCATCAAGGTCTATCGGGTGGACTCCATCCCGAAACCCGAGGCCGCAGTGGTCTGGGGCAAAGTCGTTTACAAGATTCGCATCGCCGACCGCATACCGCTGCGTCAGGAGTACTACGACGAACGCGGCGAGTTGATCAAGGTGTTGCGGTTCCTCGATGTGCGCGAGCTGGGCGGACGCCTGATTCCCACCCGTTGGCAGATGCAGCCGGTACAAAAGCCGCAAAATCGGACGGAGTTCGTGCTGAGGCAGATGACCTTCGATGCACCGATTCCAGCGGACGTCTTTGCATTACGCAACCTGCAGCGGACGCGTTAGCGTGAACTGGGATGGCAGGTAAGAGGAAAAAGAAATGGCACACTTTAGGAGCCAACAATGTCCGGCGTCCGCGCTGAGAAACTGACCCGCGTTTACCGGCAGAACAGTATCGAAGTCACCGCGCTCAAGGACGTCGATCTCGAAATCGCCGCCGGCGAATTTATCGCGCTGATCGGTCCCTCCGGCTCCGGAAAATCCACGCTGCTCAATCTCCTCGGCGGTCTCGACCGTCCGACCTCGGGGCGATTGTGGGTCGCCGATCGCGAGCTCGGTGCACTAAGCGCGCGCGAATTGGCCGACCTGCGTTTGCGTCGCATCGGTTTCGTGTTTCAGGAGTACAACCTGATCCCGGTGTTGAGCGCTATCGAGAACGTCGAGTACGTCATGCTGTTGCAAGGCATCAGCGACGACGAACGCCGGCACCGGTCGCTTGCCGTGCTCGCCGACGTCGGCCTGACCGGTCTCGAAGATCGTCGCCCCGGTGAGTTGTCCGGCGGCCAACAGCAACGGGTCGCGGTCGCGCGCGCGATTGTGGCCGAGCCGGCGCTGGTGCTCGCCGATGAACCGACTGCCAACCTCGATTCAACGACGGGTGCGGCGCTCATGGATCTCATGCGGCGCTTGAACGAAACCAAGGGCGTCACCTTCGTGTTTTCGACGCACGATCCAATGGTGATGGAACACGCGCGGCGCCTGGTGCAGCTCAAGGACGGCCGGGTGGTGCCCTCGCCATGACCGAGCGCGTATTTTTCAAGCTCGCCTTACGAGGGCTGCGGCGTAATCGGCGCCGCAGCCTAATCACACTTTCCGCGGTCGCCATCGGTCTCGCGGCGCTGGTATTCCTCTGGGGTTATGTCGACGGCATCAACCGGCAGATGGTCGACAACATCACCGGTTATCTGACCGGCCACCTACAGGTACACCAGCGCGGCTATCACGACGATCCGACGCTTGATCTCACGTTCGCCCGCGCCGACGAGCTGATGCGGCGCTTCGATACACGCGGCGGCACCATCGCCGCTATTGCTCCGCGCATCGAGACTCAGGCACTCGCCAGTGGACCGGAGAAGACGCGTGGAGTAATGGTGTTGGGTATCGATCCGGCGCGCGAGCGCCGGGTGACGACGCTCTTTCGAGCGCTGAAGGACGGCGAGTATCTCGACGCCGCCGATCGTCAGGGCGCCGTGCTAGGTGAGCGGACCGCGGCGATCCTCGGCGTGAAAGTGGGTGGGGAGGTGGCGCTGGTGACGCAGGCCGCCGACGGTTCGATCGGTGCCGCGCGCTTTCGCGTGCGCGGCATCTACCGCAGCGGCATCGACGTGATCGATGCCTCGTTCATCGTCGTGACGTTAGCCGCGGTGCAGGAGTTGCTCGCGCTCGACGGGCAGGTCACGACGCTCGCGATTCGACTCGGCGATATCGACGATGTTCCGCGTTCAGTTGCGCAACTGCGGCGTGAGCTCGGGCCGGATTTCGAAGTGCTCGGTTGGGAGGCATTGATGCCGGAGCTCTCGGGCAACGTGGCGCTGCACAATCTGTTCGCGACCATCATTTTGTTCGTCGTCTTCGTCGTCATCACGTTAAGCATCGCCAACACCGTGCTGATGGGCGTGATGGAGCGCTCGCACGAGTTCGGTGTGATGCTCGCCCTTGGCACACGGCCGGCACAAGTGGCGCGCATCGTCCTCTACGAGGCGCTGTTGTTGGGCGTAGGGGCCGCGGTGCTCGGCGGTGCTATCGGTGCGGGAGTTACCGGCTACTTTGGCTATCGCGGCGTCGATCTCGGCGGTTACTCGCAAGCAGTGCAGATGATGCCGGGTCTCACCGGCGTGGTTCATCCGGGTGTACGTCTCGCGCACCTGCTACTGCTCGCAGCAACGTTGCTTGCTACCACCGTCTGCGCGTCGGTCTATCCTGCGTGGAAGGCGGCGCGTCTGTCGCCGATCGCGGCCATTCGCGGAGCGCGCCAGCCGTTGCGGCGGCGCTTACCGATGTTGCGCGTAGCGCTGGCTTGGCTGCCGCGCGCCGTGTTCGCGCGCATCGCGCTACGCGGCATCGCGCGCAACCCGCGGCGCACGCTGCTGACGCTCGGTGCGCTTGGTGCTGGACTCGCGGCGTATCTGTTCTTGAGCGCGCTGACCTCGGGCTTTTTTCTACAGATGCGCGATAACGCCACGGATCTCATCACCTCGCATCTCCAAGTCGAGCGCAAAGGATTCCGCGACGAGTTTGACGCCAAGCTCACGCTCACACAGACCGACGAGCTACTCGCGCGCGTGCGCGCAAACCCGCTGGTGGCGGCAGCGACCCCGCGCCTGCAGGCGCAGACGATGGCGAGCAGCCCGACGAAGTCCGAGCCTTTGATGGTATACGGCGTCGATCCATTGGCTGAGACGATGGTGACGACGTTGCATCGAAAAATTGTGGAGGGCACTTATCTGAGTGGCGGGCGCGGGCGCGAAATCGTCATCGGTCGCAAGCTCGCCGAGCGGTTACGCGTGCGCCTGGGCGAGAAGATCGTGCTGATGGCGCCGGCCGCCGACGGTTCGCTCGGTTCGGCCGCGTTGCGCATCGTCGGCATCGTCGAGACCGGGAATGACATGTTCGATCGCACGATGGCCGTGACCAACCTCGCGATCGCGCGCGAGTTGCTCGCCGTGCCGAACGGGATGTCGGCGATTGCGGTACGGCTCTACGACATCGACGCCGTCGACGGCGCGGCCGCGACGATAACGGCTGGCCTGGCCGAACCGGCACAACAAGTGGTCACCTGGAAAACGTTGTTGCCCGAGGTCGTGCAGATGCTTAGCCTCATTCGCATGAATCTGCGCGTCATCTTGATTGTCGTGTTCGTCGTCGTGGCGCTGGGCGTCATGAACACATTGCTCATGGCGGTGTTGGAACGCACACGCGAGTTCGGACTAGAGCTTGCGCTCGGCACGCGGCCGGCTCAGATCGTGCGTACCGTGCTCTACGAATCGTTGGGTCTCGGTGCATTGGGGCTCGGTGCCGGTATCGTCGCCGGCGCTCTCGTCGTCGGTTATTTTCACACCGCCGGTTTTGATCTGAGCGCGTATTCCGTCACCGGCCGGATCCCCGGTCTGACGAGCGTTATCTACCCAACGATTTTGTTTGCCAACGTCTGGCTGCCGACGTCGGCGCTGTTCGTCACCAGTACGGTCGCGGCCCTATATCCGGCCTGGCGCGCCGCGCGGCTTGATCCGGTTCAGGCGCTACGTAATGTGTAATAGGCCGCTCGCCGTCGCCATGATGCTGTTCCTCGTAACGACCCAGGCCATTGCGGAAGGCGAGGCCATTGAGTTCAAGGGTTACTACAAGAATCTCGTAACGCATTCACGTACCACCTTTCCGCAGGTCGAACCTTACACGCTAGACATGAACCGGCTGCGCCTCGAAGCCCGCGGACGCCCGGCCGATTGGCTCGGTTTCGAAATCCAATACGACAACGAGGCGCTGCTCGGCAGTTATTTGCAGACCGCACAATTCGCGCAACTCAAGGCCGCGAGACCGCCGACGTATTGGGATCTGGAAGACGATTACGTAGACCGGCCGTCGATGTTTGCGCGTCATCGGTTACACCGCGGCTTCGTAACTCTGAACACCTCGGCGGTTGATGTGTATCTCGGCCGACAGCGCATTGCCTGGGGCAGCGGACGCTTATGGAATCCCACCGATCTGTTCAATCCTTACAACCCGACCCAACTCGAGCGCGAAGAGCGCGTGGGCGTGGACGCCGCATTGGTGGAAAAAAACTTTACCGCACTTTCTCGCCTCAGCCTGGCGTATGCGCCGCAGCGCAACGCATCGGCCAGCCGCGCGGTCCGTTATCGTACGAATTTCGCCAATACCGACGTGGCGCTGATGGCGGGAGAATTTCGCCAGTCGCGCGTTGTTGGATTCGATCTTGCCGGCCGTATCGGTAACGCCGGTGTATACGGCGAAGTCGCGCACACGCGTCCCGAGGGACAAGACGCTTTTACCCGCGCCGTGTTAGGTACTGAATACGCATTCGCCAATACGCTAACGATCGGTGCCGAGTATTACTGGAACGGCGAGGGCACAACGCAAGAATCGCGCTATGACTTCGCGCGTTTGTTCGACGGAGAAATTCAGAATGTTGCCAAGTACTACCTCGGCGCGCATCTGAAATACGACCTGACACCGCTCCTGCGTTGGGAGAATTACCTGATCCTCAATCGCGACGATGCCAGTTATTTCTTCGCACCAACCCTGGTGTACTCTCTGACCCACGAATGGGACGTAGCGATCGGCACGCAGCGCTTTGGCGGCGGTTCAGGTAGCGAATATGGCGGGGTTCACGATGTTTACTACGCGTATCTGCAATTATTTTTCTAAACGACGCCGCATAAACGTTCGATCGAGACTAGCCAGCATCCGTGTCGGAGTCGTCGACCAATCGATGGTTGATAGCGTAGTGGATCAATTCCGCCTGATTGCTTAGGCGCATCTTTTCCATGAGTCGGGCCTTGTGCGTGCTCACGGTTTTGACCGACAGGTTTAAGCGCTCGCCAATCTCGGTGACGGATTTTCCGGAGACCAATAGCTGAAACACCTGGTATTCGCGATCGGACAACGTCGTGTGCGGTGCGCCTACGGCTTGCGGCATGACGCCGAGGGCCAGTTGCTCGGCAACGGCGCCGCTGATGAAAGCGCCGCCGACAGCGACTTTGCGGATCGCCGACATGAGCAGTGCCGGGGCGCTCTCCTTGGTGAGGTAGCCGGAGGCACCGGCCTTGATCGCGCGGATGGCGTACTGTTGCTCTTCGTGCATGCTCAAGACGAGCACACGTAGCTTCGGACTTTCGCTTTTGATCTGTTTGATTAGCTCGATACCGCTTTTTTTGGGCATCGACATATCGAGCAACAATACATCCGCCTTGAGCGTTCGTACGCATTCGAGAACCTCGTGGCCATCACGCGCCTCGCCGACGATTTCAAAATCCGCGCCGGCGAGCAGCTGCTTCAGCCCTTCGCGCACGATCGGGTGATCATCGGCGATAATGATGCGTATCATGAGTCGAATGGTAAACGAACTGTGACGCACGTTCCCTCGCCGGGAGTGCTGTCGATCGCCACCGTGCCACCGAGCAGATAGGCGCGCTCGCGCAGGCCGATGAGCCCGTAGGAATTGGGCTTGCGCGGCGATTGCAGCGAGAAGCCGGCGCCGTCATCGCGCACGCTGAGTGTCACCGCGTCGTCGGCGATCGCCAGGGTGACGTTGACGTTGCCGGCGTTTGCATGTTTGGCGATGTTGGTCAGCGATTCCTGCAAGCCGCGGAACAGGGTGGTGGCATGCAGATCGCGCAGATCGAGGTTCGGGTCGGTGAGGGTGAACTCGCAACGGGTGCCGGTGCGTTCGATAAAATTTTGCACCAGCCATTCGATCGCCGGTACCAGTCCGAGGTCATCGAGCATCATTGGCCGCAGATCAGCGGAGATGCGCCGGGTAGCGGCGACGGTGCTGTCGAGTAATGTTTCCATGCTCTGCAGTTTATCCACAACCACCGCCGGCGGTGCTGGAAATTTGTCTTTGATCCAGGCGACGTCCATTTTGAGGCCGGTCAATGCCTGCGCCAGTTCGTCGTGCAGTTCGCGCGCGATCGCGCGTTTTTCCTGTTCGCGCAGCTGATTGGCGGCTGCCGCCAGTTCGCGCAGCTCTTCTTTCGAGCGGCGTAACGCATCCTCCGTTTTCACGCGCTCGGTGACGTCGCGCAGGATGACGGTGTAGAGTTTTTGCTCGCCTTGGCCGAACTGTGAGATAGACGCTTCCACCGGGAATTCATCGCCGTTGGCGCGCAAACCGGTGAGGACGGTACTCGCGCCCATGCGGCGCGAGGTAACGCCGGTATCGCCGAAACGCTGAACGTGTTGCTGGTGCAGGCCGCGAAAGCGCGCCGGTAGTAATCGCTCGAGCGGTTGGCCGATGATCGCTGCACGCGGCCAACGAAATACCTGTTCCGCCGCCTCGTTGAACAGGACGATGCGTTGATCGCGATCGATGGTGATGATGGCATCCATCGCTGAATTGATGATGCCGCCGATCCGCGCTTCGACATCGTCCAGTGCGCGACCGGCGGTGCGCTGTTGCGCCGCTTGCCGATAAAGCAGGACGGTAGCAAGGACGAGCGCGGCACCGGTGACCACAGCGGTGATGATTGACATTCCAGTACGATAAAAGCCCAGGGTCGCGGCAAACACGGCCAGCGCGACGGTTACCCCAGTCAGGAACAGTGCCGGCCCGAAAACGGTAGGCAACCGTGAGTCTGGAGCGATGGAAGCCGGCCTAGCGTCGGTGGACGAGGGTGATATTTGATTCATATCAATACCGGTGCAGTGCAGAACGTGCGAAGTTCTCGTATCTACTGGCCTCAAGAGAGACGCCTCGTATGACCGATGGTCCCACGAAGCACCTGAGAATTGCTAGGCATATTATCCAGGCGGAAGCGGTTTCGCTATGAGCGACGGACGTCGCTTTGGACGGCGCCGCGACCAGAAGCAGCGGGCAGGAAGTATGCGGAAAACGCGGACACTTTTGACTTCGATCAATCCGAGTGTCGGCGCGCCGTGCTAGAAAGAGCGAAAGAGGAGGGCTCTATATGCTGACGCACGCCTTACGATCATTTTCTCGGTTTCCAGAGCCGGCGCCGCAACAAGCCAGGGCGTTGTTCGCTGACCCAGTTTGCGGGCAGACGCTGAACGAGTTTCGAACCGCGGCGAGCGTTGTTTATCGCGGTGCAACCTATCATTTCTGCTCCGGCGGGTGTCACGCGCGTTTCTCGTCCGAGCCGGGCAAGTATCACGAGGCAGCAACGCGTTATATGAATAAGAGTTAGTCGGCGGGCGTCTCACTTACGTATCATGCATCGCTACGGTTCAAGCTTCCGAGAACGCCGGCTTGCCCATATACGCGAGTGCGCGCCAACGCTGGCACCGATCGTCGAGCCAATCGAGCTGTTTACGGATGGCGATGGGCTCTACGACGCAATGCTTGCCGCTATCCGCTCGGCCGTCGAGAGCGTTCGACTCGAGAGCTACATCTTTGCCACCGATGAAATCGGTTGGCAGTTTGCCGAGGCACTCGCCGAAAAGGCGCGTCAGGGCGTGGACGTGCGCGTGCAGATCGACGCCGCCGGCTCGTTCCTGCAATCTACCCGATCGGTGGATCGCTACCTGCGCGAAAAGGGCGTGCAGCTACGCTGGTTTCATCGATGGCGCTGGCGCAATCCGCTGCGGTATAACCGGCGCAACCATCACAAGATTCTCGTGGTCGACGAGACCAGTGCTTATCTTGGCGGCTTCAATATCCATCGGCAAAGCTCACGCCGGCTTTACGGCGATAAGCGTTGGCGCGATACGCATGTCGGCATGCGCGGCGATCTCGCGCGCCAGGCGACACAGCTATTCGACGCGTTCTGGCATGGTCAACGGCGCTGGCAGTGGCAACCGAGCGCACCGTCCGGCGCGGTCCTGGTCGCCAACCGTTCCTTCGATTGTCATCATCGACTCTATTGTTGGTTCGCCGAGCGATTTCGCACGGCACACCATTCGATCGACGTGACGACGCCGTATCTCGCGCCGAGTCTACGCTGGCAGCGGGCGCTCATGGGCGCCGCCGGCCGCGGCGTCGACGTGCGCCTGCTGGTGCCGAGTCACGGCGACGTCGCGTTGGCGGAATGGGCGGCGCACGCGGTGTTCGCACCGTTACTGCGCGCCGGCGTGCGGATCTATGAATACCTCCCGCGAGTGCTGCACGCGAAGACGGCGGTGATCGACGGGGAATGGAGCACGGTCGGCACCGCCAATATGGATTACCGCAGCTGCTTCACGAATTACGAAGTCAATCTGGTCGCGCGCGACCCGGTGTTGGCGACGGCGTTGACGCAACAGTTTCTGGTCGACCTGACGGAAGCCGCGCCGGTTGAATTACAACGGTGGCTGCGCCGCGGCTGGCACCGACGTTTGCGGGAGAACATCGGCTGGCAGATGCGTCGATGGCTGTGAGATATCTCGCCTGGCGTTGATGTAAGTCAAAGCACGACCGCCTTTGACCGTTATAAGGTAGCCGCGATATCTACACCCATCAGCCAAGAGGACAATGCCATGAACGGAACCACGCAGACCGAAGCGGCGAGAGAAAAACTGGTGAAGGATTTTCGCGCCGTCGTTGCCGACACCGAGGAGCTGTTGAGAGCGACGGCGACGCAAACCGGCGAGAAAGTCACCGCCGTGCGCGCACGCGTCGAAGAGCGCTTAGCCGTCAGCAAACAGCAGCTCGCTGAGCTGGAGCGCGGTATCGCCGAGAAGACCCGAGCAGCAGCACGTGCGACCGACGACCTGGTGCGGCAACATCCTTGGCAGTCGGTGGGTATCGCGGCAGCTACGGGGTTTTTGATCGGGCTATTGACGTCTCGCCGCTCGTAACATGGACGACGCCCGCGCCGTTCCCGCCACCGGGTTGCTTGCGTCGCTACAGCGCTTGCTCGCTACGCTGATCGAGATCCTGCAGACGCGCGTCGAGATCGCTGTGACTGAGTATGAAGAAGAGCGCGTGCGCCTCCGTGAACTGCTGGTGTTTGGTTTCATGACGTTGTTCTTCATCGGCTTCGGGACCATTTTACTGACGCTCTTCATCGTCACGCTATTTTCGGAAACATACCGGCTGCTTGTCTTGGGCGGCTTCGCGACGTTGTACCTCGCGGTCGGCGTCGCGGCGGCGATCGTTCTACGCAACCAACTCAAGTCCCGACCGCGGCTTTTGGCGGTGACGATGGCGGAGTTTTCCAAAGACCGCGAACGATTGGTGGCGCACTGACGTGGGCGGCAAACTCGTCGACATATGCCAACGCCGGGCGCGACTGGTAGCGCGAGCCGCCATCCAGCGCGACGAGCTGGCCCGTGTAACGCAATCCTGGCGCGCGCCGCTCTCATTAGCGGATCGCGGCATGGCGGTTGTGCAGACGCTGCGGCGATACCCACTTGCTATCGGCTTAGTGACGGCCGTGCTGGTTCGGATGGTTTTCAAAAAGCGTAGTGGATGGATGAAGCGCTGGGTGATGTCGCGGATTTGCCGTTCGATATTGGACTAGAACTCCCTCCGTTCGTTTCGCTAAGAAGCCAAGAGCACTATCGAGACGCCACGACGGCTTCGGTGGAGCCATAAACGACGGCGGTCGACCATGGTTTGATTTGCATCAATAGCTGCGTCTCATTCCAGCCGGATTCATGCAAAGGTTTCTCGGCGATACCGCGCTTGACCCACGTCAAAGGCACGCCGACAGATATGCGCAATCATGTTAGAAATGAACAGAGGCGCCGATCACAGCATGTCGGTAAATCGAACTGCGGATTTCACGCTTTTGCGCAGCTACAACCCGTGCGGGGAGCGCTACACGTGTTATCCACCGAGTGATTGCTTTAGGGCCGACTTCGATGTTCGCATCCATGAGCAGCAGCTGCGCGACCGCGGCCGCGGGCTTGTGCCGGTATCGGAATTGGCGCTGTATGTCGGCGATCCGCGACGGCAGCGATCACGCAACAACGCCGCCAATGACTGTAGTGCGGAGCTTGTGAATCGCGAGCTGAGGCTCGTTGCCGAACGTGTATTGGTCGATCGTACCGTATCGCGCGTCGATTGCCGCGCCGTCGGCGGCGGTGAGCTGATGGCGCTTGCCGGTCGCGACTTCGATCTACATCCGTCCGGCGCCTATACCGCTTTCATGGAGCTCGGCGATGCGAGCGCAGACCGAGTCGTGCGGTTGGTAGCGCAGGGTTTCAATCACCTGCGCATCGACGCGCGCTGTGCTCCCGGTGCGGCGGCTGATTTGAAGGAGGCGGTCGACAGCGCCCGTGGTGCCGGCTTTAAAACCGTCGATATTGTTAGCGATTTTCCCTCAGTCGAAGCGGGTGGTTCTGGATACGAGCTGGCGGACATTATTGCGGCCCGAGCCGACAGCGTGCGTTGGCAGGCGCCCGCACCGACGCCAGTACCGTCCGCCAATGCGCTCGATGTGCAGCGGGCGACATTGCAAGTGCTCGATGCAGCGGGTTACGTCTATCTCGGCATGGATCATTTCGCGCTACCCGAGCACGAGCTGGCACAGGCGCGCCGACAGGGGCGGCTCCACTTTGGTGTCCGCGGCTACTGTGCCGGCCACGATTGCGATTGGATCGGTTTGGGTCCAGATGCCATCAGCAAAATTGGCTCGACGTACTGCCGGAACGAGGACAACCCGGTGCGGTACTCGGAGCTCGTCGATTGTGGGCGGCTCCCGATCAAGTACGGCGTCGTTCTCAGTCAAGATGACATGGTGCGACAAAGCGTCATTCATTCGCTGATCAACCACCTCAGCGTGTCGTTTGAGGCGATCGGCATGGCTTACCTTATCGATTTCGCACAGTACTTCGCATCGGAGCTTTCGTTATTGGAAGCGTTCGCTCATGGCGGCCACGTGGAATTGAATCACGAGTGGATCACGGTCATGCCACACGGTCGGTTGTTGCTGCCCGCGGTTTGCGGTGTGTTTGATCGATATCGACGTGACCCTGCTTGGTGAACTACCGCTTTTTTTATGAACCACCATTCATCCTCGAAGCGTTCCCCTCCCCCCTTGCGGGGGAGAGGAACGCTTCATTGATCCGGATCAATAACAGCGGCGCCGGCGTCACCGACAATGATCAACAAATCACCGCGTCATCTATGTCTGCTGGTTCAACAGTATCGGCTTCGATGACGTCGCGACCGTAGGCGGCAAGAACGCATCGTTGGGCGAGCTCTATCGGTCGCTGGCGCCACTCGGCGTCAACATACGAGTACGCCGCCTTGCTCGGCGGGCGTTAGTTCGAGCCCAAGAAAGAAAATCCGATGCTCGGTTTTCGTGGCGCATCGCGCTACGCGCATCCGGCCTATGCTGAAGGGTTCGTGCTCGAATGCACCGCGCTCAAGCGCGTCTGCGAAGACATGGGGTTCGACAACGTCATCATCATGGTGCCATTCGTGCGGCGCCTGGCCGAGGCCGATCAAGTACTGGCGAAGATGGTGGAGTGCGGTCTCAAACGCGGAGAGCGGGGTCTTGAGATCTACGCCATGTGCGAGATCCCGAACAACGTCGTCTTGGTCGACGAGTTTGCCCAGCGCTTCGATCGATTCTCGATCGGATCGAACGATTTAACGCAACTGACGTTAGGCGTCGACCGCAACTCCGCACTCGTCGCATTCGACTACGACGAGCGCGACGCGGGCGTCAAAGCCATGATCCGGCTGGCGGTCGAAGGCTGCCGGCGTAATCGGATCCACTCTGGCTTGTGTGGCCAGGCGCCGTCCGACTATCCGGAGATGGCCGAGTTCTTGGTGCATCTTGGGATCGATTCGATCAGTCTCAATCCCGACGCGGTGCTGAAGACCACGCGGCGGATATTGAAAATCGAGCAGCAGCAAGATCAAACGGCGTCGACGGACCGGGCGGCAGTATCGGTGTCGTAAGGTGCCGCGGTAACGAAGCGCTTTGACCAGAAGCGATTCAAAAATCCCTCACCCCAACCCGTCTCCCGGTGGGAGAGGGGTTTTACTCCCTTCTCCCACCGGGAGACGGGCCGGGGATGACGGAAGCGTGCGCCGAACTACTGAATTTTAACGCTGTGCCGTTTCGCCTTTTCGATCTTCGGCAGTATCAACTCGAGCACACCATCCTTGAACTGCGTGCGTGCTTTCGCGCCATCGACCTGGGTCGGAAGCTCGACCGTGCGGCTGAACGAACCCTCCGACAATTCGTGGCGATAGTAGTCGCCTTTCTCTTCCTTCTCCTCGTGACGGGTCGATCCCTTGATCGTGACGTTGTTTTCACCGACCGAAACATCGAGATTTTGCTTATCCACGCCGGGGATTTCGGCGCGCACGACGACTTCCGCCTCGCGATCGATGACGTTGACTTTCGGGACGTGGCCGTTGAAGGGAAACGCTTGCGCCAGCGGCGCTGGCCATTCCATCGCCAGCGGGCGCAGCCATGATTGCCGGAATAAAGAATCGAAGACGCGCTCGATGTCGTGGAAACGCGCCAATGGATGCGCTGCCGATGTTTGTGGGACCTGTTTGCTTTTGTCGTTACTCGCTGTTTCGTTCGTCATGGTAGTTGCTCCTTGTTGATAGTTGATGGGAAAACATCGTCTCTATAAATTAGTGGAGTGTCATTCCGCGGGCGGCAATTCTTGCGCTGTCGGCGACCGGCCGATATCGGCGTGGCGAGCGAGGGGGTTGTCAGCGCGCGCCGGTGGATTTTTCGCCGATGGCGTCATCAGCTTCTCGTCGACCTGTCTCTCGGCCTGCAGCCAGTCGTCGGTCGCGTCACCGCCCGCGAAGCCGCGGGCTTCTGCCCGAAAGTAGGCGATCTCAGCGATCAGCGCTCGGCGCTTTTCTGCGGTGATCACCTGGCTCGGTTTCGAGGCCGCTACAATTCCATTGAGTACCTGCAGTCGTTTCTTAGCCACGATTCCCTCCTTCTTGGCCGCCAATCGGTGCGGCGAGAAAATGTACCTTCGTTGCATGTCCATCGCTTTGATCTGCGTCAAAGGCAACGCCGTTCGTGATGTATTGATCAACATCAATACGGCGAACGCACTGCACGATATCGTGGTCGATGGAATAACGAGACATCAAAGGAGATGACATGTTCAAGAACATTCTTATACCAACTGACGGATCGGAGCTTTCCGAAAAGGTGGTTACCGACGGCGTGCGGCTGGCAAAAATACTAAGCGCGAAAATTGTCAGCATTCACGTCATGGAGCCGGCCTTCACGATCGGGTCCGAATTCGGCGCCATGAGCGGCGACTGGTTGCAGCAATATGAGGCGGCATCGCGCAAGGAAGGCAATGCTTATCTCGATCGCATTGAGACCGCCGCGCGTGTCGGCGGCGTCGCGTTCGATCGCGTTTTGGTGGAACGTGTGCCGACGTGGAAAGCCATCGTCGAAACGGCGAAGCAGAAACACTGCGATCTGATCATGATGGCGGCCCATGGTCGCCGCGGGATCGCCGCGTTGGTTTTGGGCAGCGTCACCAACCAGGTGCTGACGCACTCGTCGATTCCGGTGCTGGTTTACCGGTAACGGTTGTCGCACCGTGGCGGCAATGCTCGAGCGGACGAGGCGAGAAGGCCAGTAGTGCCGACGTTCATTTTTTTAAGGTCGCGCCATTTGCTCGGTCGCCTGCGCTCGCGACGCCACGCGCGACAGCTCGGTTGCCTCTTCGGCCACCAATTGCCACAAATCGTCGATCGAAACGATCCCGAGCAACGCGCCCGCGTCGCTGACGACAGGGAGGCGACGCACGCCGCTGGAACGCATGAGCGCAATGGTTTCGGAGATCCCGTCGCCCTCGCGCGCCGTCACAATGTCCTTACTCATGACGTCGCCGACCGATAGGTCGTTCACATTCAAGTTCCTTGCCACGACCTCAATCACGATGTCGCGATCCGTGACCATGCCGACGGGTACGTGATACCCATTTCGGCTATCGGCGACGACGACATCACCGATGTGGTGCTGGCGCATGAGCTGCGCCGCCTCCAATAAAGTCGCGTCTTTATCAATAGACACAACTTCGCGGATATAGATGTCGCCGATAGCCATACTTTTCTCCTTTTCCGATTCGTGGGTTAGCGGGAAAAACTGAAGCGAACGATTAAGACGACAGCAGTATCCAACAGCCTGGCCAGTTGTTATTTGACGTAGATCAATAGTCCCGCCGCCGTTGGCGGATAGGATATTGGCGATATAACAAATCAAGGAGGAGTGACGTGGAGCATCGTTACAACGTCCGCATCCCGGTAACGGGAGATATCAACGTCTACTTCCAGCCGGCAGGTTGGTTGAGCGCTGGGATCATCGACATGAGCACGGGGGGCGCTAGTCTTGCGCTCCATCAGGGTGCCGTGCCGCTCTATGCGCCGATTTCGGTGGCACTACGCTTCGACCGTTCCAACGCGAGCGAGTGGTTCCAGCTGCGGGCGATGGTGGTGCGGGCTCAAAAAAATGTCATCGGCATTATGTACCTTGAGCAAGACAACTACACCGCGCGGGCGTTGGGACGACTTCTGGAAGAAGGCTCGCGCATTCCGCCATTAGCGCGCCGCCGCGAGACGGTGATGGTTGCGCCGATGGCGGCATCCGTGCGGTAGCATTAACGCTCGGCGCGGTAACGTCCCTAACAACGATGTGGACGTGGGCTCCAGGACGGAGACGCAATTGTTCGCCGTCGTCCGGCTCAACGTCGCCGCGCCTGACGTGGGCCAATGAAACAGCGACAGAGTTGTCGCAAATCAATCCTTCCTTATTCGACATTCGACTGGAGACTACTCATGAAACCGATTTTATACGTTGTTACCTTGACCTCGTTCTTGTGTGCGCTGCCGGTCTATGCCGATGATACGCATCATCCACAGACTCAAACGAACGCATCTACTGCACCGGCCGCGGCCGCTGCACAAAGCGCCGGTATGCCGCCGGCGATGATGGACGATATGAAAAAAATGCACGAACAGATGGCGAAGATTCGCGAGACCAGCGACCCGAAGGAACGCGAACGCCTGATGCAGGAGCACATGCAACTCATGCAGACTCATATGCAGGCGATGGGCGGAATGATGGGGGAGGGCATGAAGCCGGCCGAGGGTGCACGCATGCCGACGGAAAAGCGCATGCAGATGATGCAGGCGCGAATGGACATGATGCAGCAAATGATGGATCAGATGCTGGGGCAGCAAGAGATGCTGATGAAAGAGATGATGCGCCGGAAATAACGGCGGAAATGTCTAATCGGGGGTAGGCGCCGCATGCAAATCCGTTTTACCCAAGAGCCGCGTGTCGCCTATTTCTCGATGGAGATCGCGCTGCACCCGGACATTCCGACCTACAGCGGCGGTCTCGGGATTTTAGCCGGCGACACCATGCGCACGGCCGCCGATTTGGAGTTGCCGATGGTGGCGGTGAGTCTCGTCAGCCGCGCCGGCTATTTTCGCCAGACGATCGATGCCGACGGCCACCAAGTCGAGCATCCCGAACCGTGGGACCCGGCGCGCGCGGCGTCGCCGCTCGACGCGAAGATCACCGTACCGATCGAAGGCCGCCAGGTTTGGGTCGGCGGCTGGTTGTATGAGTTGGCCGGGAGTCGCGGCGGAATCCAGCCGGTGGTGTTGCTCGATACCGATCTCAACGAAAACACAGCGGCGGATCGCGAGATCACACACACGCTCTACGGTGGTGATGCAGCATATCGTTTGAAGCAAGAGATCGTTCTCGGCATCGGTGGCGTGCGCTTGCTGCGCGCATTCGGGTTCCGCGTGCGCCATTACCACATGAACGAAGGCCACTCGGCGCTGCTGACGCTGGAGCTGTTGCGCCAATCCGCTTACGCGCCCGAGGCGATACGGCCCGGCGAGCCGAGCTACGACATCCCGCGCGTGCGCAAGCTCTGCAACTTCACGACCCACACGCCAGTGGACGCCGGTCACGACAAATTCTCGTATGACCTCGTCAACCGTCTGCTCGGCGGCTATCTCGATATCGGTCTGGTGAAGTCGTTCGCCGGCAACGACGTGCTGAATATGACGCGCCTGGCGTTGAGCTTGAGCGAGTACGTCAACGGTGTTGCCCAGCGCCACGCCGAAATTTCGCGCCAGATGTTTCCCGGTTACGGCGTGCGCGCGATTACCAATGGCGTGCATCCGCTGACCTGGACCCATCCGAGCTTCGTGAAGCTCTTCGACACGCACGTCCCCGGCTGGTGCCACGAACCGGAATTGTTGGTGCGCGCCAGTCGCATCCCGGACGAAGCGCTCTGGCAAGCCCACACGGAGGCGAAGCGCGATCTGATCGCGCAGGTACGCGCACGCAGCGGCGTCACGCTCGATCCGCAACTGCCGATTCTCGGTTTCGCGCGCCGCATGACCGGCTACAAGCGCCCGGATCTGTTGTTCACCGACATCGCCCGCCTCAAGCGCATCGCGGAACTGCAACCGTTCCAAATCATCCTCGCCGGCAAGGCGCACCCGCACGACGACGGCGGACGACAATTGATCGAACGGCTACACGCTGACATCCGCGCGCTCGCCGGCATCGTCCCAGCGGTATTCCTGCCGAATTACGAAATGACGCTCGCCCAATCGATCGTCGCCGGCGTCGACGTCTGGCTCAACACACCGCAGTGTCCGCTGGAAGCGAGCGGCACCAGCGGTATGAAGGCCGCCATCAACGGCGTGCCATCGCTGAGTGTGCTCGACGGCTGGTGGATCGAAGGCTGCCTTGAAGGCGTGACCGGCTGGGCCGTCGGCGACGGCAACTCTAGAAACGGCGACGATGGACAGTCGCTGTACGACAAGCTCGAGCGCACGGTATTGCCGCTCTATGGCGACGTCACACGCGCGGCATGGATCGCGGTGATGAAGGGCGCTATCTGTAAAAATGCGTCGTACTTTAACAGTCATCGTATGATGCGGCGGTACGTGACCGAGGCTTACCTGCGATAAAAATGGGTCTGATGAACAAGCTTCTTAAAAAACATTCCGCTATGGAGGTGCCTTCGCCGGTTTGTTCGTGAATTGACGACCGCCAATTTTTCCCGGTTTCGAATCGTCGTCACCATTCAAGACGGACGTTGTGCTTGTTGTCCGTCGCCGCGGTGGTTTCGTCAACGCCTGCGCCAACGAATGAAACAGTGCCAGGAATGCTTCGGTTCTCTCTCCCAAGTATTGGCGTCGGATGTTCAGGAAGCTTCGCAAGCGCTGTGTCTGTACGTGGGCGCTCAATGCCGCTAACGCCGGCAGGCGATCAGGCACTGGCGCCTCGCGTCGGCCGTGCAGCGCCGCTTCGATGCCGCGCTTCGCGTGTTCCGCGCCGACGCGCTTTGCGATGTCGAGCAACTCACGCGCGAGCACGGTGCGGTCGCAGAACTCACCGAGCCGATCCTGGAAATCCTTCAGTTGCTGTAGGCAGCGTTTGCCATTGATGCGTTCGCGCACCAGCGGTTCCAGCAGGTAACGCAAGCGCTTGGCCTCGATGCGTGCGGCGTGGATATTGTCGGCGTCGTCTACCGAGCGAATCTCGTTCATCGTCGATGCCAGCGCGGCGATTTGTTTCGCCGCGATATCGCCGATCGCGTTGCGCAGCAGCTCACGCCGCATCGACGGGTGCGGCGGCCGAGTGCGCAGGGCCGCGCGCAGACGTGGATGCAATGCGTCGAATTCCGCCATTGTTCGGTCGTGAATTTCGTCATAGGCCGCCTGCCGACGCGATTCGGTCTCGCCGGCGAACCACTCGGCAGCGCCGCGCGCTGACCGCGGTAAAGAACGTCGAAGCCACTCCAGTCCGACCTCGGCATCACGTGCCGCGTTGGTGGCGTGCACCAGACGTTTCAGACGTTTACGCAACTTTCGCGACAACGCCTTTTCATCGAGCCAGGGACGATACAAGCGAATGGTACTGCGAAGCCGTCGTAACGCCACGCGAAAGTCGTGCAATGCGCCAGCGTCGGTGCCATCGCGCAAGCGCTTACGTGCCTGCGCCGCGGCGGCAAGTTGGTCGAGCGCGAGGCCGCGTGCGGCGACAGCAGGGGAGGCATCGAGCCAGTGACGTTGTTTCGGTTTCATCGAAGGCGCCGCGAGACGTGGCAATCCATTCAGATTCTCCGCGCATCATAACGCCGATAAAATACACGCTTCACCATCTCCACCGTCAGCAAATAACCCAGCAACAATCCGATCAGCACGGGAAAGAACAACACCGGCGGCGCGACAAAACCGAAATAACGTCCGATGCCGGTGAACGGCAAAAACACCGCGATCGCGACGATCGCCAGCGCCGTCGCCGTCAACCATCCGCTCGGGCGACTGCGCAGGGGATTGGCGCGGGTGCGGATGACGAAGATCACGAGCACCTGGGTCGCGATCGACTCGATGAACCAGCCGGTGCGAAACAGCGCTTCCGGCGCATGAAACACATTGAGCAAAATATAAAACGTCAGAAAGTCGTACACCGAGCTGACCGGTCCGACAACGCACATGAAGTTGCGCACGTAGGCGATGTCCCAGTGACGCGGTCGTTCGAGATACTCCGGATCCACGCGATCCAGCGGCAGCGGGATCTCAGAGATGTCGTACAGCAAGTTGTTGAGCAACACTTGAATCGGCGACATCGGCAGAAACGGCAGGAACAGCGAGGCGCCGGCCATGCTGAACATATTGCCGAAGCTTGAGCTCGTGCCCATCAAGAGGTACTTCATGATGTTACCGAAGGTGCGCCGACCTTCGAGCACGCCGGCGCGTAGCACTTCGAGATCGTGTTGCAGCAGAATGATCTGCGCCGCCTCCTTGGCGACGTCGACGCCGCTGTCGACCGAGATGCCGACGTCGGCGGAGTGCAACGACGGCGCGTCGTTGATGCCGTCGCCGAGATAACCGACGATGTGGCCGCGCGCCTTAAGTGCAATGATGATGCGATTTTTTTGCGCCGGGTTGACGCGGCAAAATAGATTCGTCGTCTCCGCCTGCGCCTGTAGCGCGAAATCGTCCAGCTGCTGAATTGCCTCGCCGGTCAGCACGCCGGTGATCGGCAGCCCGAGCTCGCGACAAACGTGCTGTGTCACCAGGTCGTTATCGCCGGTCACGATCTTGATCGCGACGCCGCTGGCGGCCAATGCCTTCAACGTTTCCGCGGCGTCGCGCTTCGGCGGATCGAGGAACGCGGCGAAGCCGGCGAACACCAGCTCGGTTTCGTCGCCGACGACCGCGTGCGGATAATCGGCGGCGACGCGGCGCGAGGCGATGCCGAGGACGCGGAATCCGTCGCGCGCGAGGGTATCGTGCAGTGCTTGAATGCGGCCGCGCGCGATGTCGTCGAGCGGCACGACTGTCGTCCGGTCGGCGGCGAGGTAGTGCGTCGACAATCGCAGAATATCCTCCGGCACGCCTTTGACGATCAACCAACGTTCGCTGCCGTCGTCGACCAGCACCGACACGCGCCGCCGCTCGAAGTCGAACGGCACTTCATCGAGCTTGCGCCAGCGCGAGGCGTCGACGGTCGCGTGTGCCAGGATCGCGTCGTCGAGCGGGCTTTTGAGCCCGGTTTCGAAATGACTGTTGAGGTAAGCGAGTTCGAGCACGTGCTCGCTGTCACTGCCGTCGGCGTCGATGTGCCGCGCGAGGCGGATGCGCGCCTCGGTGAGCGTGCCGGTCTTGTCAGTGCATAGCACGTCCATGCTGCCGAGGTTGTGAATCGCCGCGAGCTGCTTCACGATCACCTGGCGCTTGGCCATGCACAACGCGCCGCGCGCGAGCGTGACTGACATCACCATCGGCAACAGCTCCGGCGTCAATCCCACTGCCAACGCGAGCGCGAACAAAAAAGATTCGAGCAGCGGTCGGTGGAGCAGGGCGTTGACCAGCAAGACGAACAACACCAGCAACACCGTCAGCCGCAAGATCAGCAGCCCGAAGCGCTGCGTGCCGATCTCGAGCGCATTCGGCGGCCGCTTTGCCGCCAACGATTCGGCGATGAGCCCGAGCGCGGTCTCGCGCCCGGTGCGCGACACCAACACCGTCGCCGTGCCGCTCACGACCGACGTGCCCATGAACACCGCGTTGCTGGCGTCGCCGACGTCGTCCATTGGGTTTGGCAAATCACCCGCGTGCTTCTCGACCGGATACGACTCGCCCGTCAGCAGCGCCTGGTTCACGAAAAAGTCTTTCGCCTCGAGTACGCGCGCATCTGCCGGCACCAAATCGCCCGCCGACAACACCGCCATGTCCCCTGGCACCACCTGCGACAACGCCAACTCGCACGTCTGCCCGTCGCGCCTCACCCACGTGTGCACCGCCACCGACTGTTGCAACCGCTCCGCCGCGCGTCCCGCCTGGTGCTCTTGAAAAAAATCGAGCGCCACGCTGATAAGAACGATCAAGCCGATGATGACAAAGCTCGCGACATCACCCATCACCGCCGATACCGCGCCCGCCACCAGCAACACGATGATCAACGGATTCCCGAAGCGTGCCAAAAACTGCCATACCACCGCCCGCGTTCGACGCGCCCGCGGCACATTCAACCCAAAGCGCGCCAACCGCTGACGCGCGTCTTCGCTCGTCAGCCCTTGCGCGCCGGTATTCAACCGTGCCTCAAGCTCAGCGAGCGATAAGTTCCAAAATGGAAACGGCGTAGCCGGCACTAGCGTTGCCTCCAAGAACCGAAAAACTAGGAAGCTCTGAATAATTCAACGTAGGGTGGGGTGAGGCGGGGTTTTCGCGAATGTCCGGCGGAGATTCGCGCCGCCGAACGGGTGCAACGGATTTTGTTGCACCCAGGTAGCAATTCTGCCCACGCGGATACTCAACCAAAAAACGCGTGGGCAACAAGTTGCCCACCCTACATTTTGAATGGATCAGAGGTTTCCTAGGTTAACAGCGTCGGGGTTTTTTATTATCACTTTTTCTCCAAGTGAGAAGCGGGGCGGGGGATTTTTGCGATAGATCAGCGAAACGCCGCTGACTCAACGCGATTCTATTTGACGTAGATCAATACCTCCATCTGGCGTCGGCCGATAATTTGACATGACGAAGACGCGAACAAGGAGCACACATGCCGTCACTGACACGCGCCGACCTTCAACTCTTCAAACAGCGACTGCGCGAGCGTCGCGAGCAACTGCGCACGCACCTACGTTCCGCTTTGGCTCCGAGCCGGCGCGACGAGTACGCCTACCTCGTCGGCGAAACGCACGACGCCGGCGACGAATCGGTAAGCAAGCTATTGCGCGACACCGATCTCGCCGGTCGTGAACGCGAGGTGCGGGAACTGCGCGACGTCGGCACCTCGCTCCTGCGAATTGCCGATGGGAGTTACGGCATCTGCACCGACTGCAGCGCCGACATCGGTCGCGACCGGCTCGGTGCTTATCCCACCGCCAAACGCTGCCTGCGTTGCCAACGGCACTATGACGTTAGTCGCACTGCGGGAGTTGATGTGTCGCCGAGTCTTTAATGGCGAACCCTGATAGGCATGATGAGCACGGCCGCGCCGTTAACCTCGCCATTGCGTAAGCGCGTTAACACCTGGTTGGCTTGTTCGAGCGGATAGGTTTCAACCTGCGTCTTGATCGGCACGCGCGGCGCCAGCGTGAGAAACTTCTCGCCGTCGTCGCGCGTGAGGTTGGCGACCGACACGAGGCGGCGCTCGTTCCATAAGATGTGGTAGGGAAATGTCGGGATGTCGCTCATGTGGATGCCGGCACAGACGACGGTCCCACCCTTGGCGACGGCGCGCAACGCGATCGGGACCAACGCACCGACGGGTGCGAACAGGATGGCGGTGTCGAGTAGCTCCGACGCGGGGGAGGTGGAGTCGCCGGCCCAGACGGCTCCGAGCGCGCGGGCGAATTGTTGCGCGCGGATGTCGCCGGGGCGCGTGAAGGCGAACACGCGGCGGCCTTGATGGCGCGCGATCTGCGCGACGATATCGGCGGCGGCGCCGAAGCCATAGATGCCGAGGCGCTCGGCGTCGCCCGCCATCACGAGCGCGCGATAGCCGATCAGGCCGGCGCACAATAACGGCGCCGCTTCGGCATCCGAGTACGACGACGGCAGTGCAAAGCAGTAACGGCTGTCAGCCAACGCGTACTCGGCGTAACCGCCGTCGATGTGGTAACCGGTGAAGCGCGCGTTGTCGCAGAGGTTTTCGCGGCCGGCAAGGCAATAACGACAATGTCCGCAGGTCCATCCCAACCATGGAACGCCGACGCGTTCGCCGACGGCGAAACGGTCAACACCAGCGCCGCGTTCGACAACGGTGCCGACGATTTCGTGGCCGGGAATGACCGGATGATCGAGCGGCGGCAGCTCGCCGTTGACGATGTGCAAATCGGTACGGCATACCCCGCACGCAAATACGCGCAAGAGCACCTGTCCCGCGCGGGGATGATCGATATCGCGCGAGACGAGTTGTAGCGGTTCTCGCGGATGGCGCAGTTGCATGGCACGCATTGGGTCAGGACGCCCGGTTTCTTCCATTGGCTTACCTCATGTTATTTATTTGCGGCGGCGTAAATAGTCTTTGACGCCGATCAAAGAGCGATGACCGGCGCGCGCGCAGAATTAAGCAGATTTCCCTTACACCATATATATAAGGAATAGATCGATGAATCAGCCGCTACAGCTCGTTTTCCGCCACATGGACTCGTCCCCGGCGTTGGAGAAGAACATTCGCGAACAATTGGCCTCGCTGGAGACGCACGGCGAGCCGATAGTGAGTTGCCAGGTCATCGTCGAGCAGCGTCATCGACACCATCACCAGGGGAATCATTTCCACGTGCGGCTCAGCGTGCAGGTCGCGGGTCGAGAGTTGGTGGCGAGCCGCGATCCGGATGCGCCGCATAAACATGAGAATGTCTATGTAGCCGTTCACGACGCGGTCGAGGTAATGCGGCGCCAGCTGCAGGACTATACGCAGCGGCGCCGCGAAGGAGTGAAGGTGTTGGATCAGCCGGTAGGGTGAAGCAAGGTTGACCTAGATCAAAACGGCCGAACGGCGATGGGGCGATACTGAAATGCCCCTCTTCCGGAGGGAGAGGGAATCAATCAGAAGTTTCTTATTGAGATTCATAAGGACATGTCATGAGCCAAGCCTATCCTCTGATGTTCAGCGCTGGCCGCATCGGCCGGTTAATTCCGAAAAACCGCTTGGTATTGCCGCCGATGGTCCGCAACTACGCCGATGATGACGGGCACGCGACCGGGCGCTATATCACGCATATCGATCGCATTGCCCGTGGCGGTGTCGGCACGATCATTTTGGAAGCGAGCTTCGTGCGTCAGGACGGCAAGGGATTTCTGAATCAACTCGGTATTCACCACGTCAGCGTTATTCCACGCCTGCGAACGTTGGTCGACGCCGGCCATCATCATGGCGCACTCATGGGCATTCAGCTCTTTCACGGCGGCCGGCAGGCGTCGGCGAAGATCTCGGGCGAGCAACCGGTGGCGCCATCGGCGATTACCGATCCGGTGGTCAATGAATTGCCGCGTGCGTTGAGCGTGGCCGAGATCGGCGAGATCGTGCTTGCTTTCGGCAAGGCCGCTCACCGCGCTTACGTCGCCGGCGTCGACTTCGTCGAGTTGCACGGGGCGCACGGTTATCTGATCGCAGAATTTCTCTCGCCGTTCAGCAATTACCGCAACGATAATTATGGTGGCACGCCGGAGAACCGGCGGCGTTTTCTCGAAGAGGTGTACGCCAGCGTCCGCGCCAGCACCGCGCCGGATTTTCCGATCATTGTCCAGCTTTCGGGGGAGGAAACGCTGCCGGGTGGTTTGACACTCGATGAGACCGTTGCCACAGCCAAACGCCTGGAGCAATTGGGTGTAGCGGCACTGCACATCTCAACCGGCAGCTACGCCACCTATGCGCAGGGCACGATGATCCCACCGATGGCAGTCGAGGACGGCGTGCTACGACCGCTCGCCGAGCGCGTGAAGACGGCGGTCACGATTCCGGTCATTGCCGTTGGCAAGTTGCGCACGCCGGCGATGGTGGAGGAGGTATTGCAAAAAGGCCAAGCGGATTTCGTGGCCTTGGGTCGCAGCTTGCTGGCCGATCCCGACTGGCCGAACAAAGTAGCGGCCGGTCAACCGGCGGAAGTGCGGCACTGCATTGCCTGCAATCAAGGTTGTATCAGTCGGCTGTTCGATCAGAAATCGGTGTGGTGCACAGTCAATCCGGAAGTGAGTCACGAAATGTCGTTCGTCAATTTGCGCGGTGGCGACGGCCGAAAATTATTAGTGATCGGTGGCGGACCCGCGGGCATGACCGCGGCGCGCTACGGCGCCATCGCCGGTTTCAAGGTGACGCTGCACGAATCGCGCGCGGTGCTCGGCGGGCAGCTGCCCGCCGCCGCGGCGGCGCCGCATCGGCAGGATTGGGCGATGCTGCGCGATTATTTGGCCCGCGAGCTCGAGCGACTCGGCGTCGAGGTGCGTCTCAACTCGACGATGAGCGCCGATGATATCGCGCGGCAAAAGCCGTGGGTGGTCATCGTCGCCACCGGCGCTGAGCCAGTGCGGCCGGAGATCCCCGGTTGGGAAGGCATGTGCGTTGCCACCGGACGCGACATCCTCGAACAATCGACCGCGCCTCAGGACCGCATTGTCATCGCCGGCGGCGGTTGCGCCGGCGCACAGACGGCGGAGTATCTTGTGGCACGCGGCAGCGATGTCACCTTGCTCGAAGCCGAGGGCGATATCGCCGTCGACGCACCGATCGACGAACGCACGTTGCTGCTCAGCCGGTTGCAGCACGGCGGCGTCAAACTTATGCCGAATACACGGTTGGTAAACCTCGCGGTCGGCAACGTAGTGACACTGGCGCCGCACGAGACGCGCATGTTGCCGGCGGATATGGTCGTACTGTGTCTCGGCTCTCGGCCGGTGAATGCTGTCGCGAAGGGACTTGGCGACAGCGGCATCCGCCATTATGTGGTCGGCGACGCCGTGCGCCCGCGCAAGGTAACGGACGCGATTGCCGAAGGCGCATTCGCGATTCTCGATCTCGTGGGTACCAAGCTCGATACCGAGGAGCGCGCGCTGATTTATCCGTCTCGGCGTGCGGTGAATAAGAATGCAACTAGCGAGGAGCACGAGGTGACCCATGCATGACCCGGAAAAAATAGCTGCCGGTGTATGGATCGATCATTCGAAGGCAGTGATCGTAACGCTCACCACGGACAACGAGCAGATCGACATCATCGAATCGAATGTGCAATGGCAGCGTCGGCGTAATGGTTCGATAGTGTCGCGGCGACGCGAGCCCCGACCGGCGGACGATCAGCGGACGCGGGATTTCGTTGGCCACTTGAATATCTATTACGACGAGGTCATCGCGAAACTGCATGACGCCGACAGCGTGCTGATATTCGGCCCTGGTCTGGCGAAGGGCGAGTTCGAGCGGCGACTCGACCGAAACAAGATCCGCGGCCAGATCGAAGAGGTCGAGGCAGTCGATAAAATGACGCCGCGGCAAATCGCGGCGAAGGTACGCCACCATTTTCACCGGTAAATTCCACGAATCGGTCAACACCAGCTTAGCCAGCAGAAGGAAAATCGTGGCATGGCGGAAGAAGTAATGGGATTTATCGCGTCGCATCGCCGCGGCAAGCCGGCCCATCAAATCCAGCTACAACTGCGCGAGCTGGCACAGCTGCTTAACTCGATGGACGCAACGCCGTTTCATCACCGCGACCTGGACCGCGATGCAGAAGAGTTTATCGAAAGTTGGGCATTGGAATTTCCGGCGCGTGGCGACTTCGCAATTAGTATTCTGCTCGAAAAGTTTCCACCGGAAGATCCAACGGCGATTGCGACCGAAGCGATCCACAATTACTGCAGAATGGATTTATTTCCAGTAGCTCATGGCCCCACCAATCGTCCATATAACCACGTGCCGGCGAGCATCGCCGCCACGAAGATGATGACCGGCGGCGCGAACGTGACCAGCGCGGTAACCGCCGGACCTGGACAGAATCCGGCGAGTCCCCAGCCGATGCCGAACAGCGCCGCTCCACCGATTAACCGCAGGTCGAGCTCGGTTTTGGTAGGTAACACGAAGCTGGTCGCGAGCAGCGGATGCGGCCGCTTCAATATCCAGTGAAATGCCGGTATCGACACCATTAGTGCGCCGGCGAAGACGACGGCGAGCGTTGGATCCCACTCGCCGGTGATGTCGAGAAAGCCGATGATCTTGGCAGGGTCAACCATCTGTGAGATGACGAGCCCGAGGCCGAACAGAATACCCGAGGCCAGGGCCGAGAGTAGGTACGCTGCCCGGAGGTGTAGTCCATGCGTCATGATTCAGGCTCCCAGTACATGACGTTTGATTAAGACGGTGATGATGGCGCTGAGCTGAAAAACCAACGTCGCCACGATCGAGCGCTTAGAGAAGCGGGCAATACCGCACACCCCGTGGCCGCTGGTGCAACCGCTGCCCATGCGCGTCCCGAACCCGACCAGCAATCCGGCGACGGCCATCGTTGGCCACGATGCTTCAAGCGTGATGCGCAGAGGTTCGCCGCGTGCGAACACGAACGCGAGCGCACCGATCCACAATCCGGCGACGAACATGAAACGCCATCCGAGCTCGCCGCGGCGGGGCGCCAGCAGTCCCCCGACAATGCCGCTGATGCCGGCGATGCGGCCGTTGGCGAATAACAGCAGGGCAGTGCTGATGCCGATCAGGATACCGCCGAGCAAGCCGCTGTAGGGAGTGAAGTTATCTGTCATGGTGTGGGCTACCGGTTGTCGTTAAGGCACCCGGGCTGTTCGGATGCCGGTTTCACAGGACGTCTCAGCCTTGCAGGCTGAGCGTCATCTGTGCACAGTACTCCTTCATCTTCTCCGGCAGATGCGAGGGGCACACGCCGCACTGCCGGTTGCCGGACACCGCGTAGTCGATAAACTTCGGGTACGGCAACTTCAGCTCGCTCATCAACTGTATGAACTGATCGAGGCGTATCTCTAGATTCACGCGCGGATTGCGCTTTTTTTCTTGCGCGATCGTTGACACGCGGCGGCCCTGATAGTCGTGCGCTGGATAAATCAGGCAATCGTCCGGCAGCCGAAACAGCTTTTCGTGGATGCTGCGATACAACGCCGCGGCGCTGCCGTTCTGAAAATCGGTGCGCCCGCAGCCGTCGATGAGTAGCGCATCGCCGGTGAACACACGGTCGTTCCACCAGTAACAAAAATGGTCGTCGGTATGCCCGGGCGTGTAGAGCGGAACCAGACGCACGCTCCCGACCTGTAGAGGCACGCCATCTTCGATCGCCACGTCGGCGCACGCCACGCGGTTCATTGCTGGGAAAGCGATACGACTTCCGGTTTCCTGTTTCAGACGCAACGCGGCGGTGATGTGATCCGCATGGACGTGTGTGTCGACGGTGTATGCGAGCTTTAGACCGAGCGATTTAATCAGCGCCAGGTCACGCTCCCAGGCGGAGTACACCGGATCGATCAAGACCGCCTGCCGCATTTCTGTGCAGCCCACCAAATAAGTGTAAGTGCTCGACAACGGCTCAAACAGCTGGTGAAAAATCATTTGTCCTCCGTGTTCCAACACGGTCGATTCGGCGGACGATATTCTCCGGCACGAAACCAGTCTTGCGAAAGACAGTCGCCCAGGCACGCGTTGCGTCGGCACTGTTGAACGGCGCACTCGATTCGTAAGCGACGGTGACGGCCAGCTCCGGCGGTTGCAGCGGCTCATGGATCCGCTGCTGGTATTCGAGTACAGCGATATCGGCCTCGGAAGCATCGCTCGATGTTCGTTGACGCTCGAGTATACGTGCGCGCAACACGGTGTCGTCGGCGACGATGTCGAGAATCGCGAACGGTACACGCGCGGCTTGCGCCATATCCCGGAAGGGATCGCGCTGCGCGCGTTTGAGGAACGTGGCATCGACGATAACGGAATAGCCGGACTCGATGATGGCATGGGCTAAATCGAGCAGCCGCTCATACGTTAGCCCGCTGTCGTCGGCGCTGTATATTCCAGCGCCGACCGCCGAGGTGGTATGCGCGAGCGCGGGCATGCCATGCTGCCGCTTGCGCTCTACGTCCGAGCGGATGCGCACCGCGCCGATCGCTTCGAGCAGCGGCTGCGTGCAGGTCGTCTTGCCAGTGCCGGAGAAACCGTGGGTGATCATCAGCATCGGCGGTGGGGCGATCGTCTGTTGCTTCGCCAGCGCGATATAGCCGCGGCACTGGCCGAGCAAGCGCGTCTTCTCTGGTGGCGATACGTTCGACTGGTGCGTGCGCAGCGCGTGAACCTTGGCGCGCACCAGCGCGCGGTAGACCCCATAGAACCGAAGCACGCGCAGCCCTTCGTAGTCGCCGGTGATATCGAGGTATCGGTTGAGTAGGCGCTGCGCCAGATCCGTGCGCCTGCGGTCCTGCAGGTCCATGACCACGAACGCGACTTCGTTCATGACATCGATCCAACGCAAGTTGGCACTGAACTCGAGGCAATCGAACAGCGTTACCTGACCATCGACCAGCGCCACGTTGCCGAGATGACAGTCGCCGTGGCACTCGCGCACGAAGCCGGTGCGCTTGCGTTCGCCGAGCTCGGCCTGCAATACCTGGTGCTGGAAATTGGTCCACTGCTCCAAGGAATCGAGATCCGCCAGCTCGGACGATCCACTCAGCGTGGTCTTAAGCTGGCGAAAATTTTCCAGCGCCGGCTGCTCGATCGCAGACGGCGTGCCGTACATGTCATCGGCCGATGCCGTGCTCGCCGATGCATGCAGCGTGGCGATCCTCTCAGCCAGCTGATCGATGTGCGCCGGCGTCAGCTCGCCGCGCGTTAACAACCGACCGAGCAGATGCTCCTGTGAAAAGCGGCGCATCTTCACCGCGTACTCGATCGCTGGCCCGCTGCCGCCGAGCACCGGATGGTCCGCCGTGCCGCTGATGGCAATAACATCCACGTAGAGCCCCGGCGCGGTTCGGCGATTGAGGCGCAGCTCTTCTTCGCAATAGAACTTGCGCGCGCTCAGCGTGCGAAAATCGAGAAAGCCTAGATCGATCGCTTTCTTAATTTTGTAAGCAAACGATCCGACGAGGAATACGTAGGAAATATGCGTTTGCAACAACTCGACGCCGCCATCAGCCGCGTGATCATAGAGCAACAGCTCGTGCAGCGATGCGACGAGTTGTCCCTGGTCGATGGTTAAATATGTGTCCTTGTCTGTCGACATCGTTCCTCACGACGCTATTCGCGGAGAACGACGAATGCGACTTCGCTTTGATAGAGCTTGTCCGGCGGCATTTTCCGCATTGAATTTCTGACCTGAAACCATCAGCCGCGATGCCGTCGGGCAATGCCGCCGATAGTTATTTCGTCCCTGATTTTTCGCCTGATACATCGCCTGGTCCGCGTTATCCAGCAGGTCTTGCGCGTTATCACCATCACCCGGATGTATCGCGACGCCAATGCTCACGGATGCATGTACCTTGTGCCCATCGATCATAAAGGGTCGCGAAATCGTGTCTAGCAATTTAGCGGCGAGCTTATCGGCGATCTCCGGGCCGTCGACATCGGCCTGAAGGACGGCGAACTCATCGCCGCCGAGCCTGGCAACGGTGTCGGTCTTGCGGACAGCGGCGCGTAACCGGTCGGCGACGGTGAGTAACAGACTGTCGCCGCCGTGGTGCCCCAACGTATCGTTGATCGACTTGAAGTTATCGATGTCGACATAGAGTACCGCCAGCGAATTCGGCAGGCGTCCGGACTTGGCGAACGCCTGCTTCAGTGTGTCGAAAAACAAGGCGCGATTCGGCAGGCCGGTCAGTGCGTCATGATAGGCAAGATGTCGCTCGTGTTCGATTTCTTGCTTGCGTCGCGTGACGTCATGGTGAATAGCGACATAGTGAGTAATGACGCCGGTGTGATTGCGCAGGGGAGTGATCACTTGTTCCACGGTAAACAGATTGCCGTCTTTGCGGCGCTCTACGATGTCGTCGCGCCAAGTATTGCCGGCAAGAATCGTTTCCCAAAGTTTTCGATAAAACGCTGTGTCCTGTACGCCGGATTTCAGAATTCGCGGATTCTTGCCGATGATTTCGTCAGACGGGTAACCGCTGATTCGGCAGAAGGCGTCATTGACCCAAACGATGTGGCCTTGCCGGTCGGCGATGAAGACCGGATTATCGATCGCCGTCAGCGCGTTCGCCAACAATTCCGGCGGCAGCGATGATCCGACCGCAGAAGGAGGATGCCTTTGCGCGCACATGGGTGACTCCTTGTCGTATCGCGTTACGCCGATCTTCCTAAAATCGCCTGAAGCCCCGTCATGTCACGCAGGTGCACGTGTTTTTGCTGAATGTCGATCAGACCGGATTGCTGCAACCGCGAGAATACGCGGCTCACGGTTTCGAGTTTCAGCCCAAGATAGCTACCGATCTCCTCGCGCGTCATGCGCAGAATAAATTCGGACGCGGCATAACCGCGCGCGGCGAAGCGTTGCGATAGGCCGAGCAAGAAGGCGGTGACGCGGCCCTCCGCGGGCATCGTGCCGAGCAGCATCATCACGCCTTGATCGCGCACGATTTCGCGGCTCATCATGCGATGGAATTGACGCTGCAAGGTGGGCAAGCGGCTCGCCATTTTTTCGAGGTGCGCGAACGGAATAACGCAAACAACGGCGTCCCCGAGCGCCTTGACGGTTAGGTTGTGCGTGTCGTTCTCAATACCGTCAAGACCGATGATCTCACCGGTCATTTGGAAACCGGTCACTTGTTCGTGACCGTCTTCGGTGATTGCGTAGCTCTTGAAAAAGCCGCTGCGAACGGCGTAGAGCGAATCGAAAGCCGCGCCGGCGCGGTAAAGCGTGTCGCCGCGTTTTAGTTGACGACGAGTGAAGTGCAAGCCATCGAGAAACTCGGCGTCGGTGCCAGTCATGCCGCACGGTAGGCAGAGGTGACGCAGATTGCAACTCGAACACAATGTCGGGCAACGCTCCACATTTGTTGGCGCTGCGCGGCGATTGCTAGGTATCGACATATTGTCGGTCGTACAAAAAGCGGCGGCGGATCCCATGGTGACGTCCTCTTTGAGGTATTGGCTGATCTATTAATAGTTACGCGGGCGCAGCGCCCGCGATAACGTCCTTGATTTTTCCGAACTCACTCGTTTTATCGAAGAACGCGTTTGCACCCGCATCGAGACACGCGCGGCGGATTTGTGCCAGCGGGTAATTAGTCAGCACAATGACGACAGCATTAGGCATCTGCGGGCGAATCATGCGCAGCACATCTGCGCCGGTGCCGCCCTCGAGCTGAAAATCGAGGACGACAAAATCGGGGCGCGTGTTCATGATTCCGATCACCGCATCGATCGGCGTTCCGGCCTCGCCGACAACGGTGACACCGTCAATGGCGCGCACTAACTCAACCAAACGCGCACGCACCGCGACGGAATCTTCGACAATAAAAACGCTCTTTAAAGTAACCGACATTTCCATGGATGAAAGTATCGGTTGGCAATGCCCGCCATCGTATCGGTGGGTGCTGATTCTGCCGGTCAGGATGTTCTGATTTTAGAGGTAGGACGAGGAGGGGTGTGCGTAGGAATTTTCCTACCTGCACGGGCTCGATTGGACGGTTGTGCGATGCGCGATCCGAATCGAGCCGCCGGTAGAGCGGGCGTTAACGAAATTCGATCACCGAGCTGAGTTTCCTTCGCGATCCGTCCTTCCCTTGATTTGCATCAACATGGCCCATTCGCGGCGGCGCTATGCTGGGGCCAACTTAAGACGGAGAAGTCCTGTGACGCCATCCAACCGCATTTGATCGTTTCGGCCTTTGCTGTTTGCCGGGCTAGTCGGCGGCCTCGCTGAGGTTGTATGGATTGTGCTGTATTCGCAGGTTTCAACGCTCAGCGCCGCTGACGTTTCCCGTCAGGTGGTGGGGAGCGTAGCGCCTGCGCTCGCGGGATCGACGTTTGCGCCGGCGCTGGAGGTGACGGTGCACATGGCGCTGTCCGTGTTATTGGTGTTGGCGTTCGGCCTATTGGTGTGGTCGCCGTTGACGCGGAAGCGCGCGTCCGCGCTGACCATCGCCGCCAGCACTGTCGCGCTGGCATTAGTGTGGGCCATCAATTTCTTCGTGGTGCTTCCGTACCTCAATCCTGCGTTCGTGTCGCTGATGCCTTATCCGGTCACGTTCTTTTCCAAACTGCTGTTCGGTTTGGCCGCCGGTTGGTCGTTGTACCGTTTCGACCGAGGCGTCCGCGTGGAGTGGATCGCGGTAAGCAATAGTGAACCAATCAGAGGATGGAGGTAGGAGGCGACATGAGCAAAGAATTTATCTTGATGCTGCATCCGACCTTCGGTGTGCTGGGGATGCTGGCCGCGGTATGGGTTTTCGTCGAAGTGATCAACGTGAGCGACGCCAACCGCCACCGCATCAACACGGCGAGCGTTGTGGTCGCCGTGTTGATCTGGCTGTCGTTCCTCTTCGGCGGATACTGGTACGTACAGTTCTACGGCGCAGACAAGGCCATCATCAAACAAGGGCCGTGGCCATTTGCGCACAGCTTCTTCATGGAAACGAAGGAACATCTCTTTCTGGTGCTGCTCCTCTTCTGGTGCTGCTCCTCATCAGCACCTACCTACCGATCGCGGTTTCTGGCACGACATCGGCAAATCAATTGGTGACGGACCGTGGCGCGCGCCATCTCGTGCTGACGCTGTCGGCGCTGGTCGTGTTATTGGGGCTGGCAATGGAAGGTTCCGGGGCCATCGTCGGCCTCGGCGTGAAGCTGGGTCTACTGGGGAAATAGCGATGGCGACACAAATACAAGTCAGGTATATCTGGGCGTTTGGTTGGTCGTTGGTAATCGTAAGCGTACTGAGCTCCTTGTTAGTCATCTTCAAGGAGACGAACGTGGCCATCAAGGCGCTCATGCAAACAGCGACCGGACATCATTGGGTCACGCACAGCATCATCGTACTCATGTTGTTCATCGTCCTTGGGTGGTTGCTCTCTAAAGCAGGCGCGACGAGCGCGGGCAACGGCGGTCTAAACGCGCTTGCAGTCATCATTATGGTTGCGACGATTATCAGCGGCCTTATGCTCGCCGGCTTCTTCCTGCTCCACTAGTGGTGCCACCCACCAGAAGGTACGCTTGCCCCGATTTCTCTTGGCTGTAGGATCCGATAACTCGATTCGAGCGGTTGAATATGCTTTGAAGCAGTTGGATCGCGGTACCGTTCTAACGCAGGAGTCACGATGCAGCTAACCTTTCTCGGTGCCACGGGAACTGTCACCGGGTCGAAGTATCTGGTGAGCACGAGCGACAAAAAACTTCTCGTGGACTGCGGGCTGTTCCAGGGTTACAAACAGCTACGCCTGCGCAACTGGGCGCCGTTGCCGATTGCGCCACGAGACGTTGATGCCGTCATTCTGACCCACGCGCATCTGGACCACAGCGGTTACTTACCACTGCTGGTCAAGAACGGATTCAAAGGTACGGTGTATTGCAGCGAGGCGACACGCGACCTCTGTGCAATCCTGTTGCCTGACAGCGGGGCGGGGTAGTGCTGCACCTGCGACCGGCGGGGCATCTGCTCGGCGCCGCGCTTGTTCAGTTGCGTGGCGATGGCACCACATTGCTGTTTAGCGGCGATCTCGGGCGACCGCACGATCCTATTATGGCGGCGCCGTTGGCGGTCGGGCGAGTGGATTATCTCGTCATCGAATCCACTTACGGTAACCGACGCCACGATCCCACCGATCCCAAAGAAAAACTGGCCGAGGTTATCAACCGAACCGTCAAACGCGGCGGCACGGTTATTGTCCCGGCATTCGCGGTCGGACGCGCGCAGACGTTGATGTACCTGATTCACCTGCCGAAGGAGGCCGGCCGGATTCCCGATATCCCGGTGTTCCTCAACAGCTCTACGCTCGGCGCCGCCATGCTGAACGGCGCCGAGACCGTCAAGATTCACGGCGACTGCGGGCCGAGGTGGCGAGCATCGACAATCTCTCCGCACACGCCGACTACACCGAGATCCTCGACTCCACGATCCAAATTTGGATAAATTGACACCCAAATCGGCAATGACTTGGGGCTCATCAAACACGTTGCGATTGGCAGACTGCCGGGAACTATCGAAAAAATATCTCGGTAGGATCGATCACCCCACAATGATCGTTTTTAACGTCGATCAAAAATCAATCGCGCGATTGGCTTTCTTTTTCCGTTGTTCGCCGCGCCGATCATACGCCGCCGTCGTGCGCACGTCGGCGTGTCCGACGATGTCGGCCACGGTCTTGATGTCTTCGCCGTGATCGAGCAAGTACGAGATGAAGGAGCCGCGCAAATCATGGGGCGAAAAGCGTTTGACCCCGGTGAACGCGATCAACCGTTTGATCAGGTAATACACGGCTTGATCGGTGAGCCGTTCCTGGGTGATGACGCCGCCTTTGCGAATACGGCAAAAGAGCGGACCGTCGCCGGCACATCGACCACCGTCGATCCATTCGTTCACCATCTCCCAGGCGCGCGCCGGTGGATAGACCAGGCGCTCTTTGTTGCCTTTGCCGAGAATGCGAATGCTGCGTTCCGAGGGATCGAGATGGGCCCGATCGAGGCTCACGACTTCCGAGCGGCGCAGTCCGCAGCCATAGAGCAACCCGAGCAAGGCGGCGTCGCGCAACCCTTGTAAGCGATCGTCGACCAAACAGTGATCGAGCAGGGCGGTGATGTCGTCCTTAGCGAGCCAGCGACGCTTCTGAACGCGGTGGCCGCGAATCGATCGGGTGTTCTTGATCCGCAGGTAACGATGGTCGCTGATAAGTTTCAGCTCCCAGGCCTGCAGCGCCACGCCTTTGAGCAACGACAACGTGGCATTGATCGTGTCGGGCGCGCAGTGATCGACGGTCAGGGCTTCCTTGGCCAACAACAACCACGGACGATCGAAATCCCGCCAGGGAATCTGCCGCCAGTGCTCGAGTTGCAACAGCCGGGCGAAGCGATTGAGCCGCGATTGCATGACCCGCCGGCTTTGCACGGAGCCCAAGGTGGCCAGATACAGCGCGGCTGGGTTGGTCAACGCGGCGGTCTGATCACTCAGTGCCGGCATCGTGTCGGACGGCAAAACGGGAACAATGGACGGCATGGCCGGGGTAGCGACTTTTGGTGAACTAGGCGGAAAGTATAGTCGCTAGTTTTGAAAAGATACATTTACATAAGTAATATATTGATCTATTTGTCATGTAAAATAATGTATCCGTCCTACAGTACAAAATACTCGGAGACCGTCATGGGCCGTATTGGCGTCAGCGAATACCAGGTTTTTCAGGCGGCGGATCGGTTGGTGGCCGATGGCGTTAAGCCATCGGTCGACACAGTGCGGCAGGAACTGGGGAACACCGGAAGCCGAACGACCATCAATAAGTACCTAAAGTCCTGGCGTGAACGACAGGCTCAACGTGAACATGCCGGCGTCAATCTCAGCGATCATTTGTTGCAGGTGTTACGAGAGCAATCCGAGATCATTCTGTTGGCAATCGAATCCACCGCGCAGGCTAAATTCGAGGCAAAATCACGAGAACATGAAGCCGCGGTGGAACAGCAGCGCCAACGGTTGAGTGAACAGGACGCCGAGGTAGCTCGATGTCGAACGCAACTAGCAGAGCTTGATGACATACGTGTTCAACAGCTCAGCGTGTTGCAACAACAGCAAGCGCAGCTAACTGATGCACGGGAAGACAATCAATCGTTACGAGAGCGGTTGGCCAAAGAAACCGGGCGACGCGAAACGTTGGAAGGTGCGATGACTGAACAAGACCGCCAACTGGGGGCTATTCAAAAAGA
Source organism: Gammaproteobacteria bacterium (assembly GCA_016199745.1). Lineage (NCBI taxonomy): Bacteria > Pseudomonadati > Pseudomonadota > Gammaproteobacteria > Gammaproteobacteria bacterium. Next base: position 55,206 of record JACQFZ010000048.1, read on the forward strand.
ATTGAAAACAATCCAGAACCGTCATGAAATTCTGACCGAGGCGCATGCCACCAAAGCGGCCGAATTACACCGGCTTCAGCAACGCGAACGCGAGCAATGCCAGCTAGTGACAGAAAGAAATGCAGAAATCAAACGTCTCCACCGAGAGCTGCGAACGGCAAAACAGAGAGGTGAGAAAGACATGAGCCGGCTGATGACATCCGTGCGGCAGCTCGCCAAGTCACAACGTACCCAACGTGCCACTCGACGTAAGCCGGCCGCAAACAATGGATAAACGCCCAGAGTCGGACCCTTTTGCTTCAGTAATTCGCGTCCACGATAGGCGCGTAAAATCATGACAATGATCACGTCTCCTGAACCACCCCAACGAATCGGCGCCGCCATCGGCGAACTCCGTCGTATTAGCGGTTTAGCTTGGGATCAGCTTTGCCGTCTCTTTCAGATGGATCGGCCATCGTTTCACGCGTGGGCTAGCGGTCAAACCATGACACCCGCGGACGAAGAACGCTTGCGGCAAGTACTTGCAGCGATCCGTAGAATCGATCGTGGTGCATCGGATATAAATCGCATTGAACTGTTTACGAAATGATCCGATGGTAGCGTTGCATTCGATCTGCTAGTCAGCGGCCAGTATGAGCAGTTCATCATGTTGATAGGTCCGCCACCGACAGCGCCCCAACGACTACGACCCGGACCGCCCGCCGACGACGTCATTGCGGCACGCAGGCCACCTCCGCCTGCTGAGCTCGTCGGCGCTCTCCAAGATCGCGCTCACGTTGAACCGAAGGGATCGCGGATAGCAAAGAGCATGAAAAATAGATCCCGGCCGATCGCCGAGATTATGCGTGAGCATGGTTTCCCTGAGCCCACCAAAGAAGAACGCGCGGAGCGAGTGCGACGCGCTAGTCGAGTAGCAAGTCGAGAAGATGATGGCGTGGACCCGGCTAGCGATCCAGACAGTCCTGAACCAGATTAAAAAAGTGGTACTGAAAATATTCCCGTACGCCCTTATTCAGCCAACAATCTCCATCGCTGCGCGAAGGCGCGCTTGAGAGCGGCGTTGGGGCAGGCGGATTGAGCAGCGCTTGGGCGTGGGACACTTTTCTTTCAACGGACGGAAGGCATAGATGGAGAACCAAATCTCCCAAAAGCGGCTGCAGGAAGAACGATGGCGGGGGATTTCGTAGTTTTAGTTCCTAACTTTCCGTATTTTTAGTTCGCCCGAGTAGTGTGGCCGCCAAGGATTAACACTGTTACCGCACCTAGAATCTTGTATTTAACATAACATACATTATGCGTCATTTAGTTAATGTTCCTGCATGTCTTCTAGCCGCCGTTTGTGCCAGGCGAACTAACATATGGGCTCTTTTCGGAACTAAAATTGCTCACTCGCTCACTCCAATAAAACTTCGGATTGCATTCAAATAAAGTTTGGTAAGAAGCATTCCTTCGTAATGCGAAGGACAAAATACTCCACCGCCGGACCGAAATTATATCCGGCGGTGGCGATCAGTCCGTCGTTACTTGGCCGCCCATACCGCGAAGCGTTTCTCAATCTCGTCGCCGTTATCGGTCCAGAACTGCAGGTTGTGTTGCACGGCGTTTTTCAGGTTAATCGGTGCCGTCGGTAGGTTCGCTAGATGATTGCCTTCCAACCGATTGAGCGCATTCAAGTTGGTCGGTCCATATGAGATGTTGCGCGCGTACGCAATCTGCGACTCCGGTGTGCTGGCGAACTTGATATAAGCGAGGGCGCTGTCTTTGTGCTTCGTGCCCTTCGGAATGACCCAGTAGTCGATATCGTAGATGTTGCCCGCGCGAAAATTGACTTTCAAGTTCTTGCCTTCGCGTTGGGCGGCGTCGATGCGGCCGTTGTACGCCGTGCTCATAACGACATCACCGGCGACCAACATTTGCGGCGGCTGCGAGCCCGCTTCCCACCATTGGATGTTCGGCTTCAGCTCGGTGAGTTTCTTGAACGCGCGGTCGACGCCTTCCGGTGTCGATAGCACTTTATAGACATCCGGCGCCGGCACACCATCCGCCATCAGCGCAAACTCGAGGTTGTAGCGTGCGCCTTTGCGCATACCGCGTTTGCCAGGAACTTTTTTGACGTTCCAGAAATCGGCCCACGTGGTCGGCGTATATTTCAAATTATCAGCGTTGAACGCCAGCACGGTCGACCACACGAACGCACCGATGCCGCATTCATGAATCGCCGCCGGTAGGAAGGTCTTGGTATCAACCAAGCTCTTAGCATCCAACCGTTCATACAAACCCTCTTCGCAGCCGCGGCCGATGTCGCCAGACTCGACTTCAACCACATCCCATACAACGTTCTTACTGTCGACCATGGCCTTAATCTTGGCCTGCTCGCCGGCATATTCGACAACGGTTACGTTGGTTCCGGTCGTCTTGCCGAATGGTTGGATGTAGGCGGGTTTCATCGCGATGCTAACGGCACCACCGAAATTAACGACGGTGAGGTCCTTGGCAACGGCGGTGGATCCAACAACAGTGGATAGCACAACGACTACCGACTTCATGACACTTTTCATCGTTTTCTCCGTTTTACATGGGGATTTGACTGGACGTTGTTCACCTGTATGTTCATCAACGACAAAATGCACCGGGGCACAAGGAAAAGGCGGCGAGGCTGCTGAATGGCGATACACGTGTCACGACGATCTCCTTGTCGAAATATCGTAATAATAGTTATAAAAAATAATGCCGATAAGTGAATGATAAGAAAGACAATAAGGTATTCGTCACGTTCGAATTCTCGTCTTTCCGGAAATGGACGTTCTGCGCTAGGAATCATGCTTAGCTCGGGATACCGTCCAAGTTTTGCCCAACCAACAGGTCAACAGTAGGCTCGATTACCGGGCCAGGTATACAAGGAACTGACTATTGTTTCCAAGAACTGAGGAAACGCCTCCTTCATTCTTTTTGGGAAGAGTTTCCTTAGGGCCTGAGAATATTCATTTCGCATGCTTATTTTGGTACGAATAACGTCTTAATTCAGCGGCGCGTCAGGAGTTCGCTGATTGAATCTGCAGAGAACTTTGGAACCCAATTACGCGCCCCCTGCCCTGCTTGCCGCTGAGTAAACATTGCAACCTTGGTATCGTCCGGTTACAGCATCATGCGGTGCCTTCTGGCTTCCATTTGGCAATCGTCTGCTCGTAGTGCTCAATCTTCGCCTGAAGCGCCCGCGGGGTAAATCCGATCACTGTCGCCGCGAGCACCTGGTCTCCTTCACAGATTCCGAGGGCAGCGTAAATAATCCGCTTCTGGAATTCAGCGAGGGACGCATTGAGTGTTATCGGCGGCGACTTCTTGAAGAAGTCCTCCGCCATCTGTTCTTGCAGAACAGCAATGGTCTTATTCAGTTCTCGCCGCAACGCGGCGATCTCAACGCTCCTGTGACACATCATCTTCCGTGATTCGATTAATGGAACTCATTCTTCCGAACGGCCAGCGTTAGGTCGGTTTTAAGTGTTATCGCGGCGCGTGCAAGCGCTGCATGAAGATGAGGGATCAGTTGGGTAAGCAGATAGCTGTGTTTTTTTCCAAGTCGCGCGGGAATGCGAATGAAACAAAAATACGCAGCGAGTTCATCACCCATATCCGCCATACCATGAACGGCCGCGTTACGGTAATCGTGTGCACGCAAAGCATCGAGCCATGCCTTAGCACGACGATTGAGATCTATTCCAAATGCGGCTTCCACGTCATCGGCTAATTCGATCATCAGCGGCGCGCGCGATTTACACCAACGCGACACCAACAGGCGTTCGATTTGTTCGTCCATCGGATCCAACGCTTCTATCACCTTAGTGGGTAAATTGGAAAACAGTGATCGCACGGGCCGTTGGTACTTTCCTGTGATATCGGCAATGCCGCAGATAAAGCCACCGTGCGGCAGCACCTGCTGTAACCTGACATCAACACAGGTCATAAACTGCTCGATGCCTTTTATCTTTCCAAGTTCATTAACAATATCAATGACGGCGACGTGTTCCACTGCCGTCAGGTCAGGACTGCCTGGTTCTGTCATAGCGCAGCGTTACTAACAACTCATGTGAAAATCTATTCAACGCAAAACCACAGCTTGCATTTCTATTCACTAACTCTCCGGTTTATAGATAAACACGTTCTGTTTCGCATCGTTCACCAGCACCAGCACACCGCGCGAAGGGCTGTAGCGTAGTCGGCCGAAGGTGCCGTTGGGGCTGTTGTGCACCTGGATTGTCGCCGGTACCAATCCAATGCTTCCAAATGTTGGTGGTCGGATCGAGACATGTAGACGTCTTGGCCGCCACCCCAGGCAAAAAATTGGTCGCGTACATCCGCATACACAAATCCTGGACGCGTGCCGAGATCCGGTAGCGAATCGCCGCTGGTCGTGATCTCGGTATAAATCGGACGCGCGTTCAAGCTGGCGGGCGACGTCAGATCCCAGCGTCGCAACACCTGCCCACCAGTTGGCTTGTGATAGAGAGCGTAGAAATGATCACGCCGGCGCACGTCGTCTCCGCTCAGCGGCATCGCGGCTGTGTGCGCGGAAGTGATACTGCGTGTTCGGAGACAATCCTGAGAGCTGCACGCTGTGGGCGGTCGAAAGTGCCGTGTCTTCAGGCGTGTCTTGTCCGTATGACGGCATGGTGCCGTACTGCACTTGCGAGGTGGTGGATTCGTCAGTGGTCCAGGTAATGGTTACACCAAACGCCGTAACGCCGCTCACCATGACGCCGGTAATTTGCGACGAGGTGATGTCGTTGTTAGGAGGGTTACTGCCGTCACTACCACCATCACTCACTCCATCGTCCGATCCTCCACCGCAGGCAGAAAGCAAGCTCAATGCCGCAATGGCAACAAATCGTCGTGCGATGGTGGTTAGATGCATGCGAGTAACTCCATTGTTATTGTCAGGCGATCAGCTAGCGACCATCCGCCTCCCGTTTTGCTTCTAACCAATTTATGTCAGATGCGGTTCGCGATATACATTTGCGCGCACCAATCATCCGAACCACCAAACCGCCAAGCGGAGCTGCTCTCGCAAAAAACTATCCTTCGATAGTTTCGTTGCGCAGTGGTTGGATGCGTTTTATTTTTTCGGCATTTCGAGCGAAATAATTTTCAGCGCTAACGCCTTCGACACCGCGTCCGCACGATTCGATGCGTTGAGCTTGGCGAAGATTTCGCGAACGTAGTACTTCACGTTGGCCTCGCTGATCGCGAGAACGGCGGCGATCTCACGGTTGGTCTTGCCGCAATGCAACCAATGCAGAACCTCTGATTGGCGCGCGTTCAATAATATTTTTTTGTGCTCCGCCGTTACCGGCGCCGACACGTCTTCCAACGTTGCCATCGCCCGTACCAGCGCGCTATGGAGATGCGGCGTCAAAAAATTGAGCAGATAGATTTGCTTCTTCCCTACCGTTCCCGGAATACGAATGAAGCAAAAAAAACTGGTCAATTCGCCTTGCAGGTCGGCGAGGCCGTGGGCGGCGGCATTGCGGTAATCATGTTTATGAACGTGTGCCAGCCAGGCGGTGTAGCGCTCCGAGACGCGCTCACCCAGCTGCGCGTCGACGTCACCGGTAAAATCGATCACGATGGGTTCACAACGCTCGCGCCAGCATTCGATCAGCGGGCTATCGATCGTGCCGTCCGACCGACTGACGTCATCCAGTGCCTGCCTCGGAAAATTGTGTAGCAGCAACCGATACGGCTTCATATCTTTAATGTTCGCCAGCGCGCAGGCGACGCCACCGTACGGCATGACGTCTTGTAGTGAGCCGCTAAGGCACGCAACCAACGCTTCCGATGTGTTCACCGATTCGAGATCGTCGATCACATCGATCAACGCCAGACGCTGTGACAGCGTCAGCGGAATCCGTCTATTTTCCATTGGTGTCGTCAAAAAAAAAGATAAACCGAATCAACTCGACCAGACGAGGTTCCTTGATAGAACGCAACTCCGTAAATGTTCCAAAGCGGCCGAGTCGGCCCCTGCGACAGAACTGACCCGTTCCCAAACATCTGTTTTATATGTTTTTACATAATGATATCGTATATACGACCTTTTATTTCATTAAAACGACATTATAGAAGAATTAACACCAAAAACACCGGTTCAGCCTCATGCCTATTCGCCGTTTACTCACAGTTACCGTCATGCCCACTTCGACCCTGGACCATTTTCCTTACGCAAAATACTGACAGGCGTAACTACCTCACGAAAGGCCGTGTCTAGACACGAAAGACACGTATAGCCACCAACCTACACAACCAACGAGCTGACACGATGAAGCGAGACCCCTTCCCCAGACTCGAGGAGGAACGGCTAGATATCGGAAAACTCAAGCAACGGATGGATAAATTAGGCGTCACTATCGCGACACTCGCGGATCAGTCGGGTGTAGGTGCGCGCACGATTACGCGCTGGCTCGGCGGTCAGCAGTACGCCAAAACGACGTTGATTCGGGCGGTCGAAGGGGCGTTGAAGTTGGAAGATGGTGGGCTCAGTACCACCGCTGAAATTCATTCGCTAGAAGCGTTTCGCGATTGGACCGGAAAGTATCCGGACCTTCGCGGCGAGTGGGAGCTGGATGTTCAGTACAACAGTCGAATCTATACCGAGACATTGCAAATCGCTCGACAAACGATCGACGAACACGGCAACTGCGTGATCCACGGCGTTCTGTACACGCCGCACCCCACTGATCCGCACCAACTGATCGAACAGTCCTTGTCAGGTACGTTCGAGGATAAATTTCACGTGCTCTATCAATTCCGTTGCTGGGAATATACCGAATGCGGTAGTGGCGTTCTCGAAATCAAAACCGACCATCAAGCCATGCGTGGCATGTCGGTGGTTTACGGATTTACCTCCAAGAACGCTACCGAGCTTACGATCGCGTGCTTCACGGCGAAAAAGCGGCCGCCGCTGCCGCAACGATCGCTATCGGGCTGAGCGACACAGCGAATACCAAAACAACCGTTTCCTCGTTCCACTAGCAGCGCATCGAAATGTTACTCGCGTTCGTCATCGTTTATTGGCTGATCTCCGTTGGTATCGGGTTATGGGCCGCGCGTCTGGTCCACGGTACGAAAGACTATGTGATCGCCGGCCGCGCGTTGCCGCTTTATGTAGTGACGGCGACGATATTCGCCACCTGGTTCGGTTCGGAGACGGTGCTCGGCATTCCCGCCACTTTCGTACGCGAGGGGATCGGCGGAATCCTCGCCGATCCTTTCGGTTCGTCGCTATGCCTGATCTTGGTCGGATTGTTCTTCGCGCGGCCGCTCTACCGAATGAATTTATTGACGATTGGTGACTACTACCGCGTCCAATACGGCCGGAGCGTCGAAACGATCACGACGGTACGCATCGTTATCTCCTACCTTGGCTGGGCAGCGGCGCAGATCACCGCCCTTGGCTTGGTGTTCAACACCATCTCGGGCGGTGCGTTGCCAATGTCGTGGGGAATGGTTATCGGCGCCAGCACCGTAATGTTCTACACACTTTGGGGCGGGATGTGGGCAGTCGCGATCACCGACCTCCTGCAGATAGTGATCCTTATGCTCGGCATGCTGTATGTTGGCTGGAACATCGGCGCCCATGCCGGCGGTATACCGGCGGTAATCAATCACGCTATCGATGCCGGAAAATTCGCCAATTTCTTTCCCGATCATGTATCGGCGGCGGCTCTCTTGGCATTCGTTGCCGCGCTGATCACGATGATGCTCGGTTCTATCCCGCAGCAAGACATATTCCAACGCGTCGCGTCATCGAACAACGAAAGAACTGCCGGCCGGGCATCGGTACTAGGCGGCGTACTTTATTTTTGTTTCGCTTTCATCCCGATGTTTCTCGCCTATTCCGCGACACTGATCGATCCGACGGCCACCAGCGAACTTCTGGCTGACGGTAAAGCGTCGCAACACATCCTGCCCAACTTGATTCTTGGACATACACCGGTGCTCGTTCAAGTCATCTTCTTCGGTGCGCTGCTGTCTGCAATCAAAAGCTGTGCATCGGCGACGCTGTTGGCGCCGTCAGTAACGTTTACCGAAAACATCTTGAAACCAGCGTTAGGCAGAATGAGTGATCGCCAACTGTTGGGTGCGATGCGCATCGTCGTACTCGGTTTTACTTGCCTAGTGACACTATTCGCTTTGCATTCGAATTTACCGATTTACAACATCGTGGAAAATGCCTACAAAGTGACACTGGTAGGCGCGTTTGTGCCGCTCGCGTTCGGCATTTACTGGAAGCGGGCGAATACCAAGGTGCGCCGCTATCGATCGTGCTGGGACTTGCGACTTGGATTTTGCTTGAGGTCATCGGCGCTAATGCGTCTGCGCCGATGACGTGTCCGCCACAACTTGCGGGGCTGGCGATGGCGTTGGTCGGTATGATTGCCGGGTCCTTGCTGCCGGCACTCTGGCCCCATCGATCTTCGAAGTTGTCGCTGCCACCGAAATAGCTCCGGCCTTCGTCAACTATCAAATGGATTACAGCGTTCGCTCCATCACAGTGATGGCGACGCCGTTGTGGCGCCGCTTAAACATTTCGATCCATCCCGATTTTTCGAAAAAATTTTCGGCGATGTGGCGTATACAGGAAGACGTTTCCGCCGATACGTTGCACATCCGCGTCGAAGACGCGGCGCGCAAACGTCTGGCACCTCTGATCGCACGCAGTGCGGGTCACTACAAAGAAATAATTCCACTTGTTGAAAAAGGACGCGCGGGCGCCACGATCGTACGCCTGGCAAGTGAGCAAAACGTCGATTTGGTTGCGATGGGAGCTCACGGCACGAGTAGTTTGTCGGGACTCTTCTTCGGCACTACTACATACTATGTGGCCCGACGCGTGCATTGTTCGACGATGATCATAAAGCCGAATGAGTCCTAGTTGAGATTGACAATATCGTTAACTGTCGAAGTCTGACGCGTCATCGGTTAGCGCTCCCTAACTAGGCACACCTAGACACCAGATATTCGTAGGTTTTTTCCCTCACCACTCAAGCGCTCGACACAATTACCACAAATGTCTATCTCATTAACCATCAAAGGATAGAAAAATTCCTTAACACGTTTTTGGAAATACGGCTCCTCTTTATCCAGCATCTTGGCTGGGTCGTAACCAATTTCCTGACACACTACACATTGATTTAGATATTTTTTGAAACCTTGATATGCGCTAAGCCACTCAGTCGTTTCTTCTTCCAGTTTCATCGGATTTCCGTCCATGGATAGCCTCTAACGTGATATTGCGCAAACATCAAATGAGCGCGCGCTTCATAGGCGCTGGGTACTTGATACTGTTCCTACAATCGAGCACGAACTATAGACATATGGCAGCAATTACGTGAAATACAAATATTTTATGGGTGAATAAATTATATTTTTCCTCGTTCATATTGTGACATTCATAGTTGGGCACCGTTTACGACGAATAATCTACGACAATGAAAGCGAGTTCGCAAAGATAAACTCGCGGCTTCTATTATCGAGGACGTGAATCACGCTGTCACAGCACTGGCGCCGTTGTCGACTGGATCCGACCCGCCTCCGAATACACGGCGATACACGCGGTACTACGCCGAATCGGGCCGGCAAGACTGCCGATCACGACCGCAGTACACGACGGTCGAAATACGGCAGTGTTTGATCTTGACGGCCTGACCACTACTGTTCCTTTCAGAACGTCTCTGTCATTGAAATTAACTTCCTACGGTTGATTGAATTGCCGATCGCTCACGTCAAGTGTCCAAGCGCTACCAACGCAAATGGCTGCGGTCCGTGCGGCACGTTCGAACCGACAATTTCGACCTTCCAATTGCCGATGATCGGTTGCGACACGTTCACTGCTTCGACATTGTTTTTGGTATCGAGCTGCGTACCGCCGGCGTCCTGATTGCCCAGATAGTATTTGCCGTTCGGATCCGTGACGATCAGATTCAGGTTGTTGACCAACGTTGGCCCGGGATAATCGCTGTAAGCAAGAACGATGCGCAACGGAACTTGGTTCGATTTCACCTCGAGCACGAATGTCTGCGCTTCGCCGGTTTTGAGGCCACGACTGACGTCGTGAAACACCGTCGTCGCCGGTTTCGCCGGTGCGAGCACCGTATCCAAATTCACGCGGCCAAATCCCTGGTGGTTGTCGAGCAACGCGCCCGCGGAAGCATAGCCCGCTAGGCGTTGGCTGCCGACGATCAAAGTGGCCTTGAGCAGTGCCGCGCTCGGACTGCGCAGACGCTTCTGCGTGCGCAGGTGCTCACGTATCAAGGCGACAGCGCCGGCGACCAGCGGCGTGGACATGCTGGTGCCTCCCATATGGAAGTAGTGTTTGCTCGGCGGGAACGCGGCCCAGGCACGATTGTTAGCGGCGATTTGGGTCGAGCGCGTTGACAGAATGAAAGTGCCGGGCGCCACCACGTCCGGTTTAATGCGGCCGTCACGTGTCGGCCCGCGGCTGCTGAACGCGACCACCTGTGCGCCATCGTTCGCCATTGGATCGTTGTGATGTGGCGCCGCCGGATAGTCGCTCGGCCACCATTTGCCGTAGGTCTCGGTATTGAAGTTGGTTCGAGTATTTTCGCTCGCTCCAACCGTGATGCAATTCTTGGCAGTCCCCGGAGAAGTGACACTCATGGGATTGATGGCGCCGTCGCCATCCTTGTCGGTCCCGTCATTGCCGGCCGCAACCACAACGCAAAAGGTCTTGCGCTGCCACACGAAACGATCGAGCTGTTCGCATTGCTCGTCATATTCACCGGGATCGCCACCGCCCCAGGAGTTGGAATGGATGCGTACACCTTTGCGGTAGGCATCAGCGAACAGCACGCCGAGGTCAGTCGGCAAGCCGACCAAAAGATAACGTCCATACCGTTGCAGATCTGCCGGATTCTTCCAGTCGAGCTCTTGCTCGACCGCTTGAAACACCAGTTTTGCCTTGTGCGCTAACCCGCGGATTGCACCGTTGACCCCCGTCAGCCCCTGACTGGCCGAACCGTCACCGAGCGCGGATCCGGCGACGTGCGTCCCGTGACCACTGTCGAGATCGGCAGCGCCATCGTTGCCGCCCGGATTCTTTATATATTGGTTTAGGTCCGGTGTGATCGGGTAGCTTTTGATCCAGGCGACGCGGCCGGTGAAGTCGGGATGGATATGACTAGGATCGCCGGTGTCCAGGCCGGTATCGCACACCCCGATAGTCTCGCCCTTCCCGCTCAATCCCGGAATGCTCGGCGACGGATTGCCGGCGGCGCCCATAAGGCCGGCGGCCACATCGTTGCTTGGGCGCTTAAAGCTGCGAGAGCGAATCGCGCGGACACCGTGCACCGCAGCGAGCTGCTCAAACTGTTTTGGTTTGGTGCCCTCCGCATCGACGATCGCGACACCGGTCTTCGCATTCTGCGTTAAGACCTTGAGCCCCAGTTTCTTTATTGCCGCCACGCCGGGGCGCAGGTCATCGGCCCCGAAGAACTGTACCGTGAAGACATTCTCTAATTTGCGAGTCCGTGGAAGCGTCGTGTCGCGCTTGCCGTCGAGCACATTCGCCACCGACGGCGACAGACGTGCACGATGTGGCAAGTGCCCAGCCCAGCGCACAAAAGGCAACGCCGCAATCTTAGCGACCTGCTTGTCGTTTGCCCGCACGACATAAGTAAAATTCTCATAAGGCACACGCGGCTCACCACCGGCCTGCTTCACCGATTTAAGCCAGGCGCTCTTGATCGGTCCGGCGAACTGTACCAAGTAGTGGTGCTTGCCTGCCGATAGCGGCTTCACATCGCCATACGCCGGATGCTTGTGACGTTTACCGGCAACGCCAACGCGCGGATGCGCTGTATCGATCGAGCGATCCGGTGTGCGGATAGTGTATTGGTCAGTGATATCTTCGACCGGATATTTACGCGCTAGCTCAGAAAGCGCCTCCGGTGGTCCTTGAATTAATAGAAACGCGGGATACTTCTCGAGCGTCTTGTTGGCCTTAGCGAGCGCAGCTTGTTCCGTGCCGGTACAAAATACCTTTGCGATGTGGTCCATGGTTGATTCTCCTAGTTAAGCGTAGTAAGCATCGAATACGACCCTGCAGTTACCCTTCAAACTTTCTTGCCCCTCCGATCATTGCAACGTCGATACGCCGCCACGTGGTCGCTAGCAACACGCGCCGTCAGATCCAATGTAATCTCAGATTGGTTGTCAGCTGAATTAAATCGACGCGAGCAGCGTGCTCGTAGCAGCCTGGATTGGCGGCAACCAACAAATTGGCAATGCCGGTTCAGGACTGAATTCGCGGTGAATATTTTTGTTGATGCCGCGATAACACCGGCTCCTAGAACAAGGTGATCGCCGACGCTGACACAGCGAATGATTCTTTGCTTAGGGGAGCAAGCTTGCCCGGTAAATCCTTTTTTCGTTTCTATTTTCTCCTGCATGCTACGTCCTCGTAGCGACTTACCTAAAACAATCGCACGGGCCGTATCCAAATTACAACGAAGGAATCGATCCTGCTGTAATTTATTATGATACTCCGCCTCGCGGCAATACCTAGGTCTTTTGTGGTACGTACGTTCGTATACTCGCGCGATCTGTGCCTGAAATTCGCAAGCGCTACTTCGGCGCCCAGCTCGCGGCGCATGTGCGCCAGTAAATTCAGATTGAACTCGGCGGTGATGCCGGCGGCATCGTTGTAAGCGGCGTGCAGAATCGCCGGGGTTTTCTTGAGATCGACACCGATCAACAACGCACCGCCGTCCCCCAGCAGCGGACGCAAGCTGCTTAAAAACGTACGTGCATCATTCGGTTCAAAGTTGCCGATACTCGAGCCTGGGTAGAATGCGAGCCGTCGCTGGGATTTCGGTAGCCCAGAAACAGCAGAAGAACCAGGTCGTGTGTGCCAGATGCCATTTTGGTGGACGCGCATCGGGCATCGCCTGCACCCCGAAATCATCCACTACTAGCGGATCGCATAATTTCCGCCTCGCACAACGCACCGAGCGGTATGCGAAGGCTACCCGTCCAACCCCTGACCGTTTGCTCCAAAATATACCCAAAGCCACCCTACTTTCGGCAACCATTTCCTATTTTTGGACTAACCTTATTATTTAAGTTAAATGCAGGAAGATTCCGTATGCAGAAAAACATAATGGTCATCGATGATTCGCGCTCTTGGCGGCTACTCGCTAAACACGCATTGAACGAAGCCGGCTACGACGTGACCGAAGCCTGTGACGGTTTAGCGGCACTTGGTGAACTTAAGGAAAAGCGGTTCGATCTGATTATCTGCGATCTGCATATGCCTAATCTGAATGGCATCGCTTTTATAAAGAAGTTAAAAACGCTTCCCGACCACCGGTTCACGCCAGTATTAATATTGACCACGGATAACAATGATGCCAAACGACAAGAGGGATACGCTGCCGGCGCACAGGCCTGGATGACAAAGCCGTTCCCTATAGAAGACCTAATGGTTACCGTTGCTCAGCTGTTTGCCGTTTAATCCATCACTCGTTTTAGCTGCACCCAGATGATACTCAGCCGGCAGGGCTGAGGTACACGGCTGGCGCTCGCAGCGGTCAAGCGGCGCCGGCAAAAAGATTTCCTCGCGGATACTGCAGGAACACACACGCATATCAGCGTATTAACGACGCAGATCGGATTTCAAAAATACCGCTCCTGCAATAGTTGGGTTATGGCTGGCGTGTAATAGACTCCCTCTCCCATCAGCGATTGCGGCGTTCGATCGCTCGTCATTTTCTTCCCGTGCAGAAGGAACGGGGTTCGAGTGCAGCGGACGCGCTCGTCACTGTGGATTCCACATCCCGATCTTTGCCTTGCTCTAAATTTGAGGAGGATAATGATATGGACATTATTATCAGGCAGATATTAATAAGTACATTTCTCGCAGTCGTCATCGTCACCAGCACTCACGCCGCTTCTCTCACCCTAGTCTCTGGTCCTAGTCCTTACGCTGCTTGTACCGTCGGTGGGCCAGGTGTTAATTACGTCAACGCGGAAGTCGAGCCGTGGATTGCGACGAATCCAGCCAACGAGCAGAACGTGATCGGCACATGGCAGCAAGATCGCTGGTCCAATGGCGGCTCACACGGCTTAGTCGCCGGTTTTTCGTTCGATGGTGGCGCCACCTGGGGTACGACAACGTTGCCTTTCAGCCGCTGTGCCGGCGGCGTGGATTATGAACGCGCCTCCGATCCGTGGGTCTCTATTGGGCCTGACGGTACGGCGTACGCGATCGCGATTTCGTTCAATCAATCCAACAATAACAATGCCGTGACCGCGGTGACGTCCAGCAATGGCGGGCAGACGTGGCAGAATCTGAATATCATTATCGCCAACAACGAACCGACGACGCAGTTCTTCAACGACAAGGAATCGGTGACGGCCGATCCAAATGTGCCGGGTGTTGCTTATGCCGTATGGGATCGGCTTGAGCTACCGAACGGCAATCCGTATGCCGATCTGCACACGGCGGCGTACCGCGGTCCGACATTTTTCTCCAAGACCATCGACGGCGGTCGGACATGGAGCACACCTCAGGTCATTGTCGATACGCCGTCGCGTCAGCAAACCATCGGTAATCAAATTGTCGTCGACCGCTCCGGCACGCTTTACAATTTCTTCAATCGCATCAAGCCGCCGTTCAATATCACCGCGTCTAACGTAGCGTTCATCAAATCAACCGACGGCGGCACCACCTGGACCAAACCGCAGATCATTGCGCAGCTGCGTACGGTCGGTGTAACGCATCCAAACACCGGCCAAGAGGTACGCACCGGCGACATCATCCCCGAGCCGGCGATCGATCCGAATACCGGTCAGCTTTACGTGGTATGGCAAGACTCGCGCTTCAACGGCGGGCACTACGATGAAGTGGCACTGTCCACCTCTACCAACGGTGGCACAACTTGGAGCAACCCGATCCGTGTGAACACTGCGACCGGGCGTCCGGCGTTTACGCCGTCGGTGCACGTTAGTTCTCAAGGCGTGATCGGTGTCTCGTATTACGATTTTCGTTCGCTGGCGACGGAAACTACGACACTACCGACTGATTACTGGCTCACGACCTCGTCCAACGGCGGCGTTAGTTTCGGCAACGAAGCGCACATCGCTGGATCGTTCGACATGGCAACCGCACCCGACGCAGGTGGTTTCTTCGTTGGCGATTACGAAGGGCTGACCACTATCGGCGGTGCCTTCTTGCCGTTCTTTGTGCAGACCAACTCAGGTAATACGGCCAATCGTACCGATGTCTACTCGACCACGGTAACGCCCTAATCGACCTACTCCGCAAGGCCAGCATGAGGTGCTGTCCTTGCGGAGATTTTCGCGGTAACAACTATCGCTCGTTGCTGGGCGCTAGGGCTACCGTACGGACGCCATCATCGGTTGCACCGTCGCTGTCTCTTGGCCATGCACTAACAGAGGAATGCGCGAGCCTTCTTCTAGCAGCCGACCCAGCGCCGTGTAGTCGTCAGATTCAAGATACATAATGCCGATGACATTATTTTGCGCTCGCACTACCATCGCTCGCAGCTGCAACCACTCGCTCATGCCGGAGTGGGCGAAGCGTAGCGTAACCGAAATCGGCGCATTGACCGGTACGGTATTCACATTGAGCACGACACACGCGCCTCCTGCGCTCATGTCGAGTACTTCACCACTCAGCCAGCCCATCGGCTGAAAGTAGATACTGATATCTCCTGCAACCGGGATCCGGACGTTGTAGCGATGCTCCATGTGACTCCTCCTTGGCTGTTATGTTGCCGATACCGTAAACGCTACTGCAATGGGATTATGATCCACATCAAACAACTATGGCAGGATAATTTATCGATGGATATTCTATAACGCGCGGCACCGATCACGCTGCAAACGGGTATCGGCAGGTAAATCTCTCCGACAGCCTCTTTTACCTTTAAGAAGCCCTCATCTGGCCGATTTCGCTAGGAGTTATTGGGGGTTAGGCAACCCCCGGTTAAAGTTCTGTTTGCCGCAGCCGCAGTGCATTCCCAATCACCGATACCGAGCTTAACGCCATGGCCGCGCTCGCGATCATTGGGCCCAGCAGGATACCGAACCACGGGTACAGCACCCCCGCGGCCACGGGCACGCCGAAGAAGTTGTATACGAATGCAAAGAATAGATTCTGGCGGATGTTTTTCATGGTTCGCTGGCTAAGCGTGCGTGCCTTGGCAATACCGCGCAGGTCGCCCTTCACGAGTACCACGCGGGCGCTATTCATAGCAACGTCGGTGCCGGTGCCCATCGCAATACCGACGTTCGCTTGCGCCAGTGCCGGCGCATCATTGATACCATCGCCCGCCATCGCCACGATGCGTCCCTGCTTCTGCAACTCTTGTACGTAGCGGTACTTGTCTTGTGGCAACACCTCGGCCTTGATGTCGTCGATCGACAGTTGTTTTGCCACCGCCGCGGCGGTGGTCGCGTTGTCGCCGGTCAGCACGACAATGCGTAGACCAGAAGCACGCAGTTGTTCGATCGCTTCTCGCGTCGTCGATTTGATCGGGTCGGCCACGCTGATCAATCCGGCCAGACGCTGGGCGACGCTCAAGAACATAACGGTCTGACCCAATGCGCGCAGCCGTTGGCTGTCTGCTTCCAACGGCGCAGTATCCACGCCTGCCGCTTGCATCATTCTTACGTTACCAAGACTTACTATCTCGGTTGCTATCCGGCCACGTACGCCCTTGCCGGTAACGGATTCGAAGTGCTCGACCGGCCGTAGTGTAATTTGTTGGTCTTGTGCATGCTGGACAATAGATTGCGCTAACGGATGTTCGCTCATTTTTTCGAGCGAGGCGGCGTATAACAGTACGTCGGTTTCGGTAAATCCCCGCGCGGAGATGACCGCTTGGACTTTCGGCGCGCCTTCGGTCAACGTGCCAGTTTTGTCGACCACCAACGTATCGACCTTCTCCATGAGCTCGAGCGCTTCAGCATCTTTGATCAGAATGCCTTCGCGCGCACCGCGACCAACGCCGACCATGATCGAGATCGGCGTCGCCAAACCTAAAGCACACGGACAGGCAATGATAAGCACCGATACCGCCGCCACCAATCCTTTGGCTAATCCCGCCGATTGCTCGGTTAAGGCCCAGACGACAAAGGTCATGCCGGCGGCCACGACAACCGCCGGCACAAACCAGGCGGAAACTTTGTCCGCAAGTTTTTGAATCGGCGCCCGCGAGCGACTCGCGTCGCTCACCATTTGTACGATCTGCGCCAGCAGCGTTTCCGCACCTACCTTTTCAGCGCGCATCAGGAACGACCCGGTCTGGTTAACCGTGCCGGCAGTTACTTTGCTTCCTGGACGTTTCTCTGCCGGCATCGACTCTCCGGTAATCATCGACTCATCCACGTTCGAACGGCCATCGATAACGATGCCGTCGACCGGAATTTTCGCACCCGGCTTTACCCGCAGCGCGTCGCCCTTCTGAATCCGATCGAGATGAACCTCTGCTTCGGTGCCGTCGGCGGTCACTCGCAACGCCGTATTCGGCGCGAGCGCGAGCAATGACTTAATGGCGCTGTTCGTGCGCGAGCGTGCCCGTAATTCCAAAACTTGCCCCAGCAACACCAACGTAACGATCACGGCCGCCGCTTCGAAGTAAAGCGGCGCCATGCCATTCATCTTGAAGGCATCGGGCAACGCGTTCGGAAATAACAAGGCGAATATGCTGAATAGATAAGCCGCGGCCACGCCAAGCCCGATCAGGCTGAACATGTTGAGGTTCCAACGCTTGAAGGACGCCAATGCGCGCTCGAAGAATGGCCAACCTCCCCATAAGACAACCGGGGTCGCCAATGCCACCTGTAACCCATTGAACACCGCAATACCGATCCGGTGATGTAGATCGAACCCCGGAATGAATTCGCTCATGGTGATAAGCAGCAGCGGCAATGTCAGCACGACGCTGATCCAGAACCGGCGGGTCATGTCATCGAGCTCCGACGTGTCCGCCTCCGCGGTCGGCATCAGCGGCTCGAGCGCCATGCCGCAGATCGGACAGCTCCCGGGACCGATTTGCCGAATCTCCGGATGCATCGGACACGTGTAGATCACATCGGTCGCCGAACCGGCGGACGGATTCGACAAACGCGGCGCATCGGCGTGTTTTTGCAAATAGTGCGATGGGTCGGCGCGAAACTTGGTCACGCAACCTTGGCTGCAGAAGTAATACGTCCGGTCATCGTGCTCGGCGGATTTCTCTGGATTGGTCGACACCGTCATCCCGCAGACCGGATCGATATGGGTGGTTACCGATGGCGCATCATCAGTCGTCGGCGCGGTGCAACACGTGCCATGACCTACGTGCTGATGATGGCCGTGAGCGGAAGGCGAAGACTCATCATGTTTCATAGGAACACTCCTCTAGCTTGCATCGGCTTCGTCACGATCCTATTCTAAACCCCGTACCTAACCCCAGAGTCAAGTCTTCCATGCAAACTGCGGAAATGACGATCGGCCGCCTTGCCAAAGCGGCGGGTGTAAACATTGAAACCATTCGCTATTACCAGCGACTACACCTGCTGCCCACGCCTAGCCCCAAGCGTACCGCCTTTCGTACCTATCCGGTTCGCCTAGTTGACCGCATTCGCTTCATCAAACGTGCGCAAGAGCTCGGCTTCTCATTGGTGGAAATTGCGAGCCTGCTAAAGCTCGAAGACGGCACCCATCGCAATGCTATTCGCAAAGTTGCCGGTGATCGACGGCACGAGATTCGCCTGAAGCTTGCCGATCTCAAACACATGGAACGCTTACTAGCCCATCTGATCGACGATTGCGAGACAATGGGTGAAGCGCATCCATGTCCAATCATCACCGCACTGGCCGGGGGAACGAGCGATGTTAAATGCCACGGACATCATAAGACAGCGGAACGCCGCTAATTTCCTATTAGTGCTGATGTAAATGCGTTGAATTTGAATCATCAGTGTAGCCACGCAGACGATCGTAAATTTAAGTAAGTGGGTCTGTTTGTCGTCGATGCAGCTAGCGGCGAACAGCGACTGGACCATGCTTCCATCGATCGCACCACCACGGTGGTGACACCAACAACGGTTAGAGCTAACTTAATTTGTGTGACGATGATTTCCTCGAATAACCGTTAATATCCTTTCATTGACTGTATTGGCAACGGTCTTGCCGCCGCCGGGCGCACGCGTGGTCGACATAGGATCGCCGGTCCATTCGTACGCCACCGCTCCTTTCGGCTGCCGATACCAACCAGGATCGGCGTAGTCGCCACGCTTCAAACCGTCGCGCACTTTGACGACCGTAAACATGCCGCCCATTTCGATAGGTCCAAACGGGCCGGTGCCGGTCATCATCGGCAACGTATTTTCCGGCAGCGGCATTTCCATTCCGCCCATGGAACCGCCGCGCTCACCCATGATCATGTAATCGGGCACGAGCTTCTGGATCTTCTCCAGCAAATCGCGCTGATCGACACCGATCATGGTCGGCACGTCGTGTCCCATCGCATTCATGGTGTGATGCGATTTGTGACAATGAAGTGCCCAATCACCCGGTTCGTCGGCAACGAACTCGATGGCGCGCATTTGGCCGACAGCAACATCGGTGGTCACCTCCGGCCAGCGCGCCGACTTCGGTACCCAACCGCCATCAGTGCCGGTGACCTCGAACTCATGGCCATGCAAATGAATAGGATGGTTCGTCATCGTTAAATTGCCGACGCGAATACGTACGCGGTCACCGCGACGGCAAGCGAGCGAATCGATGCCGGGAAACGCACGACTATTGAAGGTCCACAGATTGAAATCGGTCATGGTGTTGACCTTCGGTGTGTAGCTGCCGGGATCGATATCGTATGAATTGAGCAGAAACACGAAATCGCGGTCGACTTTCATGAAGCTTGGATCTTTAGGATGCGTGATCCACGAACCCATCATGCCCATCGCCATCTGCACCATTTCGTCGGCATGCGGGTGATACATAAATGTGCCGGGGCGTCGGGCAACAAATTCGTACACAAAAGTCTTGCCGACCGGAATGTGCGGTTGCGTGAGCCCGCTGACGCCGTCCATGCCGTTCGGTAAACGTTGGCCGTGCCAATGAATCGATGTGATCTCCGGCAGTTTGTTGGTCACGAACATGCGGACGCGATCCCCTTCGACCACTTCAATCGTCGGACCCGGCGACTGGCCGTTATAACCCCACAGATGCGCTTTCATGCCCGGCGCTATCTCGCGAACGATCGGTTCCGCCACCAGGTGAAACTCCTTTACGCCGTTGTTCATCCGCCATGGCAACGTCCAGCCATTGAGCGTTACCACGGGGTTGTAGGGTCGGCCGTTTGGTGGCGCGTGTGGGGGTTGCGTAGCGCCACTCGTTTGTGTCGCCACGTCGGGCAATGCTGCCAGCGATACCTTGCCGACGGTTGCGGCGGCAACGGCAAGGCCGGCCCCGCGAAAAAAATTGCGTCGAGAAACCATATTAATGCCCTCTTCCATCGAATTTATTAATGACCGCCGCTGCCGCTATCCGTAGCCGGCATAGCAGCAGTCATGTGCCTCATTGCCTCGGGCGATTTCACAGATAGTGCAGTCTGCAAATCGGTGTCAGCGATCCAGAAGTCGCGTTGCGCATCGAGGTACCGATTTACCGCGGCGACTTGTTCGCGCGCATCGGCCAGTAGCTCGAAGACGCTAATCAGCATGCCGTTGTAACGCAGCAGATTTTCGTCGGCGATTTGCTTGTGCAACGGCACTATCTCGTCACGATAGTGCTTGGCGATGTCGAAGGCGGTGCGGTAACCGTGATAGCTCTCGCGTACTTCCGAACGCGCGCCGATGGCGATTTCACGCAAGCGATAAGCAGATTGCAGATAGATCGCCTCGGCCTTGGCCCCTCCCCCATCGAACAACGGAATCGATAGCTCGATTTCGTAGCCGGTCTGGCGCGGTTGTTCATTGGAGCTATTGCGGATAACGCCGAGATCGAGAACATTCACGAAGCGGGTGGCCTTCGACAGCCCAAGCGATTTGGCGATCCCCTGGGTTTCAAGCCGAGCCGCCTGAACGTCAAGCCGCTCATTGAGCGCTCGACTTTCGAGATCGACTATTTCCTGCGCTTCCTTGGGCAGCTTCGGCAAACGTTCGGGTAATTTGAACGCGATGTCGTTGCCCCATGCACCGAACAACCGCGTCAAACGTTTGCGTTCACTTACCGACGCCTGGCGTGCTCGGGCGAGCTGCGCGGTTAGCTCGGCATAGAAAGCTTGCTCGCGCGCCTGCTGCAACTTGCTCCAATTGCCGGCTTGTACCATGCGGCGGGCGAGTTCGGCGCTGGCTTCGGCTGCCTGTTTCGCCTGTTCTAAATACTGTGCGGTTTGCTCGGCGGCGATGGTGCTGTAGTAACTCTTGCGGGTCTCGGCGGCGAGCGCCAGCACGTCGATCGCCGCTTGCAACTTCGCTTGTTCGAAACGACGCGATTCGATTTGTCGCCGGATCGGCAGCGTAAACAGGCCGAGCACATCGAATGTGAGCGTGCGCTCGATCTCGATTTCATCGCCCTGGGCCAACCGTGCATAACTGAAGCTCGGATTGTGCAGCCGTCCGGCCTGCACCAAGTCAGCCTCGGCAATCCCAAGCTCGGCGTAACTCGCTTGTAGTCGCGGGTTGTTGAGCAGCGCAATTTGCACTGCTGCCTCAGGCGTCAATGGTTGTGTCAACAAGGCGGTGATGGTTTGCTTGTGCATCGCGGCGGATTCGCCGGGTCGCGCAAGTTGCACGTCTTGGCCTACGCGTTCGCGCGTAGCCGCCGTCACTGTGTCGAAACCGCCGTCGCTGCTGAAGGTCGCGCATCCAGCGATAAGCACAGGGACTAATCCGAACACGCCGCTGCACAGTGCTTTTACCTTTATATGGTCGATCATGGCGAACCTTCAACCGGCGTGTGCACCGGCGATTCACCGTCGTTCATGGGTGTAGCCGTTGGTGCCGGCATATTTTCTGGATGACTGTCCGGGTTTCCGATGGCGTCGTTAAGCACGCGCCAATCAGCCGGTACCGATTCTTGGTAGACATGGTAGCCGGAAAACGTCGATAAATAAGCCGCCGGCGCCACGTGTTCATTGGCATTCGTCGGTTCCAGACTGGACGCGGACAGTGCCGACAACGGCAACAGCGCCGTGCCGGCGATAGCAAATAAAAATGTACGCATAAACATCCCTCGCGTGATGAGGTTGCTCTTGCGCGTCCCTGCACCTGCAACATTCGCACGTCCTTGTGCCGCAGAATCGATGCGTGTGCGCAAACCTGCACGTATGTGCGATAACGAGTACACACCGCACGGCTTAACCGTGGTGGGTGTGTCAGCTCAAGCAAGGATCAAACGGGGAGGTCGTTCGAAACGATCGACGGCATGGTTTAACGACAGGGTAACCAGCCAGAACTCTGGAGTATCTGAAGATACATGAACATCGAGACGTAAATCGGCGACTGGAAGTAAAGATCCCGAGGAGCTGGCAGGGCAAGAGGAATGATCGCCGGAGATATCCCCGATAGGGGACTTCTTAGAATCCGAGTTTGAATGGTCACCATGGTGCTGCAATTGCTCGCTTCCATGTTCATGGCTGGCGTGAGACTCGGTTCCAAGCGCGCCGCTATGGAAGCAATGCCCAGTCAGCGCCGCCCCGCTTTGTAATGGCAACAGGATAGCTAACAGCAGGCCTAACAGAAAGTGGGCATGCATTTTCACAGTGCTATTTTGTTCAGGGGCAACCATTAATACAAGCGTTCAATGGCGTTTGATCATATTGGTTCAATGACACGCTCCGAATACGACAAATAGTTCGACATTCTGCCCGCTTTTGCTGGTTACGCGATGCGACGCTTACGTTACTGGCACTTATGAATGCCGGTTACTCGGAAGAAGCCGGCGCTTGGCGCGACTGGCTGTTGCGGGCGATGGCCGGCAGTCCGAATCAAATGCAAATTATGTATGGCTTGAGAGGTGAACGGCGACTGTACGAAGACGCCCGTCCGGTGCGCGTCGGTAACGCCGCCCATGCGCAGTTACAGCTAGACGTATTCGGCGAAGTCATGGACGCGCTGTATCAAGCACGACTCAACGGGTTGAAGCCAAACGATGCCGCATGGGCCATGCAACGCGCCCTACCCACTTATCTGGAAACGGTGTGGGAGCAACCGGATTACGGTATCTGGGAAGTACGCGGTGCCGCTAGACACTTCACTTATTCCAAAGTCATGGCCTGGGTTGCTTTCGATTGCCTATGCAATGTGCGGCCGTTCAGCCGATGCCGAAGCGCTCTATCGACGATTAAGCGCGCTTGCCAACGACGTCGGCTTACTGGCCGAAGAATACGATGTCCATGCACAGCGCATGGTCGGCAACTTTCCGCAGGCGTTTTCTCATGTCGCATTGATTGGAACCGCGTACAACTTGAAGTGGACCATCAAGCCAGTGGAACAACGATCCGAATCACCACTGAAATTCTAACGGCAATAACAATTTGGAACTGCTATTGCGTGGAATATCGTCGCATAACGTCAGGTTAGAATTATTTATGGATGTATAAAAAATCCCCCCTTCACAATTCTGTGAAATTGGGATATCTACCGTCGAAGATGTTCCGTTCGGCATGCGCGGTAACCCGCCGTTGCCTTCCACGGTTTTATAAAAAGCTCTTCCTTAATTACGCATACGGACTATCAATGGCTAAACGTTGGCAACTGCCGCCGCTTCAATCGCTGACGTTTTTCGAGGCAGCAGCACGGCATCTCAGCTTTACCGCCGCTGCGCGCGAGCTCCATACGACGCAACCGGCGATTAGTCACCATATCCTTCGTCTTGAACAAGATTTAGGCTCAGCGCTGTTCAAACGACAACATCGGAGTGTAACGTTAACGGAGGCCGGCGCGCAGTTACACGAGGCTGTAAGTACAAGTTTGAGCACGCTTCATCTTGTCGCCGGTGAGATTCGTTCGCGCCGAAAGGCAATGACCGTATCGACCGACTTCGCGTTCGCCGCCTATTGGTTGCTACCACGCATGGCAATGCTCAGGAAGTTGGCTCCCGATCTTGATGTCCGCATCGTCGCTTCGCAATACTATTGCGACATTCGCCAAGAGCCGGCAGACGTGGCCGTTGTATTCGGCACCGGCCACTGGCCCGACCGCATAGCGACCTTGTTGATTCCAGAAATTGTCATTCCCGTATGCAGCCCGAGTTTTCGCACAGGGCAACGACTCAGCGGTGACCCCGGTGATCTAGTCGGTGTGCCGCTGCTTCATCTCGAACGATCGGATCCAGCGAGCTGGCTGTCATGGAAGGATTGGTTCGATCTCCATCGAATTACCGTTAGTCAAACCGAGCACGATTTCACCATTAATAGTTACCCCTTAGTGATCCAGGCGGCAATTGGCGGGCAAGGAGTAGCGCTCGGATGGCTTCCGTTGGTAGAGGAAGCGCTGCGCAACAAACAATTGGTGACCGCCGCTCGTCAGCCGGTAAAGACCAAGCGCGGCTATTTCTTGGTTGAATCAACAGCGGCGACAAAGCCGGTATATATGGAAAGATTCCGTCGTTGGATTATCGATGAGTGCCACGAATCGATGGCACAGCATTCCACCATGCTCGGTAATTTGTCGAGTGATTCTTCCGCCAGATCTTCTACGTCGCACAGAAAACAGCTGGTTTAAGCGGAGGATTAGACGTATTTTCTTGGTTACGCCTTTGCACGTTTCGCTATCAACGCACGGGCCGCTCGACTATTCGGTTGGATACCTAATGTTGTAGAAATGAATTCGCCGGCGTTGATCAGTTTCTCGATATCGATGCCGGTATGAATGCCTAGCCCTGCGAGCATATACACAACGTCTTCAGTCGCGACATTGCCACTGGCGCCGTCTGCATATGGGCAGCCGCCAAGGCCGGCGACCGCACTATCGAATGTCGCCACGCCCATTTCGAGCGAGGCATAAATATTGACGAGCGCCTGACCGTAGGTGTCATGGTAGTGGCCGGCGAGTTTCTCGACCGGCAGGTGGCGGTCGACGGCTTCTATCATCGCTTGTGTTTTGCCCGGCGTGCCGACACCGATCGTATCGCCGAGCGATATTTCGTAGCAGCCCATTTCGAATAACTGTCGGGCGACGTCGGCAACCGCACTGGGCGCGATCGCGCCTTGATAAGGACAGCCGAGTACGCACGACACATAACCGCGCACGCGTATCTGCTGCCCGCGTGCGCTTTCCAGTACCGGACGAAAGCGCTCCA
The DNA here is from genome assembly GCA_016199745.1 of Gammaproteobacteria bacterium. NCBI lineage: Bacteria > Pseudomonadati > Pseudomonadota > Gammaproteobacteria > Gammaproteobacteria bacterium. The sequence goes on from JACQFZ010000048.1 coordinate 80,539, forward strand.
GGCTTTCGGCGATCGAACAATTAATATTCTTCTGCGTGAATGCCTCGGAGGCGGCAGTAAATACGGCGACTTCGTCGGCGCCGGCTGTCACCGCGGCCTCAAAGCCTTTCATGTTGGGCACTAGCACGGGATAGGCAACGTCCGGCCGGCGTTGGATTGTCGCCATCACTTCGGCAGCGTCGGCCATTTGTGGCACCCACTTGGGCGACACGAATGCGGTCGCTTCAATCGTTCGCAGGCCCGCTTCCGCCAATCGATGAATCAACTCGATCTTGGCTGCTGTCGCGACGATCTGTTGTTGGTTCTGCAGGCCATCGCGCGGGCCGACCTCGACAATTTTGACTTTGCTCGGCATCGCCATGGGTTTCACCGACTCATTAATTCTTTCTCGAAGTCCACCAGTTCCGCACCCTCGACCACCTGTGCACCGACCGCAAAACGAAACCCGCGTACGGTACCGGCGGCAGGTGCAGCAAGCGTGTGTTCCATCTTCATCGCTTCCAATACTAACAGGGGCGCACCCTTGTCGACGCGCGCGCCCGGTTTGGCCAACAGTGCCACGACTCGCCCAGGCATGGGCGCAAGCAATTCGCCATCGGGTCGATTGTCATCGTGGTGATACACCAACGGCTCGACAGCAATGAGTTGATGGGCATGACCGCGCAAAAACACATAATGTTTGTCCGCGGCCATAACCACGGTAGCGTCCAGCCGTACACCATCTAACTCGGCCCGCAACGCCGCATCCGTACCCAATTTTCCGCGCGCACGGACGACGGTGTCGCCGACCCCAAGGCGATACGTGCCGTCGTCATAACTGACGGTAATTGCCTGCTCGATATCACCGTGACGAAATTTCAGTTGTCGCTGGGCGATCCCGTTGAGGCGCCAGCCATCACGCCAGTGCCAAGGTGAACATCGGTCACCGCCTTGCTGTGCCTGTACACGTGCCCGCTGATTCTCGCGCAACAACGTCGCCAGCGCGGCGAGTAAATACGCATCCAGCGGCACAACTTCTGAAGGGAATAAAAACGCGCGTTCGCGCTCGATCAATCCGGTATCCAGATCGGCATTAGCGAACGCCGAACACGCCGCGATCCGTGCCAGAAACTCGACATTATTAGCGACACCGGCAACGCGATACTGCGCAAGTGCCTGTAGTAATCGCTGGCGCGCTTGCTCGCGATCTGTGTCCCAGACAATCAGCTTGGCAATCATCGGGTCATAATACGGCGTGATTTCATCGCCCAGTTCGACACCGGTATCGATACGTACGTGTGGCGACTCGTCTGGCGCGGTTAGGTGCAGGAGCTTGCCGGTCGACGGTAGAAATCCTTTAGCAGGATCTTCGGCGTATATACGTGCTTCGATCGCGTGACCACGAATTGTTAGTTGTTCCTGCGTCAATGGCAATGGCTCGGCGGCGGCGACCCGCAATTGCCATTCGACCAAATCGAGATTGGTAATCATCTCCGTCACTGGATGCTCGACTTGCAAACGCGTGTTCATCTCCATGAAATAAAACTGTCCGTTAGGTTCGACGATGAACTCCACCGTGCCAGCACCGCAATAACCGACCGCATGCGCGGCGGCAACAGCGGCCTCTCCCATCTGCCGGCGTCGTTCGTTCGTTAGTCCGGGTGCTGGTGCTTCCTCAAGAACTTTTTGATGGCGACGTTGTACCGAACAATCACGGTCGAACAAGTGCAAGCAATGACCTTGGTTATCGGCGAACACTTGAACTTCAATGTGCCGCGGCCGTTGCAGATATTTCTCGATAAGCACTCGATCGTCACCGAAGCTCGATGCCGACTCACGTTGGCACGATGCCAACGCATCGGCGAAGTCGGCGGCCTTTTCGACAATGCGCATGCCTTTGCCGCCACCACCGGCCGCCGCCTTGATCAGCACCGGATAGCCGATCTTCTTCGCCTCCGCCTTGAGCGAGGCAACGTCTTGATCGTCGCCGTGATATCCCGGCACTAACGGCACACCGGCCTTTTCCATTAAGGCTTTGGCAACACTCTTGTTGCCCATTGCACGAATGGCCGCGGCCGGCGGACCGACAAATATGACACCGGCGTGCGCACAAGCTTCGGCGAAATCTTCGTTTTCGGACAGGAAGCCGTAACCTGGATGAACCGCCTGGGCACCGGTTTTAGCGACGGCGTCGAGCACACGCTCGATATCGAGATAACTTTCTCGCGCTGGCGCCGGTCCGATCATTACGGCTTCATTGGCCAGGCGGACGTGGCGCGCATTGGCGTCGGCCTGCGAATACACCGCCGCCGTTTGCACACCCAAACGTCGTGCCGTCTTGATGATGCGACAGGCAATTTCGCCGCGATTAGCAATGAGTAGCTTTCGGAACATACGTTATTTCATCCAGCTCGGCCGGCGCTTTTCCAAAAATGCGCCAATTCCTTCGCGCGCCTCCGGCGTTGCACGCAAACGGGCGATTTCATTGGCGGTGTGCTCAACCACTTCTTCGTTGATCGACCGTGGGGCGACACGATCGATCAACGTCTTCGCCGCCGCTTGCGCGTGCGGCCCGCCTGCTAGCAAGGTATCGACAATTTCACCAATCCGTCGATCTATCGCTTCATCGGCGATCACCTCGTGCACCACGCCGATCCGGCGCGCCTCTTGCGCCTCAAAGCGCTCCCCTGTCAGAAAATATCGGTGAGCGGCGCGGGTACCGATTGCGGCAATAACGTAAGGACCGATCGTTGCCGGAATCAAACCCAAACGCACCTCGGAAAGCGCAAACTGCGCCGACGTCGCCGCGACAGCAATATCGCACACCGTGGCGAGACCCAAGCCGCCACCGAGTGCCGCACCGTGTACCCGTGCCAACGTCGGCTTAGACAACATATATATAGTATTGAGCATCTGTCCCAGGGCGAGTGCGTCGCGCTGATTTTCCGCCTCGGTATAGGCGGCGGCGCGTTTCATCCAGCCGAGATCGGCGCCGGCGCTGAAGCTCTTACCACGTCCGGCCAACACGACGACGCGAACGTTTGGGTCTTTATCGAGTGTCTGGAACGTCTCTGTTAGCTCACGAATTATCGTCTCGTCGAGCGCGTTATGCACCTCGGGACGATTCATCCAGACGTAAGCAACTTGTCCGCGGGTTTCGAGCTCCAGGCCTTGATGAATCATGATCGTTCTCCGCACCGACTCCGTTCACAATTAGCACTCACCGTAATTGGCGGTCCCTTTCCCCTGAGTGGCAGCAATTACATTCGGAATACCCCAAATTCCGTTCGTTCGACCGGCGCGTTTAACGAAGCCGAAATCGCCAGTCCCAATATCCGCCGTGTCTGTGCCGGATCGATCACGCCGTCGTCCCATAACCGCGCCGTCGCATAATAAGGATGGCCTTGAGTCTCGTACTGCTGACGAATCGGCGCCTTGAACACCTCCTCTTCCTCGCGACTCCAGGTCTTGTCGCCACGTTTAACGGAAGCGAGCACACTCGCCGCCTGCTCACCGCCCATGATCGAGATGCGCGCATTCGGCCACATCCACAAAAACCGTGGCGAATACGCGCGGCCACACATGCCGTAATTACCGGCGCCGAAACTACCGCCGATAATCACGGTAAACTTCGGTACCTTCGCGCACGCCACCGCCATCACCATCTTCGCGCCGTGCTTGGCGATGCCTTCGGATTCGTATTTTTTGCCGACCATAAAGCCGGTAATGTTCTGCAGGAACACGAGCGGAATACCGCGTTGTGTGCAGAGCTCGATAAAATGCGCGCCCTTCAATGCCGACTCGGAAAACAAAATACCGTTGTTCGCCAAAATGCCGACCGGATAGCCATGCAGACGTGCAAAACCCGTGACCAACGTCGCGCCATAACGCGGCTTGAACTCATCGAATACCGAGCCGTCGACTAGCCGCGCAATCACCTCGCGCACGTCATACGGTTTACGTGTGTCCTGCGGAATTAACCCGTAGATTTCCTCAGTGGCATAAAGCGGCTCTTCGGATTCGGCCAATTCGAGATCGATTGCCTTGGGACGGTTGAGATTAGCGACGATACGGCGTGTGAGATAAAGCGCGTGCGCGTCATCCTCGGCGAGATAGTCGGCAACGCCGGAGACACGCGTGTGTACGTCGCCGCCACCTAGTTCTTCGGCGCCGACCTCCTCGCCCGTCGCCGCTTTAACCAATGGCGGACCCGCGAGAAAAATCGACGCCTGGTTTTTGACGATCACCGCTTCATCCGCCATTGCCGGAACGTAAGCGCCACCGGCGGTACACAGCCCCATTACCACCGCGATCTGCGGGATGTTCTGCGCCGACAGATTTGCCTGGTTAAAAAAGATACGCCCGAAATGATCGCGATCGGGGAACACTTCGTCCTGCGCCGGCAAGAACGCACCGCCAGAGTCGACCAGGTAGATACACGGCAAGCGGTTCTGCTGCGCAATCTCCTGTGCCCGCAAATGCTTCTTCGCCGTGATCGGATAATAGGTGCCACCCTTCACCGTCGCATCATTGGCAACAATAATGCACTCGCGCCCCGATACGCGGCCGATCGCCGTAACGATACCCGCCGCCGGGATTCCATTGTCATACATCCCATAAGCGGCGAGCGGCGACAGCTCGAGTAACGGACTGCCGGGATCGATCAGCACCTCGATGCGATCGCGTGCAAGCAATTTGCCGCGTGCCAAATGCTTCTTACGCGCCTCGTCGCTGCCGCCGCGCGCCGCCGTCGCTGTTTTATCCTTAAGGTCCGCGACTTGCTTCTGTAACGCCTCGGCATTGCGCCGAAATTCCTCCGACTGCGTGTCGATTTTGGAATGCAGACGTGTCATTTCACGCTGTCTCCGAAAATAGCTCGCGTCCAATCAACATGCGCCGAATCTCCGACGTACCCGCACCGATTTCGTAGAGCTTGGCATCGCGCCACAGCCGACCTGTCGGGTAGTCGTTGATATAACCATTGCCCCCCAACGCCTGAATTGCCTCGCCGGCCATCCACGTCGCCTTCTCGGCGGCGTAGAGGATTGCGCCGGCCGCATCCTTACGCGTGGTCGCACCACGGTCACAGGCCACGGCAACGGCGTAAACATAAGCACGACAAGCATTCATCGTCGTGTACATGTCGGCGAGCTTCCCCTGCATAAGTTGAAACTCGCCAATCGACTGGCCGAATTGCTTACGCTCGTGCAGATAGGGCACAACGACGTCGAGACAGGCTTGCATAATACCCAGCGGACCACCGGCGAGAACCAAACGTTCGTAATCGAGCCCGCTCATCAACACGCGCGCTCCTTCGTTCACTCGTCCGAGAATATTTTCCGTTGGTACTTCGCAATCCTGGAACACCAGCTCACTGGTATTCGAGCCACGCATACCGAGCTTGTCGAGCTTCTGCCCGGTGGAGAACCCTTTGAAGTTCTTCTCAACAAGGAATGCGGTAATGCCCTTCGCGCCGGCATTGACGTCGGTCTTGGCGTAGACGATCAATGTGTTTGCATCGGGACCATTGGTGATCCACATTTTGTTGCCGTTGAGAACGTAGCGATCGTCCTTTTTATCGGCGCGAAGCTTCATCGACACGACGTCGGAGCCGGCATTCGGTTCGGACATCGCCAGCGCACCGACGTGTTCGCCGGAGATAAGTTTAGGGAGGTATTTCTGTCGCTGCGCCGGCGTGCCGTTACGCCGTATTTGATTGACACATAAATTGGAGTGCGCGCCGTAAGAAAGCGCAACTGACGCCGACGCGCGGCTGATTTCTTCCATCACTACGACATGTGCCAGATAACTCAAGGCACTACCGCCGTATTCTTCTTCGACCGTAATCCCGAGCAATCCCAGCTCACCGAACTTGCGCCACAGTTCGGCGGGAAAACGATTTTCGCGATCGATCTGCTGTGCCCGTGGCGCGATCTCCGCCTGCGCAAACCGCCGCACCGTCTCGCGCAACATACCGATCGTTTCGCCGAGTCCGAAGTCCAAACCGGGGATCTCCATGACACCTCCTTGCCCAAGTTCGAAAACCTACAAACACCAACAATGGGTTCCCTCCTCTTCACGGGGAGGGATAGGGTGGGATGGGTTTGAAACCTACCCCTCACCCACAATGTATTCCGCAATCCACTCCTTCAACGGCTCAATCTTGCTCCGCTCAAAATTCATGAGACTAAGCCCAAACGTATACGTGTAAACCAACAAGCTCCGACTCGCCGCTTCACGCCTCGGCAATCCAGCCGCGACGAAAAGATTCTGCGTGTACTGCAACCGCGCCTCATCCACTTCCGCCACAACCATCGCCGCTTGCGAATCACGTCGCGCCCAATCGCGCACCGCCAATTCGATCGTCATGCCTCGACGGTTGGTACTGCCGCCATAAATCTCCAACAACCGACAAATTTGCGCGCGCACCTTGCCGTCGTCAACACGCGTGTGCTTGCGCACATCTTCGATGCGGCTCTCTTTCCAGACATTCAGAATCGCGCCCAGCAATTCATTTCGATCTTTGAAATGCCAATAAAAACTGCCCTTCGTCACACGACAACGTTTGGCGAGCACTTCGATGCGCACGCCATCGAGCCCTGCTTCACCCAAAACATCAATCGCCGCATCGATCCATGCGACTCTATCGAGTTGATTACGAGGTTTCGTCTTTAACGCCATAATGAGTCATTGTTCAGTCGCATCACCTACATCCTGAACTTTCCATACGGAACCGTATGGAAAGTATAGTGCAGCTACGGTGGTCGGTGTCAAATGAGTACGAACGAAGGACTAGTGGCCATTTGGTCAATTTAATCCGCTAACTGATCTATCCGGTAGCAAACTGAGCAAGATTTTGACAGTGCCGCATTTTCCTTTTCCTTAAGATTCCCGACGTCATTAACAACAAAGGAGGAGGATTTATGTTTATCAAAAGTTTTCGAGCAATTTGCTTGTTACTCGCTGCAAGTACGCTAGCCGCTCCAACCTTGGCCGCTACTTCCTTGCAGCTGGTCACGTCGGAGTTTCCGCCGTACACCACCGCCAGCCTGCCGAACCAAGGCGTGGTAAGTGAAATTGTCGCTGAAGCCTGCAAGCGCAGCGGTTACGCCTTAACTGTTAAAATACTTCCATGGACCCAAGCATTGGAGAGTGGCAAAGAAGCAACAGCGGATGGGATCGTCGGGATTTATCACAACAAGGAACGGGAACAATGGTTCGTCTATTCGGATCCTATCGTGCCAAACCAAATCGGCTTCTACAAACGCGTCGAATCGCCGATTACCTATAACGCATTGTCCGACTTGAAGCCGTATCGGATCGGCACCGTGCGCGGCTATTCCAATCCGAAGTCTTTCACTGACGCTAATCTTACGATCGACGAAGTACCGGACGACGAAACTAATCTGCGCAATCTAGCGAATAAACAGTTCGACCTTACGCTAATCGATAAAGGCGTGGCTGAATACATCATCAATAATAAATTTCCTGACCTGAAGCCAAAATTGGTCTGGATTGAGCCACCTATTGAAAAGCTTCTGCTCTACGTCGCGATTTCCAAGAAGACGCCGGATTACGATAAGAAATTGGCGGGGTTGAATCGCGGTCTTCGGGAAATGGTGAAGGACGGCACGATGCGGAAGATAATAAATAAGGCCGGTATTTAACGCTAAGACCACCGGCGCACTTCGCGCCGGTGGTGTAATTCACGAATCCATCAACTGAGGAAGGGATCCACGAACTTTTTTTGGGCCTATATCAGAGTAACGATTACTGACTCTGAAAGAAATCCCAAATAACATCAGTGGCCGATAGCGCCGTCGATCCTGGCGTATCACCGCGGATCTTGCGATTACCGGGCCACGAATGACCGCCAGTTTCGGTAACACAGCGCTTGACATCGACGTTGCCACGGCATCGCGTGTAGACGTCGCAATAGGCGCCGGATGTTTCGAGTACGCGTTTTGGTGTGACGCTGCAACCGTTTAGATGGACCCATTTCGTCATCGTGTCGGGGACCGAAACGAAGGGCGTGACTTTGTCGGTATCGTGAGAGCGGCTGGCGCCACCATTGACGATGAATAGCTGGCGGGGACATGGACACGGTACAGACGCGTACGGCCGTCGTGAACAATGGAGAACGAATAGTCACCCGGGCGTTCGATCTTTGTGTCGGCCGGCATCGAGCAGCGGGCCTGAGCCTTGTGGCACGTATCGGGTTACCCAAGCAGCGATGAGGAACGGCAGGCAATAGCCGCCCTCCGCGGTTTCACGGTCGTAATCGCTCGACCAGACGGCGTAAGCCGCGGCCAGCTCTCGTTCGTTCGAGGCAGCATAGACTTGATCGAGTGCGGATACCTTTTCATCACCTGTCATTGCCATCCCCTTTTTCTCTGAATGCTTTGTCAAAAACGGTAACGTCAACCACTCTGAGATGGCTAGCAAACACTAAATAACTAATTCGCATAACCATCTGCCACAATGTTCTTACTAATAGTGATTTTATCCACCTATTATCGGCTTCCGATCTCGCACTAACTCTAAAAAAGATGGATCCACTCTATACAGTTTCCGGCTTCGCGGTCGGCTTCATTGTCGGACTTACCGGAGTTGGTGGTGGTTCGTTAATGACTCCGTTGTTGGTTCTCCTTTTTGGCGTATCGCCGGCGGTGGCGGTAGGTACCGACCTTTTGTACGCATCGATTACTAAGGCCGGCGGCAGCTGGGTGCATGCGCGCCGCGGCAATGTAGATTGGAGAATCGTCGGACTACTCGCCGCCGGAAGTCTGCCGGCCGCGATATTAACCACCGTAGCGCTTAGGTATTTCAATTTCGATACCAAGACGTTGTCGGCCCTTATTACTACAACGTTAGGTGTTGCGCTGATTCTCACGGCGCTGGCGTTGGTATTTAAGGAACGATTGCGCAACTACGCGCGTAGACGCTTGAGCCACCGGCCGAGTTGGAGTCAGCAGAAAATTTCCGTAGTTACTGTAATTACCGGGGTATTTCTCGGTATCGTCGTCACCGTCTCATCGGTCGGCGCCGGCGCCGTGGGTACCGCCGCCCTCTTCTTTCTTTATTCGCGGCTATCCGTAACACAAATCGTCGGTACTGATATCGTGCATGCCGTCCCGTTGACGCTCGTTGCCGGATTGGGACACGCCTCCTTGGGTACGGTGGATTGGAACTTACTCATAAGCTTGCTCATTGGCTCACTACCGGGCATTTATCTCGGCAGCCATATCAGCTCTCGCATTCCGGAATCGATATTGCGCCCGACGCTCGCGGGGATGTTGATATTGATTGGCGGCAAGCTCGTTCTCTAATCGCGGCCGCCTCAGTAGTGTTGCCGCAAGCCTTGTAAACAGCGTTCGCTGCTTTCGCAATTGTTTCTAGCGGGTAAGCCGTTTTCGTTGGGATTAACTCTGATTTACCGCGCTCGGTTCCATATAGAAGACTTCCCAAATGTGCCCATCCAAATCCTGAAACCCGTGTTGATACATAAAGCCGTGATCCTGCGGTTCGTTGTAAGTTTTCCCGCCAGCGGCAATGGCTTTACGCACCATCTCATCCACGTTTGCCCGCTGTTCAAGAGCCAGCGCCAATAACACCTCCGTGCTTTGCGTGGCATCGCAGATTTTCTTCGGCGTAAATGTTCTGAACTTCTCTTCCGTCAGCAGCATGACGTAGATGTGTGGAAATGCCCCCCGTACAGCGGACAACGAACGCCAACCCACGCTAAGCTCCTGCATCATTGACCCACGTTAAATGAGATAGGTGTAAAAATGAAAGGTAGTTGTCTATGCGGTGCTATCGAGTACGAGATTGATCAACTCGACATGCCTATTGACCATTGTCATTGCCGTACCTGCCGTAAAGCCCATGCAGCGGCTTTTGCTTCAACCGCTGGCGTTAATCGAGAGCACTTTCGATGGCTGAAGGGTGAGAAAGAATTGACGATCTTCGAGTCATCACCGGGAAAATTCCGGCATTTCTGTTCCGTATGCGGCTCCCATCTAGTGGCCGAGCGATCTGCGCAACGTCACGTGATCGTGCGCGTCGCCACACTCGATGAAGACCCCATCTCTAGACCGGCCATGCATATCTGGCGTTCGCATGATGTTCCATGGTTACAGGATGAAAGTGCTGTCCAGTCGTACCAAGAGTGGCAGCCTAATCGGTAATTTATGTCGTAGTAAAATCTAATTAGCGAGATCTAGTTCGCAGCCTTTAAAACTTACTCGGAGTTCGTTTTTACCTCAACCATCACTATCTATTTATTTAAGGGAAGCAAGCGCGGCTATACGCAATAACAAAAGCCGCGCTTGCTAGTCGTTTGACTGAGTCGATATTTAAAGTGGTATTTTAGATGATACTTAAATATGATGCGATCTCAATTTCAGAATCCTTAAAATGCAACTTACCCGCTTCTCCGATTTAGGCTTGCGCACGTTGATGTATCTAACCCGCGAGAGCCGCGCCTTACCAGTGACTATCAGTGAAATCGCCGGTGAATTCGCGGTACCGCAAAATCATTTGATCAAGGTGGCGAACAAGCTTGCAAAGCTTGGATGGATTAGCGCGCTGCGAGGTCGCAACGGCGGTTTGCGCTTGATCGTTCCGGCCGCCTCGCTGCGACTGGGTGCGGTGTTGCGCCAGTTGGAGGGCAGCACGGAACTGATCGACTGCGACCAACCGCCCTGCCCGTTGAGCGGACGTTGTCTGCTGAAACGGGCACTTAACGTTGGTCTCGACACCTTCTACCAAACGATGGACGACTATAGCTTGGCCGATGTGTCCAAAGGCCGAACCGGCAGCACCATCGACGTCATGCATCAGCATTTTCTGAAGGAGCAGACACGGCAGCGTTGACGATGAGAAACAACGATTTGCCGTCACTTAAAAGTAGCATCTAACATACCACAAAGGAGTTGTCTTGCTCTCCCCTACTGCCCGTCCTTACATCGACGCCAGCGTGCCGGTGCTGCGCGCCCACGGCACCGCCATTACTCGTTGCTTTTATCAGCGCCTGTTTGCGGCCCATCCCGAGTTGACGAACCTCTTTAATATCGGCAACCAGGCTAACGGCTCGCAACAGCAGTCGCTAGCTGCGGCGATCTTTGCTTACGCCGCCAACTACGACGATGCTGCCGCATTGGCACCGGTGGTCGAGCGAATCGTTCATAAACATGCCGCGGTTGGAATTAAGCCGGCGCACTATCCCATCGTTGGCCGTCATTTGATTGCGGCGATCCGTGAAGTGCTCGGCGACGCAGCCTCGCCTGATTTACTCGCGGCGTGGGACGAAGCCTATTGGCTATTAGCCGGCGAGCTTATCGCGGCCGAGGCCCGGCTCTATCAACATAGCGGTACTACCGCCGGTGCGCTGCAAGCGCTAAAGATCAAGCAAGTGCGTGCTGAAGGTACCGACATCGTTTCCTATTATTTGCAAACACCGGCGGGAACATCGCCCGGTCTTTTTCTTCCGGGCCAGTATGTGAGTGCGGCGGTGAATTTCGGCGACGGCTCGCACCAACGACGGCAATACAGTTTGTCAGATGCGCCCGGACGGCCTTGGTGGCGTCTCACGGTAAAACGCGAAGATGGTGGTGGCAATACACCGGCCGGTAAGGTTTCGACGTGGATCCATGCAAAATTACAAGCCGGCGATACGTTATGGGTGAGCATACCGTTCGGCAATTTCACGCCGACCTTAGACGGCGCACAGCCCATCGTATTGCTCTCGGCTGGCGTCGGAATCACACCGATGATATCGGTCCTAAATACGCTACTCGACCGAAACCCCATGCGTCCGGTCGTCTTCGCCTACGCCGCATGTAACAGCGATCACCATGCCCTACGCGCCGATCTCACCGACGCACGTGCCCGCCATGCGAAACTCACCACGGTGGTGTTCTATGAAATGCCGCTGGAACATGACCGCCCCGGTATCGACTATGACCATGTCGGCAGAATGAATCTCGCCAGTGTCATCGACGATCAGTATGGTGCTGCGGATTATTACCTCTGCGGCCCAATTGGCTTCATGCAGCAACAACGAAAGATGTTGCTTGCGCGCGGCGTAGCGCCGGCTCACATCCATCGGGAGGTTTTCGGTCCGGATATGCTAGATCACCTCCAGTGATTCAAGCTGACAGGCTCCCCCTTTCTTCACAGGCGAGCGGACATACGTCCGCTCGCCATTTCTTTGACCGGTTGCCAAGCTGCCGGCGGGTCTGCATCATGCGTCGCATACCTTCGATTCGGACGCTCCCGACGCATGACTAAAAAAGAACGTAGCGCCAAGCAACCATCGCCCGCTTCTGGGTCCAGGGCCATGCTCGAGCAGGCCTTCGCCGAGGCGATGGAACAATACCAAAAAGGAAACTATGCGCAGGCCGAACAGGCATTCCGCCGTGCCGCAACCATCGCGCCAACGAGCGCAGCGGTAGCGCACAATCTTGCGCACATGATTCATTTGCGCGGTGCTCATACGGAGGCTATCGCCGCGTATCGCCGCGCGCTAGCCATCAAGCCCGACTACGTCGAGGCGTGGTTTAATCTCGGTAATGCGCTGCGCGAACACGGAGATATTTCCGCTGCTATCGATGCCTGCCGTCGCGTGATTCAACTGAAACCCGATTTTGCCGCGGCATGGAACAACTTCGCCACGCTATTGCTAACTCAGGGAGAACTCGCCGAAGCGCAAAAGGCTTACGAGAAAGCGGTTGACCTACGTCCGAATGATATGGACGCTTATAACAATCTAGCCTGCTGTCTTCAACGCCGACGGGACTATGCGCCGGCGGAACAACGGTTTTTACACATCTTAAAAATCGACCCCAATCATGCCGACGCATTGTTCAACTTAGCCCAGCTACTGCAAGAACAGAATCGATATGTCGAAGCCGCGGAAATTTATCGGCGATTCTTGGCACTCCGACCGGATCACGCCGACGCCTGGAACAATTTCGGTGTATCGCTTGATCGAATCGGCCGTTCGACCGAAGCAGAAGCCGCCTTTCGCCGGGCGATTTTATTGCAACCGGGCAACTCCCGGGCGATCTCCAACTTCGCGACTTGGTTATCCATACAGGAGCGCATAGCCGAAGCGGAAGCCGCCTATCGAGAAGCGATTCGACTCAATCCCGACGATGCCACTACCTACAACCATCTAGGCCTAACATTAGCCGCCAAAGGCGACATCGAGGCAGCTGAGCGCAATTATCGCCACGCCTTAACGTTGGATCCAAATTTGGCTGAGGCCTACGCGCATATTTCGATGACAACCAAATTTACGTCGTCAGAACACGACGACGTAAAAAGCATGGAACGTCTGCTCACCAGCGAGGTGCTGGATCAGGAGCAAACGGCGAAACTCTGCTTTGCTTTGGGCAAGGTCTACGACGATTGCAAGGCGTACGACAAAGCTTTTTTTTTCTACGACCGCGCTAACAAGTTAAAACACGTCTCGACGAAATTTGACATTGAGCGCCTGCGCGCTCAGGTCGAGCGCATCATTAGGACATTCGATGCCGATTTCTTTGCCCGCCAACGTCACCATGGATGCGACGATGAGCTCCCGGTATTTATCGTCGGTATGCCGCGTTCCGGCACGACGTTGGTCGAGCAAATTGTCGCCAGTCATCCGCAAGTCCACGGTGCCGGCGAGCTCGTCAAAATAAGCGAGATCATCACTTGCCTGGAGAACCAGCCCGGTCAAGCACAGCGTCGGTATCCCGAGTACCTAAATGAGTGGGTGCTGGATGAAAGCCGCGCCGCTGCCGCCGGCTACTTGGAGCGACTACGACGTGATGTAAAGGATCAACATCATATCGTTCGCGTCACCGACAAGATGCACTTCAACTTTATGCATCTGGGTCTGATTGCCCTACTGTTTCCCAAAGCCAGAATCATTCATTGCCGACGTGACCCGCTGGATACTTGTTTGTCCAATTATTTTCACGATTTCGCGCCAGGCGTGAACTACGCCTACTCGCTCGAGGAGATCGCCCGGTATTACCAAGAATACGAGCGCGTGATGCGTCATTGGCAAGATGTACTACCGATAAAAATACTCGACAGCCAATACGAGAAAGTGGTCGCCGATATTGATACGGAAGCGCGCAGGCTCATCGATTATTTGGGACTGGAGTGGCACTCTGCATGCCTTGAATTCTACCGATCTGCGCGCACGGTCAGGACTCTAAGTGTTGGTCAAGTCCGTCAGCCGATTTACACGCAGTCTAAACAACGTTGGAAAAATTACGCGGCCCACATTGAACCCTTGATAAAAATCCTAGGTCCGACAATTGACGATACACTTTAATAACATCAGGGCCGAGCGTGAAGTAAAACGTTGTACCCACCCCTAGCTTAGCGTCAACCCAAATGCGACCACCGTGACGATCGATGACTCGGCGTACGATGGCGAGCCCGACACCGGTGCCTTCGTACTCGTTATCGCCATGGAGTCTTTGAAAGACGCCAAACAGTTTTTCGACATAAGAAATACCGGACGTTCGGTTATTTTTTCGCGCCCCATGCCCCTCTGCCCTACTAAGAAAACATAGCACAGGCAATTTGACGTCAAGCGCCGATAACGAATAAAGCGGCTACCCGACTGGTACTTACTTAACTGAAGGGAGCCTCTAAAAATTCAAACATGTAGGGTGGGCAACGATTTTTTGCCCACGCAGATCCCAAAAAACACCTGGGAGAGGGAGTGGCAGCTCCGATGCGTCTTTAAGTAAGTGCCATTCGCGGCTACCCTATAAACTATCGCGGTCGAGCGCCTGTTTCGCTACACAAATCGCAAAGAACAGTTTTTGCTACTTTTCTATTGGCCATTTCCTGGCATATTGTTATTCGTTTGGCATCCCCTATGTAGGATGGATCACGTCGATCTATTTGGCTTCCAACCAAGGAAACCTAAGGAATGAATTCAAGCCATATTCCAGACAGCAATAAGCAAGGGCAGTTCTCTTATTCAGCAACGACGTACCGCCGCTCCGCGGCGAGCGATATTCGGCGGACCGATTCCGTTCTGAAAGAACGGTTTCGTATCGTGTCGTGCGTTATCGCGTTGTTCGCCATTCTATTGACGGGCACAATTCCGGCAAACGCCACCGACAATATTCACATCAACGTCGACGACGCCAACCCACCCTTTATGTTCATGCGCCAAGGGAAGTCGGCCGGCCTGTATCCGACGTTGATGGCGGCGGTCTTCCACGAAATGCGCGTCGAAGTCGACATCGAATCCAAACCTTGGCGCCGTGCCTTGGCAGAGATTGAAGCGAGTACTGCCGGCGTTGGCGGCATCTATAAGAATTCCGAACGCATCAAAAAGTTCGACTACAGCGACCCGCTGTTTACCGAACGAATGAACGTCTACGTCGTCGCCTACCGCGACTTTCCGTTCTCCGGTTTAAACGATTTAATGAAAAAGCGTGTGGGTGTCATCCGCGGTTGGAGCTACGGCAACGAGTTCGATGAGGCGCGTCGTTCCGGCGCTGTCATTCCCAACGAGGTATCGGACGACAAACAGAATTTTCAAAAATTAAATATGGGACGCGTGGATGCTGTTCTCTCGATTGAGCAATCGGCTAACGCGCTCATAAAGTCCTATCCAAATCTTCGTCTGGCAGGAACGCTAGCCGAGAATCCGACTTACCTTGCCTTCAACAAATCGGCGCATATGGAAGCTTTTCTCGCGCGCTTCAATGAAGCGTTGGCACGCCTGAAGAAATCGGGAGAATTCGAACGCCTCGTGACAAAAGAACTGAAGCGATAGGTAGGCAAATGTCTCGATGCAGGCTGTCGACCTCTGTAGTAAAGCCATTGGGCCGCGAATGCGGCTCAATGGGATGAACATACCGTTTTTACTTTAGCTTGCTGTTAACCAACCCGTAAATGCTGTAACCAATCATGTACGGCAACTGATAGTCGGGGAATGTCGTGGCGAAGCGCTGCTGTAACACTTGATAATGTGCGCTCGTTTTCGCCGGATCGCTAAGCTCACTTTTACGATCGCCCAACTCGGCGATGTACTTATCGACCAGCATGTTGGCTTTGGTCAAGTAAGCCTGTTGTGCATCCACTGCTTTCCGAACATTGACGAACTGGCCGCGTCCGCCGTAGACCTTAGCGCCGGGTTTACCTTTGGTAAGTGCCGGCAACTCACCGACCGCGGCAACCCATTTGTCCAGATCCGGTTGCGGTTTGCCATTGACGATGCCACCTTCGAGCCAGGCATGCGCCTTGTAATGTACCAGGTCGCCGACGATGAGATCTCCGGTCTTGTCGATACGTACCACAACCTGTTTGTTTGATACGCCGGAATTTTTAAGCTCGATCAAACTGAGCGTTTCGCCGGACTTCAGTTTGAGCTGAGTCTCGCCGTCGAAGGTTATCTTCACGTTCTCGAACTTTGGGTAGGTTTCGTCGGTAAACATTTTGGCGATGTTGACGAAATAATATTTCTTGTATTCGTGCACACCTGGCATTGCTTCGGCCACCGCGCGACTACTGATCGATTCCACCCCTAGGCTATGCAAATACGCCAACCCGTTGAACTTGTCCGGATTCGGATGCGTGACGATCACGCGCGTGATCGGTGAAGGTGTTTCTTTTTTTACCTGCTCGACCATCGCCTGCGTCAGCGCCGGAACGAACTGCGTGTCGATCAACGTTACCTCCCGGCCGTCGTCGTAATAGAAAGTATGCGTATCGAAGCCGTTGGCGTCCGAGGTAAATACACCGAGCTTGCCGGCTTGCGCCGCACCCGCGCCCAGGCCAAGCGTCGTGGCAGCAGCCATCAATAGCGTATTTTTTAGAATTGAGGTCATGGTGTTTCTCCACATTGGGTTGGATATACGACGCGACACATCGTATACAGTCGATCGTGTCGACGATTGGCGTAGAATGCCAACCCATATGGCAAAACAGACAAGTCATAACTACCATATCGAGCGGCTCGGCGATGCCCGCATCATCGATCCCGACAAAATCGCCCGCCCCGCATTCGTATTGCACCAACGTTATGCACGTGCCGACAGTGCGCCGCATAAACATCGTAAGGGCCAGTTGTTGTATGCCGCCGAAGGTGTACCGCGCATCGAAACCGATGGCGGCAGCTGGATCGTTCCTCCGCAACGCGGTGTTTGGCTGCCGCCGGGATTCATGCACCGCATCGTTTCGCGGCGCAGTTTCACACTCTGCTCCTTATATATAGAGTCGAGCGGTGCTCGTGCCCTACCCAAACGTTGCTGCACCGTCGCCGTCACACCGTTGGTGCGCGAGCTGTTGCTACAGGCGGCGCACTACGGCGGGCGCTATCCCAAGAACGGTCCGCAGGCGCGTTTGCACGCCGTACTCATCGACCAAGTTGCCACGCTGCCGCAGACGCCGTTATATCTTCCGGAACCCAAAGATCGTCGTCTGCGCACCATTACTGCCGCGCTGCGCGCTGATCCAGCCGCTACCGACACCTTAGAAGATTGGGCGACCCGTGTCGGCGCCAGCAGTCGCACGCTCGCGCGCTTATTCACGAAAGAAACGAAATTGAGCTTCGCGATGTGGCGCCAACAACTGCGGCTGCTGGTGGCGTTGGAAGCATTGGCGCAAGGCCGATCGGTAACCGCCGCAGCGGTCGATGTCGGCTATCAAGACACGTCGGCTTTTATTGCGATGTTTCGGCAAGCGCTCGGCGTAACGCCGGGGCGCTATTTCGAGAGCACGCTTGCGAAGGATTTTTAAACTAAGAGACGGTAACAAAATGAAATAGCTGCAACGTAGCCGTCCCCTCCCCCTGAGGGGGAGGGAGTTAAGGTGCCAACGTTCATTTTGTTACCGTCTCTGAGCCCTTATGTCGACCAGCACGCCAACGCCGTGCCAATCTCAATAACCCCGCGCGCGCTCGACACGGTGCGCGATTGGGCGCCCATCGCGCCAAGCCCGAACATTTTCGGCTGCCACGCGCGCCGCACTGCGTGGATCGGTTTGTGCCGCCGCATGCGGCAATAGCGTCACCTGCGGATGTCGCCAGTAACGGTGGCCGGGCGGTAGCGGTTCGGTAGGAAAGGCATCGAGCACCGCATGACCCACCTGACCGGAATCGAGCGCGGCCAAAAGATCGTCGTCCACCACATGAGCGCCGCGCGCCAAATTCACAAGACTGGCACCGGGCCGCATCGCGGCGAAGAAACGGCGGTCCAGCAGCCCGTGGGTCGCGGGCGTCAACGGCAGTAGGTTGATCACGATATCGCTGTTCGCCAGCAGCGAGTGCAACGCTTCGGCGCCGGCGCAAGTACGTACACCTTCGTCAACGGTGGCCTGCGCAGTTTGGCTCCAGCCGTTGACGATATAGCCTTGTGAGGCTAGCTTTCGTGCGGCCGCGCGACCCATCTGGCCTAAACCGAGCAGAGCGACCTGCACTTCATCCGCGCGCCGTTGCGGCAGTTGCCGCCACAGACCTTCCGATTGCTGACGTGCGTAAACGAAGAAACCCCGGTGCAACGACAGCGTCGCCCACAGCGTCGTTTCCGCCATCGCTGCATTCATTGCCGGATCGACCATACGCGCAATCGGCACGTCCGGCGGCACGGTCGGATCTGCCAACAATCGATCGACCCCGGCCCACAACGACTGGATTAACTGCAGCTGGGTCAATCCCTGTAACGCACCGGGTGGCGGGTTGGCGACTACGGCCACCTCGATTTGCCGTGTCTCATCCGCGTTCGCATCCAGACACCACATGGCCTCTGGTAACGCCACGCGTAACTCGTGCAGCCACTGGTCGCGCTCGGTCTCGTCAAAGCTGCCGCTTAACAGAATTCGCATCGGCACACCCGTCATGCTTTGGCACCGCATTCACCGCAAAACTTGGCGCCGATTAGCAGCGGTGCCTGACACTTCGTACAAGTCGTCGGTGCTGCTAACGTCGTGCCGCAGTCCGGACAGAATTTAGCGCCGCGTGTTTGGGCGCTGCACTGCGGACAAACCAGTTGTTGTTCGGTAGTCACGCTCGGCTTGGCGCCCAACACCAGCCCCGCTTCCCGCGCCCGATCGTGCGCCGCCTGCAACTCACCTTCGCGCCGCGCCGTCTCAATTTCGATTTTTACATCCGGCGCACAAAGCAGGCATAACCCACGCGCACCGTCCCAACATTTTGCGCAAACATGTTGAGTGCATTTTGCACAACGATTGAAATGATTCTCGGCGCTGGCGATCGCTTCTTGAAACGCCCCATCACGCGCTGTTGAAAATCCCGCTTGGGCGATACCGCCGACCGCGCTGCCCGCCGTATTTCCCCATCCGCCAAAACTGCCCAACATGTATCCAACTTGGCGTATCCACCCCGACGCCTGCCCCGCCCGATAAGGTTTGAATTCCGTACGCCAGGTATCGCTACAACGTTCACACCGGAACTCGAACTGAAACCCGGCATCGACCCCATCGCTGCGGCACAGATCTCGATAATTATCGGCAAATTTGTAATCAGTCATGAGCTCCCTCGTCGACAAATATTTTATTTACAGCGGCTAATAAAGTGCCGGTAGGATAAAACGCCGGACACCTCCGACGCTATTATGCGCGAAGGCGAGCCTGCTCTGGAATCGGGGGAACTCCACTCGATCGCTATTTTGGCAATGAAAGGCGCCAAATCGACGCCACCGATAGTTTTCTTAACCCAGGCTGGGTTGGTCCAAACGCTGGCGCCCGTCTGCGTTTCCACCAGCTTGGTGGAAATATCTCCCTTGAGCTCTTTATGTACGCTTCCTTGCATCCGAGCGATGTCTGTCAACTGGACATCCGTTTTGGGATCGGCATTGCCCCCAACTATTCAGCGCTTGTTAGACGAAGTATTTGGCGTTCGGCCGCTTTCGATACAGAATGTCTCAAGCCAATTTATTTATATAGAAGGATGCACAAGGATGCCGCCGCCGACCCTCGTTCACAGCACCATCCCCGCGCGACTCGACGCGTTACCTTGGTCACGCTGGCATTGGCGTATCGTCATCGCGTTGGGTACGGCATGGATACTGGATGGGTTGGAAGTCACCATCGTTGGATCGCTTGGCGCAGCACTGCAGCGGGTCGATACACTCGGACTATCGGTGGCAGATATCGGTTGGGCGGGATCGGCTTACATCGGCGGCGCCGTCTTGGGCGCGCTGTACTTCGGCCGTTTGGCCGATCGGCTGGGTCGCAAACGCCTTTTCTTGATTACGTTGACGGTTTACTTGGTAGCGACAGTGCTGACCGGAGCCGCGATCAATTTCACCACGTTTGCACTGTGTCGGTTCTTCACCGGCTTCGGCATCGGCGGTGAATACGCGGCGATCAATTCGGCGATCGACGAGTTGATCCCTGCGCGTGTGCGCGGCCTGGTCGATCTTTCCATCAACGGCAGCTTTTGGGTTGGCGCAGCGCTCGGCGCCGGCTTGAGCTTGATTCTGCTCGATCCGACATTCATTGGTGCGCGCTGGGGATGGCGTTTGGCTTTTGCACTCGGCGCGGTACTCGGCATTGCCATTCTGCTTGTGCGCCGCCACGTCCCCGAAAGTCCACGCTGGCTGATCCTCAACGGTCACGAGGCACAGGCCGAAGCGGAAATGCAACAGATCGAAGCGCAAGTCGCGGCACAGTTCGGTACCTTACCGAAATCCACGCAGACACTGACGTTTCGCCCCCGCACCGCGCCATCATGGCGCGAAGTGTTGCGCCACGTCACCGTACACGCGACCTCGCGCACAATGCTCGGTATTACGCTGATGGCGGCACAGGCATTTTTCTACAACGCGATATTTTTTACCTACGCGCTTGTGTTAACGCGTTTCTATGGCGTTGCCGATGCAAAAGTCGGTCTCTATATCTTCCCGTTCGCGCTTGGTAATTTCCTCGGACCGCTAGTGCTCGGACGCTTGTTCGACACTATCGGTCGGCGTGCATTGATCGTTGCCACTTACGCCATCTCCGGCCTGGCATTGCTAGCCAGCGGTTACGCCTTCAGCCGCGGCTGGTTAAACGCGACGACCCATACGTTGGCCTGGTCCGCCATCTTCTTCGTCGCCTCCGCCGCCGCGAGCTCGGCCTACCTTACCGTCAGCGAAATCTTTCCCATCGAGATGCGTGCCATCGCCATCTCGCTATTTTATGCCGTCGGTACCGGCATCGGTGGCTTTATCGCGCCGGCGCTATTCGCTACCCTTATCGGCAGCGGCAGCCGCGATACGGTACTGCTCGGTTATGCCTTCGCCGCACTGTTGATGTGCCTCGCTGCCGCCGTCGCGGCGATCCTTGGCGTCGATGCAGAACGCAAATCGCTGGAAGCAGTGGCGCGGCCGTTGAGCATGGAGAATGCCGAACGAAACTGATTCAGCTCGACAAATTACTTCTTTATTTAGGTTTCTTAACGAGCATTCACCAATTCGGGCAATCGTTCTTTCCGGCTTCCGCTATTAAACGCCGCCAACAATTCCATTTCTCGTTTCTTGGCGTGTTCCAGATGGCGCTTTTTGACGGAACCAAAACCACGGACGCGTTCGGGTAACGACGCGATCTCGATGGCACATTCGTAGTTTTGCGGACTGAGCCGGGCGATAAGTTTTTCGATGTTGCGTTCGTAGTCGACAATCAGCTGGCGCTCGATCTTGCGATCCTCGGAGTAGCGGAAGATATCGAAAACCGTTCCGCGAAGAAATTTAAACTTCGCTAGTACCTCAAATACTCCCAGCATCCAGGGACCGAACGAACGCTTTCGCGACTCGCCGGTGATGGGATCTGC
Organism: Gammaproteobacteria bacterium; assembly: GCA_016199745.1. Classification (NCBI taxonomy): domain Bacteria; kingdom Pseudomonadati; phylum Pseudomonadota; class Gammaproteobacteria; species Gammaproteobacteria bacterium. The sequence goes on from JACQFZ010000048.1 coordinate 102,311, forward strand.
CTTTGCAAACGCCGGCGGTGCCAAATGGAAGGTCAGCCGGAAGTCGCCGTCGAAGGTGGCGTGCAGCCGCTTCAAAAAATCACCGTTGGTATATAGACGGGCGACTTCGTATTCGTCTTTGTAGGCGAGCAGCTTGAAGTAGTAACGTGCTACGGCCTCAGTTAGTCGAGTGTCATCCCCGCCTTTGCTCGATTCAACAGAGCGAATGCGCTCGACCAGGTCAGTATAACGGCGGGCATATGCAGCATCTTGATATTCGGTTAGATGCACGGCCCGACGCGAGATTAATTCGTTAAGGTCGCGCGACGGGGTCAAATGTGCGTGCGCGGGATCGATGGGAGTGGCAATCTTCTTCACCAAATCGAGGTCGTGCGCGGCGCGACGGCCCCAGAGGAAACTTTTTTTGCTGGTGTCGACGGCGGTGGCGTTGAGCTCAATGGCCTGCAGGATGGCGGCGGCCGAGATCGGGATTAGACCTTTCTGATAGGCGTATCCTAATAAGAACAGATTGGTCGCGATTGTGTTGCCGATTAACGCGGTCGCGAGGCGTGTGGCATCGACAAAATGTGTCCTACCCAGACCGATGGTCTCATCGACACGCGCCTTCATACCATCGAGTGGGAAAATGGGGTCAGGATGGCGCTCGAGATCGCCAGTCTTTGCTTGCGCGCTGAAGGCGCGGATGAAATCGCTGGTGATCGAGAAATCGGTGTTGATCACGGCCCGGGTCCAGCCGGCACGCACTTTTGCCAACGTTTCATCGGCAATCGTCACGACGATGTCACAGCCGAGCACCACGTTGGCTTCGCCGGTGGCGATACGTGGCGCGTACAGTTGCTCCGAGCGAGCGGCGATGCGGACATGCGACCAGACGGCGCCACCCTTCTGGGCAATTCCCGCCATGTCGAGCGCGGTGACGCCTTTCTGCTCGATGTGCGCCGCCATACCGAGCAGTGCGCCGATCGTAACGACACCAGTGCCGCCGATGCCAGTGACAAGAATGCCATACGGTTCGTCGAGCGACGGCAAGATCGGCTCGGGAATATTCCACTCGCTGCGATCGGCGTCGGCCAAAGCGACACCTTTGCGTACGCTGCCGCCTTCAACCGTGACAAAGCTCGGGCAGAAGCCGTTGACGCACGAGAAATCTTTGTTGCATGACGATTGATCGATTTCGCGTTTGCGGCCGAACTCGGTCTCGAGTGGCACGACCGACATGCAGTTCGATTTGTTGCTGCAGTCACCGCAGCCCTCGCACACTGCCTCGTTGATGAACGCGCGCTTCGGTGGATCCGGATATGTTCCGCGTTTGCGCCGGCGGCGTTTTTCAGCGGCGCAGGTCTGGTCGTAGACGATGACCGACACGCCGGGATATTCGCGGAGCTCGCGCTGGATCGCGTCGAGATCGTTGCGGTGACGGATTGGGACATCCTTCGCGAAGCCGGCGGCGTCGCCGTACTTTTCCGGCTCGTCGGTAACAACAACGATTTTTTTGACGCCTTCGCCGGTCAGTTGATGCGTGATCTGCGGCACGGTCAACACACCGTCCAACGGTTGGCCGCCGGTCATCGCCACCGCGTCGTTGTAGAGCAACTTATAAGTGATCGGCACTTTGGCCGCGACCGCGGCGCGGATCGCCAGAATTCCGGAGTGAAAATAGGTTCCATCGCCCAAGTTCGCGAACACGTGCTTGGTATGGGTGAACGGTGCCTGGCCGATCCACGCCACGCCCTCGCCGCCCATTTGGCTGAAGGTCTGGGTCGTGACCGGGTCGAGCCAGAGCGCCATGTAGTGACAACCGATGCCTGCCAACACACGGCTGCCTTCCGGCGTTTTGGTGGAGCTGCTATGCGGGCAACCGGAACAATAGTGCGCGACGCGTGCGACGGTAAGATGCGGTTCGGCGAGCGCCTTCTCTTTCGCGTCGATCAGCGTCAGACGCTCGTGCATCTTGCTGGAAGTGTGAAACCGCTCGATGCGCGACGCGATTACGCGCGCGATCATCGCCGGCGTTAGCTCACCGGCAGCCGGCAACAACCAGTGATCGTGCGGCAAAACCCACTCGCCCTTCTCGTCAAACTTACCGATCACACGCGGGCGTACGTCTTCGCGCCAATTGTAGAGTTGCTCTTTCAACTGATATTCGAGCAATTGCCGCTTTTCCTCGACCACCAGGATTTCTTCCAGCCCCTCGGCGAACCGATGCACCCCCTCTGATTCGAGCGGCCATACCATCCCTACCTTATATACGCGCAATCCAATCTCGACCGCACGTCGCTCGTCGATACCCAGATCGTCGAGCGCCTGGCGCACATCGAGATAGGATTTGCCGGCAGTGATGATGCCGAGCCGCGGCTTTGGCGAATCGATCACCGTTTGGTTAAGCGCGTTGGCGCGGCAATACGCTAGCGCTGCATAGAGTTTGTGATTCAGTAGGCGCCGTTCCTGCGCCAACGGCGGATCCGGCCAGCGGATACTCAGTCCGTCGGTTGGCACGATCGGACCCGACGGCGTAACAATTTGTACCCGATGCGGATCGACGTACACCGAGGCCGAGCTTTCCACAGTGTCGGTAACAGCCTTCAGCGCCACCCAACAACCGGAATAGCGCGACAGCGCCCAACCGTGCAGTCCGTAGTCGAGATACTCCTGCACGCTGGCCGGTGCCAACACCGGCATCAAAATCGCCTTGAACAAGTGATCGCTCTGATGCGCCAGCGACGATGACTTCGCGCCGGGATCATCGCCGGCGATAACCAGCACGCCGCCGTGCTTCGACGTACCGGCGGCGTTCCCGTGGCGCAGCACGTCGGTGCTGCGATCGACGCCCGGCCCTTTGCCGTACCACATCGCGTACACACCGTCGTACTTCGCACCAGGGAACAGGCTCACCTGCTGCGTGCCCCAAACCGAAGTAGCCGCCAGCTCTTCATTGACGCCGGGAATAAATGTAATGCGGTGTTGCGCGAGATACGGGCGCGCCTTCCACAATTCCCGGTCCAACACGCCCAGCGGCGAACCGCGATAGCCGGACACGAATCCGGCAGTGTTCAGTCCACGAGACCGGTCGCGCAGTTGTTGCAACATCAGCAGACGCACAAGCGCCTGCGTGCCGGTCAGATATACGCGACCGGTTACCACTTCGTACTTGTCTACCAACGTGATCTGACCCATAACGGCTCGAATCTCGGGTGACCGGGGTCTACGACATAATACGAACTAACTTTAGCTGAAATCGAGTCAACGAATGCCGGCAAATCGGCTCTTGTTCTGAAAGTCGCTCAGGTTTAGACCTGCCTTAGCGCCCCACTTCTTGGACATTGGCGGCCGCTATTAGTTATGGTGACTCTTGGGCTTTTTTCCGCTTATGCTGCACGCCACATCGTCGTCGGCGCGCGGCACCTCATGGTCATTTTAAATTTCGCGTGACGCTCAGATGTCCGGCAGTTAATAGTACATCGGGCCATTGCCGGCGTCTTCATCACCGCGCGGAATGTAAACGATATGACAGCGATTCAGATCGAGCACGATATTTCATCGTTTGAAGGGCAACGTCCGTCGCATTTACCGCCGCTGGGGATCGCCACCGATCAGGAAGGCGGCGGTGTCTCGCGTTTGTCGCCGCCGCTGACGCGTCTACCGCCAATTGCCGAGGTGGTCGGTCGCTTTGCCGATATAGAGCAACGACGACGCGCAATCGAGCAATACGCTACCACTCAAGGCCGCGAACTTGCCGCACTCGGCGTTAACGTGAACTTCGCACCGGTGGTGGACATTAATCATCAAGCAGGAAGACTCGACCGCGTACGTCTGCAGCAAAGCGAGCGACGCTTGGCACGCGCGCTCAGACGTTGTCGGTAACTGGTGAGACGCCATGAAGCGGTAAATAAGCGCCATTCGCTTCCCAGAAGCGATGGCGAGAAATAAGTAAAGCGGATAGCGATTACTGTGCCGTTTTGTTTTCGAGCTCCGCTAACGCACGCCAAGCATTAGCATCTCCCTGCACGGCCGCCTGCCGATACCATTCGATTGCTTGAGTGGTGTCTTGCTCGACACCGCGACCTTGGGCGTACATCAAACCGAGATTATATTGCGCCATCGCCTCGCCTTGCTCAGCGGACTTGCGAAACCAGATTACCGCTTCGGCGTCGTTCTGCTGTACGCCCCGACCTTGGGCATAAAATAATCCAAGTGCGTATTGCGCGACCGGGTTCCCGCCTAGAGCGCCAGCGTGATACCAACGAAACGCCTCGGCATTGTCACGCTGTACGCCATAACCTTCGGAGTACAGGCTCGCTAATAATGTTTGCGAGACGGCATCGCCCTGCTCTGCCGCCCGACGAACCCACATGGCGGCCGTCGCCTCGTCTCGTTCTACGCCTCTACCCATTCCGTACATGAGGCCGAGATAAGCTTGGGCTTCACGGCTACCACGCTCAGCGAGCGTATATAAGAGTGCATAGGCTCGCGCATAGTCATGCGCTTGGTAAGCGCTAATTCCATCTTCTTCGGTGTTCGCCGATACAGCAGTACCGAACAGAAACACCATGGCGAGCCCCATAATGCTTACCCAGACACGTTTCCTTGTATGCGACATCGAATTACCCTCTCGCACTGCCAACGGACGGCTATAGTTAAAAATGTAGCACCGGTTGCGAACGGTATATCCGATCGATCCAGCGGCGTCTTTCATCGACCCTGGTAGCCAGGTTGTTACAGCGTCGTCTAACGCAATCACCGTTAGCCCGCGACCACTTCTCTGCATGTGTTGCAAATATTGGACCCGCCGGTCGTCCACTAATTTATCCAAGATCTATGCGCGTCGAAAATCTGTCGCAAACACACACGGCCTATCGTCGGTCGCATTTCCTAAATGACCCACGAGCGTTTGATGACGTTTCCGCTTCTATCGGTGAAGTCGATTGGCGATTCGAAAAATAAGACGCAGAGCGGGTGATCTACCGCTTAACTGGTATAAAAGGAGTCACTAATCTACTGACGGTGAAACAACGCCTCAAGCCGGAACAACTGAAAGAGAAGATATTGAAGACAGAATTACGATCTCGCCCTAACCTGCTACCCGCTAGGTTCCAACGTAATCAACTTACGCGCGCTTGTCGCACGTCGATAGTGAACTGAATCAGTGCAATCACTAGGGCGAGCACGAGAGGACCCATGAACAAGCCGACCGTTCCGAATGCCGAGACACCTCCCAATACGCCGATAAAAACGGTGAGCGTACCAACTTGTGCCCGACCGGAAACTAGAAGCGGACGGATGAAATTATCGATCGTCGTCACCATGATTCCCCACGCCAGTAAGAAAATAGCCGACACCCAACGTTGCTGTACCGCCAGCACAATCACCGCCGGTACCCAAACAATGGGTGTGCCGGCCATAGGCACCAACGCAAAGAGCGCAGCGAATACACCAAAGACAATCGGCGATGGCAGGCCAACGATGGCGAAGCCGATGCCGACAAGCGTTCCTTGGACTAACGCAGTGACACCGCTACCGTAGACGACAGCGCGCGCGACAGCAGCGAGGTGGCTGAACAAACGGGTTTTGTAAGCCGGTGACATCGGTACGAGCGCACGCAACGTCATCAGCATGGGTTGACTGTCGCGAATCATAAAGAAAAGAATAAACATCATGACCGCGAAACCCATTACCGTGCCGAGCGCGCCGAAAAATATTTTTCGGCCAAGCGAGCCGATCACCTGGAGCACGGTGCGCGCTCCTTCGACGAAGCCGCTTTGAATCTGCGCCGGCGACACACCAACAGAGTCCTGCAACCAAGTAAGCACAGTACCGATAACCGGAATGGTATTGAGATCGGACAGCTCCGCCGATCGATGGTCAGTGGCCATCCGTTGGACGAACTGCAGTAACTCTGCCGCCTGCGCACCGAATGCTGCACCCAGGGCAGTAAGCGGGCCGACCACCATTAGAAACACGGCAAATGTGAGGAATGCGGCGGATAAATTTTGGCGGCTTTTTAATTTGTTAGTCAACCCAATGTGTACCGGCTGCAACAGAAATGCGATAAACAACGCCCAACTGAGCGGCGCAAAAAACGGCAACAAAATCTGGTAAAGCAAGTAACCCAAGAATAACAACGTCAGTAACGCAAAGGTACGCGCGTAAAAAGTTTCTCCGGATACCGGCGACGACGTTCTAGGCTCCATGAATACCCCTCCTCTCTACCACGATTGGTGTCGACTGCTTTTCCCCATCTTATGGATTCGAGGACAGCGAAGCCATGCCGCTTGCTCTATCGGGTATCAGGTGTTTTTCGTGGTTAAATCGCCGCTAATGGTTGCGCACCGGCCGGCGGCGGGAATAATGCGTCCAATTCGGCCAGCTGTTCCTGTGTTAACCGCACCTGATGTGCGCCGTGAATTTCCTGAACCCGTTTCCGGTGGCTGGATTTTGGAATCGCAATGATATCGGGCTGACTCATCAACCAAGCGAGTGCGGCCTGTGCCGGCGTCATCTGATAACGCTCGGCAAAACTAGCCAATCGTCGATCGCAAAGCAGCTCCCCCTGCTCGAACGGCGAATACGCCATGACCGGCACGCCGCGCTCACGCAACCACGGCAACAAATCCCACTCGATACCGCGGCGTTCGAGGTTGTACAACAGCTGGTTGGTCTGCACATCGTTACCTCGCGGCAGCGACCAAAGCTGCTCCATGTCCGCCCGATCCAGATTACTCACACCGTAGTGGCGGATCATGCCGCTACGCTGCAGCGCCAGAAATGCTTCCATCGTCTCCGCTAACGGCACGTCACCGGGCCAATGCAGCAGGTAGAGATCGAGTCGATCGGTCTTTAGGCGCCGTAAGCTGCACTCACAAGCGGCAACCGTATCGCCGCGACTAGCATGGGTAGGCAAAACCTTACTGACCAAAAATACCTCGTCACGCCGACCGGCGATTGCCTTACCGACAAGCACCTCGGTCTCGCCGTTGCCATACATCTCGGCGGTGTCGATCAGGGTAATACCAAGATCGAGCGCCAATCTCAAGGCCGCGATCTCCTCATTGCGCATGGCTCGGCTCTCACCCATGCGCCAAGTCCCAATACCGAGCGCGGGGACGTCTTCACCCGCGGGTAATCTAACGGTCTTCATTTATCGGTTTCCGTAGATAAGCGCATTAATAACTGACTAAATAAGTCACAGGATCGTCGGCATTGGCTACTGATGCGCCAGCGCTTTCTTGTTTGAGAGTCCCAGATGGACAATGTTCGCCGCTACTCTAATTTTGCGAGCCCGGCTTTTTTTTTCGCATTTTTCGCCACGGTCGGTTTTTGTCTAGAATCGCGATCACGATCAGGCTATAGGCGACCAATCGTATTAAGTAGTACCACGGCGTATCCTCGCGCAAGCCGCCTGTCAGCCCCAACAAAACGCGATTACCCGCCTCAATCCAAAACGAGGTCGCAAAAAATAAAAAGAATCGATCGCGCGTGCTGCGCCAAAAACGAAAGAAAAACAGACCGATCACCAGTGAGGCAGTTGCAATCGCTCCGAGCAACATCTCATTCATCGCCGCCTCACTCATCCTTTGATATCAGGCCGTACAACAGAAGCAATGGCCCAAACAGCGCCGTCAATAGCCGCCAAGTGGAAAGGTCGATCTCCGTAAACACCATTTTGTCAAAGATCAGCAGAATATTGTTCAGCGACAACACCGCGAAGCAGAGACCGCTCCACAACAACAGTTTGTACCGATTGCGGATATAACTGCGCAATAACAAACCGGCACAAGTGAGCGCGGTCAATGTACAAAGTGCATAGATGATTCCAGCCATCTAGGAATCCCCTCGCAGCTTGAAGGCGTCGGCGAACTTCTGTGCCTTCTTGCTCGTCTCGGAATGAATCAGATTAGTCATCGCCACGATATTCTTGGAATATACCGTCGCAACACGATCGATCATTTGCATGAGCTCGTCTGAGCTCGGCTGATAGCGGTACAGTAAGTTTTCTTGTCCGGTGACCACCAACACGCCGGCGGCACATAAATCGGTTAACAGTTGATCGGCCAACTTCTCGCTGACGTAAAGTCGCTGAGCGACGTGCTTGCCATCCCAGGAATGTTTAGCATCACTCCGTAGCAGCAATATGGCTTCCAGCTGCGGGACCGAGGTAATGCTAGTGAGAACGAATCGCCTCACATCCTCTGGAATCGGTTCCCCTTTGGTCATCGTTCGCTGGGTCCTCGCTTTGCGTCGGGCGCCAACCATCGCTAGCCCACGCTTTGCACGGGATAATATCGCCCTTGTCTATCAAGACCAACGATACGAGCCGCCTTTTTTCACATATGCCTAATCGCACATATGTCGACTTGGGGAGACGCAGGGTCAGAATTACGAAAATATCAATCGATAAACCGCCACCGACATTACGTCGGTGGCGGCGTTTCATTATTCGATTTTCAGGTGACGCTTTTTCGCCGTCGCTGTTTTCGGCAATGTCAGCTCGAGAATGCCGTTATTGAAGCTGGCGGTTGGCCTATCACTATCGACCTCGATCGGCAGTGGAATGGTTCGGAAGAACATTCCGCGCAACAGCTCACGCCGATGATAGTCGCCTTCTTCCTCTTCCTGTTGCTGTTCCATGCTCGCTTTGATGGTGACGGCATTATCGGTAATCGATACGTCCAGGTCCTTCTTTTGTACACCCGGTACCTCTGCCCGTATCACTAATGCCTCGTCGCGATCAATGACATCGACACGCGGCATGCGCGTTTCCATTCGTGAAACTTCCGGCATATCCCAACGCAACGGCCGGAAAAGACTGCGCGGCATCACACTTTCGAGCATACGATCCATGAGGCGGTCCATTTCATCCAGCGGCGACATTGCCCTAAAGGCTGACGTTCGCTGCATCTCCCCGCTCTGCTGGCCCTGCCCACCTTGCATCGATGTACCTGACGTTTGCGTGCCCGGAGTCTTAGTCGATGTACTTTGAGTGGTCGAACTCGGTTTGCGCTCTTCGGCCATATCTCTTCTCCTTCCATGGGGTTCATTTGCGAAGTGCCGGCATAACAAATAATGAACGCCGGGACCATTCATAAGACAACGCCGGTCCATTGTCATTCCCCATCATTCTTTTGCGGGTGCGTCCGCCATTCCCGTCCCCACCTTACCGCACCCGGGTTTCTCCTATTGCCGCATCGCTATCAGGGATGTACGCGAAACTCCAGCGCCAGCATCGGGTCGGATTAATACAACACTGGGAAAGATCGATCCATGCCACGCACCATTTGAAAGGGAAGCATTAGCTTTGGCTTGGTAAATATTCCGGTCGCGCTATATCCCGGCGAGCAACGCGAGGAGATGCACTTCAGTTTGCTCGACCAGCGCGACATGGCGCCGGTCGGTTATAAGCGCATCAATAAAAAGACCGGTGAAGAAGTCACGTGGGAGCAAATCGTCAAAGGTTACGATGACTGACGCCGCAAAAATTCTCGTGTACCTAATTATCACCGAGAACAAAAAATGCGCTATCCCGTTTTAGTGTGCGACTACGATGGCACCATCGCCCACGACGGCACGGTCAACGCGCCGACACTGGCGGCACTTAAACGTTTACGTGAGTCAGGACGACGGCTGGCACTCGTTACCGGCCGCGAGTTGCCGGACTTGCAACGCGTATTCCCGCGGCTCGATGTCTTCGAGTATGTCGTCGCCGAAAACGGCGGCCTGCTCTATCATCCAGCGACCCACGAAGAGCGCCCGCTGGCCGAGTCGCCGCCAGAAGCATTGGCGCAGAAACTCAAGACCGCCGGCGTACCGTTATCGGTCGGTCGCGTCATCCTTGCCACCTGGGAGCCGCATGAAACTACCGTCCTCGCCGCTATCCGCGATTTAGGATTGGAGCACCAAGTTATTTTCAATAAAGGCGCGGTAATGATCTTGCCGGGTGGCGTGAATAAAGCGACCGGCCTGACGGCGGTGCTGCAAGCCATGAAGCTGTCGCCGCATAACGCCGTCGCCATCGGCGATGCCGAGAATGATCATCATATGTTGGCGTTGTGCGAGTGTGGCGTCGCCGTGGCGAATGCGCTGCCGTCGCTCAAACAGCAAGCGGACTGGGTGACTAGCGCCGATCACGGCGCTGGCGTCGCGCAGCTGATCGACAAGCTGCTGGTGTCCGATCTTTCCGATATCCTGTGCCGCAAGCAGCGGGCCGTCTCCCTGGGCCATTTCGATAATGATGGCGATTGGTCGATTCAACCGTATGGCACCAACCTACTACTGTCCGGCACCTCCGGCAGCGGTAAGTCGACCTTCGTTACCGGCTTTCTCGAACGTCTGAGCGAACAGGGCTACCAATATTGCGTAATCGATCCAGAAGGCGACTACGAAAATCTGGGTCCGGTCGTATTCGGTCGGCCGGACCAACCGCCGCCGATCGATCAAGTCATCAAGTTACTAGAAGATCCCGAGGAAAATGTCGTGATCAACCTGCTCGGCATCCCGCTGGCCGATCGACCGGCATTCTTCGAACGCTTATTCGCGGCGCTTCTGGGCTTGCGTGCGCGCACCGGCCGGCCGCACTGGGCACTGATCGACGAAGCGCACCACCTGCTGCCGTCGACAAACCGCAGCGCCGCGGCGCTATTTTCCCCCGGCCTCTCCGGCATTTTGGCTATCACCGTACATCCCGATCATGTGGCGCGGCCGGTATTGGAATTAATCGACATCGTCATCGCTATCGGCGGTACACCGGCGGAAACGTTGGAACGTTTTGCCCGCGCTATCGACCGCACACCACCGAAACTCGCCAACGATCCGCTGCCAGCCGCAGCAGCAATCGGCTGGCAATGGCGCAACGACGAGCCGCCCCGCCGCTTCACCCGCATTCCACCGCGCAGCGAACGCCGTCGACACGATCGTAAATACGCGCTCGGCGAGCTACCTCCGGAACTGAGTTTCTATTTCCGCGGACCGCAAGGAAAGCTCAACTTACGCGCGCAGAATCTAGCGATCTTTCTGCAATCAGCGGAAGGCGTCGGCGATGAGACTTGGCTTTATCACTTACGTCGCGGCGACTATTCGCGCTGGTTTCAAGAGGTCATCAAGGATGACGACCTCGCCGATGTCGTTCGTGGCATCGAAAGAGATACCAGACCGTCGCCGAAAGACGCTCGTCAATTTATTCGTCAGCAAATCGAGAAGCGGTACACGGCGCCGGCTTAAGATATTCGGCGTCATTACTAAGCCGCAGCGCTGCCGCTGCAAAGGCCTCGTGTTCCGAACACCGACAATCGAACACTCGTGACAATGCAATCGCGACGCGGGTGCAGCACAATTTCGTGCCCTGATCGATTTGTTGTTCGCTGAGGCTCAGGCCGCGGTGCTGGATCGACTATCGGACGCATTGATGTTCTATGTCATCCGCCACGCGCTGAAAAAACAGACGCAAACGGTCGGCCTGTTGGCGGCACTGGCGGATAAACAAATCCGCTCGACGCTGGCGAGCAGCCGGTGCGGGCGTGGACCGTGGACGATTTGGCAGCGGCGGCGTTCATGTCGCGATCCAACTTTGCCGAACGCTTTCAAACGGTGGTGGGCAAAGCACCGATGGAATTCCCGACCGAGTGGCGCGCGCTTGGCTTGAGCAGGAACGGCTAAGCGTCGCCGAGGCCTCGGCGCGCTGCGGATATCAATCCGAGGCGGCGTTCAGCAAAGCGTTCAAGCGCGTCACGGGGATAGGTTCAGGCGAGTTCCGACGTCAGCGCACATGCTGACAACGCGGCGGCTGCGCTGTTCACTCGATGGTGCGCGTGTCCGGTCTGGCGTCAATCACCTCGCGCAACCAGGAGATAAATTTTTCCGAGGATTTCGGCGCTGGATGAGATCGGTACAGCGCTGCGGCACGACGAGTATCGTCGAGCTGCCTGATTGTCGCCAACACCCGCGGAAACCGCTGCGCGTCGGCCAGCGAGGTAGCGAACAGCAGGCGCTTGGGATCGATACGGCCAAGATCGACCGCGGTGGCGACCCGGCGACGACATCGGCAGGCATTGGCCGGTTCGATCAATCCGCATCGGCCGATCATGAACGCATTGATGCTCGCCCTGGCGCGCGACAAGCGTTTTCGAAACGACGCCGGGGCTATCTTCAGCACTGCCGCTGCCTCCTGGTGATCCAGCTCGATAATCTCGCCGAGGATATACGCCAGTCGATGATTGCGGTCCAGACACAGCAGCATCGCGGAAGTACATCCGATCTTTACTTCCTGCAATAGTAACTCTTCCTCGACGCCGTGTTGCGCGCGCAGCGGTTCGTCCGAGAGTCCATGCGCCAGATCCTCGCCGAATTCCTCGAAGCGCATGGATGCTCGCTCCATGCGCTGCTGACGCAGCGTGAGCAGGGCGTTACAGGCGATGCGATAAACCCAGGTCCGAAAACTGCTGTCGCCTCGAAACTTTCCCAAGCCGGTGATGACCCGGATAAGGATTTCCTGCGTGGCGTCCTCGGCGTCTTGCGGATGCCACAGGAAACGCAGCGCAACGGCGTGCACGTCCTTGTGCACGGCCCGAATCACCGACTCCAGGGCGCCGCGGTCTCCTGCTTTCGCTCGCGCCACCTCCGGCTCGAGATTCCGATCCACCGCAGCGTTGGTTCTGTCAGGCATGGTGCTCCAGGATTCCTTTGAGCTTGCTGAGCTCTTGTGCGAGGGTTCGCGATTGCACATCGAGCGCGCCCTCGAGCTGTTCCAACGGCACAGGCGGCGGCGTCAAGATGAAACTATAGACGCAACGATCCCGGCCGGTCTCGACGATGCGCGAGAACGCGGTGGCGACGCTGCCGTCCCGGAACGTCATACACCAATCGATCGTTCCATGTTCCGCAGATGCGTTTACCTTTAGATCGATTGTGATCTCGCCGGCAGGAGTCCGCATGACCGCGCGTTCGTAGGTAACGGAGACGAACGCGTGGGTCCACGCCTGCAGTTTTGCCGGGTCGGCGATGAAGGCAAACGCCTTGCTGCGGGGAACGCTCAAATCGATGCTCTGCACGTCAAAATTTTTCATATCGGTTTTCCTTTCAGGTCATGCTCGAGCCTCGGGAATCTTGACTCTCGGTCTGATTAGACTTCCCGATAGCTACGGGTGTGACCGAAATTGGTTTAACGCGACGCCAAGCGGTGCTGAACACCGGCGGCGTGCTGCGCCAGCGCTAGCCGCGGCGCTGCAGATCGTCGGCATCAATCAGAACTGGAAACACTCTGTCGGCGTTATCGAGTCGGCCGGTTGGCGCTTTTCGGTTCTGCGGCAAGGGGTGATTTTGAGCCTGCGCGAAGCGATATCGATTTTCTAGTGGAGTTTCAACCCCTATCACCGACTGAGCATGCGGATGCTTACTTCGGTTTGCTGATGGCACTGGAAGATTTATTCGAGCGCCCAATCGATCTCGTGGAAGAAGGGGCCAGCCGTAACCCCTTTTTCCTACAGACTGTCGAACAGTCTAGCGCGTTGCTGTATGCAGCCTGAATTTTGGAAGTACCTTTACGATATCCAAGAGGCCTGTAGAAAACTCGAAGGGTTTACGAAAGATCGCTCGCTCAATGATTATTTGATCGACGAGATGTTCTGGTCACGAGCAGAATTCCTCAATCGGAACTTGGTCGGGTGTCACTTGGGTGAGCGACATCATTTCCTTTTCCCTTCAATAAGCCTATATACGATGGTCCCTGCTATCACACCAATGACTACGAAAACGGCCAACGCAACATAGATTGACGACGAATAAGCCCACGCAGCAAGACCAACAAATAACGCCAGGTATAGTAATACTTCATGGGAGATCCCTGCTAAGAATCTACGAATACCTGGTATAAGCCCACTTTGTGGGGCACTCACTTGCATACCCCCTTCAGATTTATGTTTTCTGGTCGTGAGCAAAATTCCCTGATCGGAATTGGGCCAGGTTTCACTTGAGTGAGCGACATCACTTCCGAGAGCGCCGATTTAAGATTTTCCAGAACTTCGCTCCCTTCCTTCGTGCAATGTATAGCTTAATTATTCTGAAACAGACTTACTTTTCCTTATTTATGGGTTCGCTTTTTTCCCCCTCAATTAACCCATATATGTACCCTCCCAACGCAATCCCAATAATAAAAACTGGGATGACAGCATAGGCTGTTGAGAAATAAGCCCAAGCAAGACCGGCAGCACAAAAAGTTATAAAAGCCAAAATCTCTAAAAAAAACCCAGCGAAAAATCTACGGACACCACTTATGAACCGACTCATCAATCGACTCATCGACATACGCCCTTGAGACTTATGTTTTCCGGTCGTGAGCAGAATTCTTTAATCGGAACTGGATCAGGCTTTACTTGGGTTAGCGACATTACTTCCGAGAGCGCCGATTCAAGATTCCCCAGCACTTCGCTCTCTTCCTTGTCGAGCTGTACATCGCTATTGCTGCAATAGTCATCGGGAAGATGCTCTGGGCGCCCAGTCAAAATGGATTGAATCACGGCCTCAACAGTTTGCAACCCTTTGCCAACCGCTTGGATTCCAGCACCATAGCTAGCGATACCAAAGTTAGTAAACGCTCCTACAACCTTTCCCGTCTTGGGAAGACGCTTACTTCCAAAACGCCCTCCCATGCTAGCGTAACTTGTAAACTGTCCGCCAATAAGCCTACCAATAATATCTGCCTTTCGATGCTTCAAGTTGTATTGGACGATAGCTGAGAGCAGGGGCATATCCTCGCCTTTCACACCATCCCGCACTTCGTCTCGCAGTGGTCGCGTGACCCGCCATAAAACACTTGCGCGCGTGCTTGCATCGGACCGATAGCGGAATCCCCACATCCCCATTTGCATTTGCAGTTGAAAAATACCAATCCACCAAGTAATTGGCTGGTGATAGGCCCCCTTTATGAAACGGCGCCATGCTGCCTCGTTACCATGCGGAAACGTCACCGCAAAGTGATTTAGTTCGCCGGGGCCGGCCTTTTGCAAGTTGTAGATGAAGCTCTGAACATCGTCTTTTTCCATAAGACTGAGATTAAGTGATGGCGATAGTATCGAATCTCCTTTTCGTTGGCCTGGGGTTAAAGGCTGCCTTTACAAAAAACGGACATCCCCTAACCCCTATTGATTTGATCAGCCCAACTAACGTTTCGTATTTGTGGCAGAGTCGAAACCGACCGGAATCGACGGTAAGGCCAAACCACTGTCGTCATAAGGCGTGTATTTAACTTCAACGTCGACGAAGCTGATGGTCAGTTTTTCCTTGGGCCGAGCCTTGTCTTTAGAGCCGGCAGATACGCTGTATTTACTAAGGAGCGCATTCTTCAACGTATATTCCATATAAACATCGGAACCTAAACCGCCGCCGGTTTTGGTGAGATGAATTTTCACTGTCTTGCCGGTGCCGCAGCACGATTCGACAAACAGTTTCGGGGTGGCACTGTCCATGTGGCGGGTGATCTCGAGATCGCCGATATTGGCGTTTGAAGATTCCCTGTCACCTTGGGTAGATGTCCCCGAGGTGACGCTTCTGCCAACACCCCAGTTTAACTCTTCGATATCCATCCAACCTTTATGACTGATGTCGGACGATTCTCCCTTAATGCCTTCGTAGTTCATAAATATCGACATGTTTCTTCCCTCTTCCTTCGCTGTGCGACGTTTTTTTGAAAGACTACGGATATTCAGTACCAGAAAGTACGTAAACATCCACAAATTTAAAGATACTCATAACTTCATTATCGCTAGCCCTGATGGGCCGCTTTCTCTACCTTCCTAGGCAATAGGCGTTTTACCGGCGCCGCTGAACAATCCACCGCGATATCGCCCTCTTGCGTTAGGCCGATCTTTACCTTGGCCACTGGCTTACCGGCGGCGAGGCGCGACAGAATTTTTTCCGACAATGTCGGCAATAACGTATTGGTGAGCACGCTATGGATTTGCCGGGCACCGGTATCGGACTTGCGACATTGCGAGACGATATGCTCGATGAACTCGTCGCTGTAATTCAATGTTGCCTGATAATTTTCCTCGACTCGTCGGCGAATGGCGTCGAGCTGCAGGCGGGCGATAGTGCCCAAGCAAGCGTCGTCCAGCGGATAGTACGGAACGATGTTGACGCGGCCGAGGAACGCTGGCTTGTACACTTGCCGCAATGCCGGACCGATGGCCTCGGTTAATCCTTCCAGCGACGGGCGCGTATCGATATCGGCGCACAATTGTTCGATCTGCTCGCTGGCGGTGTTGCTGGTCATGATGATGACGGTATTCTTGAAATCGATGTCGCGGCCTTCGCCGTCGCGCAACATGCCTTTATCGAATACTTGATAAAAAATGTCTTGCACGCCGGGATGCGCTTTCTCGATCTCGTCGAGCAGCAAAACGCAATAAGGCTTACGCCGTACTGCTTCGGTCAGGACACCACCTTCGCCATAACCGACATAGCCCGGCGGCGAACCCATCAGCAGCGAGACTTTGTGCTCTTCTTTGAACTCCGACATATTGATGATCGTCAGATTCCTTTCCGACCCGTAGAGCTGTTCGGCTAGCGCCAACGCCGTTTCGGTCTTACCGATACCGCTCGGGCCGACGAGCATAAATACGCCCAGCGGTCGGCGCGGATCGGTCAACTTGGCACGCGCGGTATGCATGGTCTTGCCAATCAGCTCCAGCGCAGGCGCTTGGCCGATGACCCGCTGTGACATGCGCGTGTGTAGCTGCAGCACATTATTGATTTCGTCGCTTTGCATGCGTCCAACCGGAATGCCGGTCCAGTCGGCGACGACTTCGGCCACCACTTGGGCATCGACGCATTCGTAAATCAACGGCACTTCGCCCTGCAATATCGTCAATTCTTTGCGCAGCGTCGCTAAACGTTGGCGCTGGATTGCAGGGTCGACGTTGGGTTGTGTCACGGTGGACGGATCGTTTGCGGTAGCCGATTCAGATTCCAATTGGCGGCGTAGTCCGGCGATTTCGTTGACCAGCTTCTGTGTCGCCTGCCAACTTTGGTCGAGCTGGTTCTTCTGGGTTTCGAGCGCCGTCTTTCTTTCCATGAGATCGGCGATGGTCGACTCATGGCTATAACCGGTTCGCTGCTCGCGTTCGAGCCGGATGCATTCGGCCTCGATGTCTCTAATTTGCTGTTCGCAACGTGCCAACGCCGGTGGCTTGGTCCGCAGACTCAAATTGACGCGCGCACAGGCGGTATCGAGCAGGCTGACGCACTTGTCCGGGAGCTGGCGGCCGGCAATGTAACGGTGCGACAGTTTGACCGCGCCGATCACGGCTTGATCGAGTATGGTTACTTGATGGTGCTGCTCAAGCATGGCCGCCATGCTGCGCAGCATGATGATGGCCTTTTCTTCGGACGGCTCCTCGATTTTGACAACCTGGAATCGCCGAGTGAGCGCCGCATCGGATTCGAAATACTTTTTATACTCCGCCCAGGTGGTGGCAGCGATAGTACGAAGCTCGCCGCGCGCCAGTGCCGGCTTCAGCAAGTTGGCAGCGTCACCAGCACCCGACTGATTGCCCGCGCCCACTAACGTATGCGCCTCGTCGATAAAAAGAATGATCGGCTGCACCGAGTTCTGCACTTCCTTGATGACGTTTTTGAGGCGGTTTTCGAATTCGCCTTTCACCCCGGCGCCGGCCTGCAACAAGCCCATGTCGAGCGTACGCAAGGCGATATTGGCCAATGTCTCGGGTACATCACCCTCGGCGATGCGTCGCGCCAGGCCCTCCACTACCGCCGTCTTTCCGACACCGGCTTCGCCGGTGAGGATCGGGTTATTTTGACGGCGACGGCAAAGAATATCGATCATTTGCCGGATCTCGTCATCGCGGCCCAACACCGGATCGATCTTGCCGTTGCGCGCCGCTGCCGTGAGGTCGATCGTGTATTGATCGAGCGCCGGGGTTTTTGTCGGCGCCGTCGATGCGCCCTCGCCCGGCCCCGACGACGTGATTCGTCCTTCGAGCAATCCGGCGCACTGCGCACGCATATCTTCGCCGCGCAGTTTTTGCAGCGCCGGCGAGTAGCGGGTCACCCGCAAACGCAAGGCGTCGTTTTCCACTAGCGCTAATAGCAAATGAACCGGACGAATTTCGAGCGACTGGAACTGCGACGACGCCAGCATCCATCCTTCGAACAGCAACCTCGCCGTGTCCGGCGCGATTTTCGGGAACCCGTCATGGCCGGTCTTCAGCTCCTCCAGCGCTTGCAGCACATCGCTGCAAGCGTGCTCCAGCGGAATGTCGAAATGGCTAAGGACCGAGTTCAGCTCCGGGTCCGGCTGATCCAGCGCTTGCCACAACCAATGCTCGATATCGACGGCATAGTGCGAGCGCGATGACGCGGTCGCCACGGCCTTCTCAAACAGGTCGCGGCAGTTGTGGGACAAATGTTTTATTAGCTGATCGAATTCCATCATGCACCCTGAAGCTGACTCAAATTGACCTTGCTTAGTGATCTAATTAACGGCAATACAAAGATCACGTGTGAAATAACATATCGAAACAAAATCGCAGTTTCGAATTCAATGATCATCCCCGCGCAAACTGGCGCAGATAAACCTTTCCGTAGCGAGTATTGCCCCGCATCGTTTGCAGCCAGGTATTAATACCGAGCTGCAGCTTCTTGCCCAACCGCTTGCGATTACGGCTGTTGTCGTCGACGCGGAACACCAACGCGACGTCGATATGAGCCGGCGTATAGGTACGAATCAGATGACTCAGCATTTCGAAGCCTTTCGTACCGGGAACCATCGTCAAGTGTTCGGCGTGCGTGATCGGTCCGATAACGATGTGGCAACGGCTTTGGATGTCCCACACTCGCCGGCCCGGCAAAACGCCGCTGCCAAGACGATTGTTGCGGCCGTTCATGCCGCTGCCGATGCACAACCGGTCGTCGTGATTAATCGGTAACCAGCGAGCTTGAAACGGTTCGACCTTTACACTGTGACGCAAGCAATCTCGCAACATAGATTGCAACGCGGCGGCGGAACGCGTGTGACGCGTAAAATGGCCGCCGTAGTACAAACGCATCTCGCTGTGGAAGCGATGGTATTGTCCAGTCAGACTCTGCAGGGTTCGCGTGAACGGGTCCTGCTGATTCCGTGCGCGATGCGTTTCGAATTGGATGGGCAATCGATACTTGGTCCAACCGCGATAGAAAAGCGAAATCAAGCGATGGTTGAACAAGTCGAGAAAATCGGCGAGCGCGTAATCGTGCCGCCGCAAACGTTCTACCGTCAGGCGCGTATAGTGCTGCGGCAGAACGCCGGTGGCGCCGGTCAGTCCCATGAAATTCACGCCGACGTCGTAAGCCGCCGCCGCTGTCCCATCGCCGTCGGCCCGCGGGGTAACACTCTCGACGGCATGCGCGGCGAAACCGGTTTGGTTAGCGGCGCGAAAACGTACCGGCTCGGCGGCCGGCATGACGTCGCCACCCAAGGCCTGATGCCTCATATCGCCCGACGTACCATAAGCGTAGGACCGTTCCAGCAGCCGCACCAGGTGAAAGAAATCATCACGCTGTTGCGTCAGCGAAAGTTGTTCCTTAGCTAAAGCAACATTTGTTTTCCGCTTCTCGATGGCCACGTGATCATACTTCCGGGGGCTTGTTTCGTTTTAACGCGTAACTGCACGAAACTATTTAAGGTGCAGTACTGCGCGAAGAACTCGCTCAGTATCGCTGTGAATAGGTACAGGCCGCTGCCGCTGTAGTAGTGCTCGTCGCATTCGAGTGTCAGGCGAACGCCTTGGCAAATCGCCGACCGACCGTCGATCATCAGGCGTGCGGTTGTCAGCTCGGCCTGCAAGTCAGTAATGCCGTCGATGATCGCCTGGTTTTCCGGTATTCGCTTGAAATCGTAGAGCTTCAGTGTTTCCTTCAGCACCTCGAGTCCGTCCTGCGCTGTGAAGTGCTGCAGGCTGAGTTGCGTGACTAATTGCCAGCGGGTCGCGTCATCGAGGCGTGGCTGAATAGTGGACGTCGGTGCCAAGAGACACTTGGTCCGCAGGCCAGCGCCGCCTTGCAGAAAATGCATTTTTGGCTCGTCGGGGCCAAACGGTAATTTGTCCGGCAAGTCGCGATTGGTACATAGCGCATCGCCACCGATCACCCATTGTGCGTCCGGCGCGGTCACTTTGAAGTCGTCGTCGACCAGCGATAAATAACTATCGGTGCCGTGACTGATACGTCCGCCATACCACTGACTGGTTTCGCGCCGCATGTGCCAGTACACAGGCTTATCGGTATTGCTGCCCTTCTGATGATGCGCGCCATAAAACGGCTGCAACTCGACTTCCTTGCCGTCGATATTTCGCGCATAGATTCGTTTGAGCGTGTGCACGTCGGCGAAATACGCGTGCGTTCTGTTGACGCACAGCTTGGTTTCCACACCGATGTCTTTGGCGGTAATGCTTTCTAGACGCTCCTCGAATAAATTGACAATGGGCGTGCAACCCAACGCCAGTGTATTTTCGGAAATGCCTTGCACCAACTCGCTATGCGTCTGATCGAAATAAATGTAGAGATTGACGCTGTCGTTGTAGTGCCGCCAATACTCGCCGACGCCGTCCAACTCGACGAACAGAAATTTTTCGGGAAAGCAGAAATACTCGACCAGCAGGCGATGCGCCGTCGACGTGCGCCCTTCGTACGGAATCATCGCCTCGCGCTCGTCCAAGCCGCACGGCTTAAGGGCGCTAGCGGGAAGGAAATGCGCTGCGGGATCTTTAGGATCGTTGGCAATAGCGACTGCCTTTGCATGTCGCAATAAAAATTCGTAAAGCTTGAAGGTCAACTGTGGCTGACCGTTGATAAAAAAGCGCAAGCTTGGCGCGGTCAACTCGCTCAACACGGTTCCCGGAGCACTTTTCAGTGTGAGACACAACACCGCTTGATTGCTATTGCTGCCACGCGGGTTCAATGCAGCCGGCAGCGCGGGCGCCTTATACGGCTGACTGCGAAAGGAAGCGCTCTTAACGACGATGGGTAAGGCATTAACGTCGTAGCAAGTCCGGTAGTAACAGCGACCGGCAACCGCCGACGGCTCGGTCGATAACATGGTGCCTTGCGGAACCATTCGCGACTGCGGTTGCGATGGCACCACACCGATCTGGGCGATACTCATCGATGGCACCGGCGCCTGATAATCGGGAAACAGCACTCCCATCAGCGCTTCGGTCAACTCAGGAAAACTATCGTCGATCGTGTGCCGAACGCGCGCCGTTAAAAAAGCAAACGACTCGATCAGGCGCGAGACATGCGGATCTTCGACGGCGTCCTTATCCAGCCGCAATCGACCCGCGATCTTGGGGTGACGCTCGGCAAATTCCGCCCCGAGCTTGCGGATATAAGCTAGCTCGCGGTTGTAATAAGAGAGTAAAAGATCATCCACGGCGCAACTCCTGCAGCTTTAGAGCTCGATCCAATGCACGAATGCGTGAATCGAACAGCACCGGTACCGGATCCGGCTCCACCATCAACAAGGCCGTAATTTTTAAATACAGCGTGCGCTCGTACTGTTCACCGACTTCGGCAATTTCCACGTGCACTCGCCGAAAGCGCGGCTCGTACATCCGGATGGTGTTCTCGATCGTGAGCCGGAATTCTTCACGATACGTCGCCGAGCCGAACTGCACGCGACTGAAGTCCGGCAAACCGTAATTCACGACCGACTGCTTTAATTCCGAGTAAGCGCCGAGCGCCTGCTGGCGATATAGCCGAGTGTTGAGCAGGTTTTCCAGGTCGCGGCGAATTTGTACTTTTATTTCCTTTAATAAAATCGCCGCTGATTTGGGCGCCTCCAGCGCTTCCTGCGGGTCTTCATCGATGAGCCGATCGAGCAACGACGGCAAGATCGGCTGTTGGCTTCTGACGCGCGCCATGTTTTAGGCGCCGGCCACGGCTTCAACCGTTTGCTCGGCGTTGACGGTCTGAATATCGCCCAAGCTCAAGGCTTCGTCGCCGACCAGCCACATGCGCTGCCCGACTCCACGAACAATTCCGCCCTGCTCCACCCATTCTGTCTTGCGACCAACTCGCGTGTCGGCGTCAACCGCCGGCATGCTATACAGAGTCGGAATAAATACGTCGCCTTCGCTACCGCTGTGCAAAATCATCGTCGCTTTGCGCCATAACAAATCTAACGGGCGCTCCGGTTTGGCAATCTGCAACTCGCGAATTTGCTGCACATCGATCCAAAAATATTTGCCATTGCTGGCCAACACTTCAAGAATACCGGCGCTGGTATCGTCGAGGTCGCGCACATCGTCGGTCGGTATTCCATTGATCACCGGCTGCCAAGGCTTGCGCGAACCTTCCAACGCCACGGCCTTTTCGGCAGCGGCGGCAATATTGCCTTCGCGCAGTGACAATAAAATCGACAGTTGTTGCTGAATAGTCGGAGTAGGACTATCGACAACTTCCGGCGCTGCGCCTTTCTGATACACATCGTTACGCGCTTGCGCTGCCCGGATGAGCTGTCGCCAAGTACCTGCGGTCAGCATTGCGCCAGGATTCAGCGATCCCAGCATGCTGACTTGTTTATCGGCACGTTCCAGGTCGTTGTTAAAACAAAGCAGCTCGGCCAAAAAAGCGCGTTTGGCCGAATCGCCTGGCTTGTTGCGCAGCTCCTCCGAAAGAACTGCGATAGCAGCGTCCAGGTCGCCTTGCTCATAAAATGTTTTTGCAGTTGTCATCGTCGTATCCCGTAAAATTTGGCGAACCTGAATATCGATCAGACTCAGTTTGCACAGCTAATAGACAGCTTGAGCCCATCTTTATAAAGAATGGAGCTGTCAGGGTTTACAACGAACCCAAACTCTTCCTTTTCAACAGTTTCTACTTTTTGCTGCGCCATGCAGGGTTGCGCCACAAACGAAGCCAAAAGAATAAGGACGGCTTTTATGCGCTTACCGCTTTGTTCCGCCATAGGTGGCGTTTCCGTACCACGTAAGCTTTGTTCCGTCGTAAATCATGTCTTCCATCTGATCCTCCCATTTTTGTTTTTAATGTAATTGCGTTTAAAACTTGGAAACGCTCCATCTTTTGTAGGTTAAGGGTTGCCCAACGCACCAACGATTTTCTCTCGAGTCAACTTCAACTTATCCGTAACCGGCTGAAGAACGTTTTCTTTAATATTTTTGTCGAGATACTGCAGCGCCTCGGGATAAGCAAGATATCGGTAGTCTTGCTCCTTCTCGGCGACAGTTGGGTATTGATGTTTAACATCGTCTAGCGTGCCGTTTCGATACACGACCACCTTGATGTCATACGTAGTCGGCCTCGAGTCACCGTGTGGCAACCATTGCCACCACTCCATTCCAAGCAGCTCGTAAGCCATCGCTTGCGGACCGAAGTCTTCATAATTCAGTACGACCGTTTTTTGGTCGGCGCTCTGCCCTGCACCGACGCAGCCAGCCACCATCAAAACTACCGCAAGCAAGAAATTTTTCATGTTGTTAGCCACATTTGAGTGCTGCGACGGTCCGCAGCAACGCACCGTGATCAGGTGGCACGACGATGGTGCCGCTTAACCAGGGATAACCGGCGAGCGATGACTTCTCGTAAAGGTTCGGGCCGATGCCAGCCCAATGGACTTCATAGACATCACCTTTGGAATAAAGCCAGGTATGCGTGCCCCCGCGCGAGATGCCAAAACCAAATCTCACGAGGCGTAGCGCAGAAATATCGACCTCGTTTAAAGTCGTCTCCTCACGCTTAGGGTTGACCTTCTGAAACCCTGGTTCGTCTTTGGCAGTAGGGCGATAGTTAGCGACTTTGTAAGAAATCGGAACGCCGTAATATTGGCAACTACGCTCAGTCGTCAAAGCGGAGAACGTATGCTCTGTGTTAGCGTCGCGTGGATGGTTTACATCCGGGTTGATATATATTCCTTTCCAATGGTGCTGATTAACTAAATAAGCCGCCAACTTATTACCATACTTGCCGAGGGCCCACGCGCGACGCGCCGCTTCTGCATTTCCCATCTTCTCGAAGGCGTAGCCGATTACGTTAAGCACGTAGGTGATGCAATCCGTGGACTTGTATTTCTCATAAGATTTCGGATCACTTAGCTTGAGCTGGCTTCCTACCTCATTGTCGTGGTTGAGGTAGAGGTCATCCATTTTTTCGACGGCATAATCGGTAAATGTCGGCATTATTCTTCTCCGTGAGCAATTAGGAACGTGTCCGATTAATTGCTACTTTTTTTCTTAGGATTCACTACTAACGATGCACTGATACTCGGCATCGAAAAACAGACCGGCATCCAGTCGAATACGACCAACTTCACCGTACCCATCCTAGATGCCAGCCTGCCACTTCACGATACATACCTTAAAAATTAAGCGTCCGCATAACTCACCTAAGCGAAACCCTCAAGGCGTATCGTTCGCCCATTACTTCTTGACGTTCTTCGCGGTATCGAAGCCAACCGCGATCGGCGAGGTTGCCTTGCCGTCTTCGTCGTACGGGGTGTACTTGGACTCGAGCTCCACGAAACTGATGGTGATCGACTCGGTGGGACGCTCTTTATCGGTAGCGTTGCCGCCGACCGAGTAGTGGCTGATCAAGGCGTTTTTCAGCTTATATTCCTGGTACACGTCCGAGCCAGTACCCGAGCCGGTTTTGGACAAGTGCAGTATCACGTTCTTACCGGTACCGCAGCAAGATTCCAGAAACAGTTTCGGCGAAGAGCTGTCCATGCGCTTCGTGATCGTGAGATCGGTGATCTTGGCGTTGGTCGACTCACGGTCATTCTGAGTCGACGTCGACGAGGTGATTTGACGAGCTACGCCCCACGACCAGGAATCAACGTCGATCCACTTGGCATGCCCCTGGTCAGACGACTCACCTTGAATACCTTCGTAATTTAAAAAAATAGACATTTGGTCCCTCTCTCTCTTTTGTGTTAGTGATTTGACGAGTTACTACTTCCCAACTACAACTTATTTACTGCTTACAGATTTACTCCCTTACGGCTTTTACTACGCACTACGACTGCACTACTGCGAAAGAGCAGACCGACCGACGTCTCGTACCAACAAAATCGGGCCGACGGAATACCCGTTCAACTCATCTCGCGAAGTTATTTCGATAGCTCCATAGGATCTTCCTTGCAGCAGAACATGCAACTGAAAAAAGCACGGGCAAGCACACTGCTACGGCGTTACCTCTTGTCCAACTGTTCAAAATTCCGTTCTTAAGCATTCACGCCTACAGCACCAATAGCCAGTTCGGTAACCAACTTGATACTGGATACCAATTGGTCAAGCTGAAAATGCGGCTGCAGATGAACGACGCAGGTGAAAAAACCTGGACGCCCCAGCTTCTCGCGCACCTCGACTTTGCTACCCGCTAATGGGTAGCGCGCTTTAAGCTCGGCCGAGTCGGAATCGCTGGTGATGGTGTATTGATTGAGCCAGTTTTGTAGGAATGTCTGGCAGTCGATGGCGTTGGCAAAGCTACCGACTTTGTCGCGTCCCATGACTTTGATGTAGTGCCCAAAACGCGACACGCACAGCATGTACTGAAGCATTGCCGATAGACGCGCGTTGATGTTGGCGATCTCGCTGCCGTAATCGGCAGGCTCATGCAGCGAGCTATTGCTGTAGAACACCGAATGTTCGGCGCTGTGATAACTGCACAGTGGAATAAAACCTAAGTCGCTTAGCTCGCGCTCCAGGTAGTCATCGATACGAGCATTAGTGGTCGGGCGAGCGGCAATCCCTTTGGAGTCCATGTCGTACGGGGCATAGGTCATGCCTCGCACGACGCCACCTTCGCCGAACTCGTGAATTCCGCCGCGAATGTCGGCAAACCAGTTGGTGTTGGCGAATGCTCGAATTAATACACCGCCGAAAGCATAACAAGCGTTGCCCCACAGGTAGCCGGCATTACTCTCGCTGGATTCGTTGTACGGGAAATGCTCAGCACGCGTGCCGTCATCGCGATACGGTACGCGCATCAGTATCTGCGGCAGTATCACGCCGACAAAGCGCGAGGTTTCCTGCTTACGCAATGCACGCCACTTGATGTACTCCTGCTGTTTAAAAATGGCCTGCATATCCAGCGGATGACCCAGCTCATCGAATTCATCGACGCCAAACAACTCACGGCTGGCGTTGGTGATGAACGGGCACAACGCCGCTGTCGCGATTTGTGCCACCTCGGCGATGACATCGACATCGTTGGCAGTAGCGTCGGGACGCGGGCGATGGGAGATCTGATAGTCGCCCAGTAGAACGCCGAACGGTTCGCCGCCCGGCATATCGAATTCTTCGCTGTAGACGTGCCGAAAGAGTTGGCTTTGGTCGAACTCGATAGCACGCGTGACATCCTTTGCCAGTTCTCGCCAACTCAGATCCAGTAATTTGATCTTGACCGTAAGGTCTTCGTCGTAGTCGGCTTGGGTCTCAACAAGGTGATGCAGCCCACGCCATGAAGCCTCCAGCTGTTGAAAGCGCGGGTGGTGCAGTATTTGATCCAATTGACGTTGAATGAGCTTGTCGATGTCCAGAATGGCGCGATCGACGAGATCCAGCACACGTTCTGGGGCTACACGGTTGCGCTCAAGCCACACCTTGACTTGGTGTCCCGTGGGCACACCGCGCGGAAGGCTAACCAGGTACTGGGCCAGCGATCCATTTGCAGCGGCCGGAACCATTTTCGTTCGTTGTGTAATCAAAGCCTCCCTTCCCTTGAATTATTCTTTTACGTTTTTTTTATTGAGTCGTCGAACACTACTGCTCTTTATTCAAACTATCGAGCGTATTCTCAAGCTTGGTCTCCTTCCCTTCTATTAGCCTGCTGCCGTCGCAATGGTTCGCCGCGTAAAGCGGGGAAGTCTGTTCCTTAAGAAGGAGAACATACTCGCCCGACGTTTTCCAAGATAATGCGCAATTAGTGGCGCTAAGGACAGCAACTTTAGTCGCATTTTTACCTTTCCAAGTCTTGCGCACCTTAGTCGTATCAATAACTCGCCACTCTCACGAGTTTTTTAACTTGTGCCGTAGCCGAATATTATCGGCCAGCACAATAAGTAGAACTACCGCAGGAAACGTCGTGAGTCCTTCTTTGCCCAAGAAGTGCCAGATGGCCCAGCCGATCAGCGCAGAGCCAATCACTGCCGAAAGAAGTAAAAGTTGATCTTTCATACCGCCACCGCTTTATCCGCGTTACTTAAATACATCTCCGTTTCCCAAATACACACTGCAAAGAATCGATGCTGAAAAGACGATCGCCCGGACGGGCTCCGGGCGATCGGATGACAACTAGCCACCCATCTCCGGAATTCTGGCGACCATACGCAACGAGGTCGTCAGCTCTTCCATTTGCAGCCAAGGCCGCAGCCACGCTACGGCGTTGTAAGATCCCGGGCTGCCCGGAACCGGCTTCACTTCGATCTTGGCTTCACGCAGCGGATAGCGGGCGCGCATATCCTGGCCACCCTCTTCGCTAGCGTTGACGTAGTTGTTGATCCAGCGATTGAGCCAGTGCGCCATATCTTCGGCTTCCATAAAGCTACCGATCTTGTCGCGCGCCATCACCTTCAGGTAATGCGCGATACGCGAGGTTGCCATCAGGTACGGCAAGCGCGCGGAGATCGCCGCGTTGGCGGTGGCTTCCGGCCGATCGAAAACTTGCGCCTTCTGCGCCGTCTCGCCGCCAAAGAATACGGCGTAATCGGTGCTCTTGTAGTGCGACAACGGCATGAAACCCAATCCACTGAGCTCGGCTTCGCGACGATCGGTAATCGCGATTTCCGTCGGGCACTGCATATCGATGTCACCATCGTCGGTCGTGGTCAGATGGACCGGCAAATTCTCGACGCGACCGCCGCCTTCGGCGCCGCGAATCGCTGTACACCAGCCGTACTCGGCGAAGGCATTTGTCAAGCGCGTGCCCAGCACGTAAGCCGCATTCATCCAAGCGTAGTCGTCGTTTTTCGGCGGAGTGCCGTCGTTCATTTCTTCGAAATTAAAGGCTTCGACCGGCTTGGTCGCTGAGCCGTATGGCAAACGCGACAACACGCGCGGCATGGTCAAGGTGACGAAACGCGAGTCTTCGGAATCGCGGAACGAACGCCACTTCACGTATTCGGCCGAGTCAAAAATCTTCGCTAGGTCACGCGGCTTGGACAACTCGCTCCAATTATCGAACCCGAATAAGGCCGGATCGGAAGCAGTCAAGAACGGACAAAACGCCGCCGCCGCTACGTTCGACATGCTGTTGAGGAACGCCATGTCGTCCGGGTGATTGCCGAACATGTAGTCGCCGATCAAGGCGCCATACGGTTCGCCGCCGGGCGTGCCGAACTCGCTCTCGTAGATCTTCTTGAAGACTTGGCTTTGATCGAACTCGACTGCTTTCGCGAGATCTTTACCGACTTCGCCCTTGCTGGCGTTGAGCACGCGAAGCTTCAGCGTGGTGCTGGTTTCGGTATTCGACACCAGATAATGCGCACCACGCCAGGTTCCTTCGAGGCGCTGAAATTTCTCGTGATGCATGATCTCGCGTAACTGGTTGCTGATCGCCATGTCGATGGTCTCGATGGCTTTGCGAAACGTTACCGTGAGATTTTTATTCCAGGTGACCGTGCCTTTCAGCGCTTGCTCGGTCAACGCCTTCAACAGCGACTGCGCCTGTTCGGCGTCGGTTTGTTTGGTGGCTAGAAGAGCCTGCTCCAGCAAGCTCGGCGATGTTCCGGCGGCGGCTGTCTTCGTCGTTTCTACTGCCTTACTCATGATTTGTTCTCCTTGTCTGCTTCCGCACCCACAGCCTTGGCCAGCTCGCTCAAGTCGCCTTGATTGGTCAACACGCGCTCGATAATCCGTTCCAACTCTTCCGAACGGTCGGCCTTGGTCGACAAGTCGCGCAGCTTGTTGCGCGTTTCCATGAGCTTGCGCAACGGCTCAACTTGATTCACGACCGCCGCCGGATCGAAATCGTCCAGCGAATCGAATTTCAGGTTGACCTGAAATTCACTGTCGTCACCCTTCAACGTGTTTTTTACCTTCAAGCTGAGGCCGGGCGTCATGCTCTTTAGCACTTCGTTGAAATTGTCCCGATCGATCTGGACAAAGCGACGATCCTTGAGTGAACGCAGCGGCGCTGTCGAGTCGCCGGAAAAATCGCCCATGACACCGACGACGAAAGGCAACTCTTTCTGCATGAGAGCGCCTTCTGTTTCAACATCGTAACTAATGTGAACTCGCGGCTTGCGCACACGATTGAGTTTTTTATGAATGCTTTCCATCGTCTAAGTCCTTAGGAAGGTTAATGGATCCTTAACGCCAGAACGCTTCTCCCTGGCTGTTGAAGGAGGTCTTATTTCTCTACTTTGCGCTCACGAATTCCGGTTAAGGTCTGATACTTGTTCCGGGCGCTCTCGTCCGGTAGCAACTCTCGCATTAAGTCAGGCAACGACAGCTCACTCCAATAAACAGCCTGCTCGATGGCGTAGGAAATCGGTGAATGCGGCTCGGTGCGACGAAAAAAATTAGCGGCACTGCGCAGCGACTTAAGCGCTGCTTCCCGATCCTGGATCAGGCCGCTATTCAATCCGACATGACCGCCTGCGGTTCCGTTACTTGCGTTCATATCGCCCTCCCCGTCATCCGCTATCACCAAACGACTGCCAGCAAGGTAAATAAGCGTCTGGTGACTCGCGTTAAGCGTTTCATAGATTTTGCCGGTCGGCTGCGGATCGCTCTGGCAATATTTATCGACGGTCGCGCGGAATGCTTCATACACCGCTAACGCCGCGCGAATGTCCGTCTGTAACGTTTGGAAAAATGGCGTCGGTGTTTCAACGACAGCGCGATCGATATCGTCTTTGGAAACAGCCCCTTGCTTGTAGCGCGCCTGCCGCTTATTCGGGTCGGAGATGCGCGATACTTCCATTGCCTGCTCGCATTGCCAGACAGCGAACGGCCCGCAAGACGCGCCTTGGGTAATGGGAATCGCTTTAAGGGGAGGAATTAACGCACCATCGCCGCCGAAGCCGTTCAGACCGATTAACGGCGCCAACTGAGTAGCGACGCCTTCTTCATCCGGCAGCGGATAAAGCGTTTCGCCGTACCGCTCGATCAGCTGGTTAGCGAGATTGAACCCGACGGCAACGCCTTTAAAACCATCGCGCCGCACCAACGCTTCGATGAGCCACGAGGTAACTTCGATATCTTTGGCGGAACTGGTGAGCAACGTCGGCGCTACATCGAGAATCGGCGCCCAATCGGAAACATTGACGTAGCTCGCCACCCCTTCGGCCAGCGCACTACGTTCTCTATTACGGGCTTGAATGCGGACTTCGCGTAAACGTTGATAAGCGGATTCGGCTGAAATGTTCAACCGTAGATCAACTCCCGCCGGGTTTTCGGCGGAGATCGGCTTAAGCAATGCCTCTACTTCTAACAAGGAACTACCCGCCACGAGCTCTCCCTCGCGTATTCGTTTTTGTTGTGCCCTTCGTATGGACCCCGTATATCACAACATCGAGATTCGTCAAATGAAAAACCTCCGAACATGCAGTGGTTGCTGACTGACGGTATATAACCGCGTTCGGACGAATAATTTGCCGATCGACGTTTTTATTTTTTTGGAGGGAGCACAACACAATAGTGCCGCGTGACTGAACGGTGGTAACTAACGCATCAGTAGCGTTGCTGCCGGAAACTCCCCTTGCAACGCTGAAAGCAGGGACTGCCATATGTCTGTCGATATCCATATTGTTGTTGATAGTGGCTTCCCGTTTATCGTCAAGAAGCCGGCCTCCCTAACCCAATTCAACGCGCACGGATTCTTGCGGGCTTGATGAATAGCGGCAACCGACTAAAGTGCCTCGTTCGTCTTAGACGTGTGATGTATAGAGTTCAGACTCTCACCAAGAAGTGGCGCGTAATTTGCGCGACGGACAAATGTTGCTAGTTGTTGCAGAGAATACGTGCGATTCGTTTCAATTGGTTTAATATGCCGCCTAAAGATCCGTTTAAAAAAATAAAGATCATGAATCTTGAACTCAAACTCATCCGAAAGGGAGTCTGGCCGACTGGCCAAAAAGCCAGCGCGACGTTCGATCAAACGGGAGGCGCCATTGGGCGTGACGACAGTTGCCGCTTTATACTGCGCTGCAAAAATGGATTGGTTTCTCGGCTACACGCAAAAATCGATTTCCGTGACGGGCGTTTTTATATCCACGGCACGAGCACCAAGGGGGTGTTTTTAAACCACGCCAAAAAATCGATCGGAAAGAACGGATTCGCACCACTTGAAGATAATGACATTATTACTGTGGGCGATTTTGAAATGAAGGTTAGGCTAATCGACGATATGAAAACGACAACGCTACCCTCCTCTTTACCCGCAAGAAACACCGCGGAGTTCGGACACCCGAACGATCATTTCAATCCGCCGAAACCGTTGATCCCGGAACACTGGGAGCTCGACTTATCGCGCAGATCGCAGACGCCGGCAGACGTCGTCGCCGACAAGGCGCCCATCGATTTCAGCAACGACCAACAACGCCATGCGATCGATGCGTTGCTCAGAGGTTTAGGCCTCGAGGGATCGTTAACCGCGGAATCGATCAAGCCGGAAGCCTTGGAGCTGATCGGCCAGTGCCTACGCACGACCCTCAGCAACCTACTGAACCTACGCGACAGTCAAGCGGAAATGGAACGCCACTTATCGACCGCGCCGCAAACACTGCCGGCGATAAAGCCTGAATTACAGCCCCTGGGAGACATTCGCAGCGTCGATGAACTCCTCGAGCGCCTAATGACCAGCTACGACGGCGATTCGATTTTCGAAGGTCGCGAGATACTGGAAAATCTTCATAAGATGATCGAGGGGCAGCACGTTTTCATGGTCGAAAGCCTGACCAAGATCTCCGACTTCGTCGCCGACCGATTCTCTCCGGAGCGCATTGAATCGCTCTATAACAAGGCCGTTACGAACCTAGAAAAAGAATCGTTTATGAACCGACGCCTGTCGCGACGCCTCAATCCGAAAGCCAGCAGGTGGGATTTCTTCCGAACCCACTTCGACCGGCTGCGTAAACAGTCGTACATCACGTCGCGCCATTCGTTTGAGAAAATATTTTTGGCTGTATACGCTAAGCGGCTGCGAGATGCCCCGCGACCCCCAGCGAATACCGGCGAGGAAAAGCGCTCCGAACCAGCCGTAACAACTAACTAACCGAAGGCATTCGCCATTAACGCACTTCAATATCAGCACCGGCCGTCGAAAATAAATCGAGGATTGGCGGTAACCGGTTTGTTGCTCACCTTGCTCTCCAGTGGTTGCAGCGCCGTCACGTACGTTTGGGCCGCTTACGACAAGGTAACGATCCAGGCGACGCAAGAGGTGAATCCGGACAAAGCCGGCCGCCCCTCGCCCGTTCGGGTCAAGCTTTATGAACTATCGACGCGCACCGTCTTCGACAACTTAGATTTCGAAGGCGCCTTTAATAAGGGCACCACGCTACTGGGCGACCAGTTGTTATCGCAGGCGGAATATATGTTGCAGCCCGGGGAATCCGTTACCCATCAAGTCGACTTAAAAGAGAAAGCAGCGTTCATCGCCGTGCTAGCGGCGTACCGCGACATCGATAGCGTGCGCTGGAGTCGAATTTACGAAATCAAAGACTACAACCACGCCAGCCATACCGTGACGCTGACGAAAAACGGCGTGGTCTTAGGCGAAGTTACTCCTGAAAAAAAATCGGACTCGACAGTTAATCCTCAGGAAACCGTCGATCGCGTGAAAACGGCCAAAGAGCCGCCGAGCACTCCAAGTGCTCCTAGCGTTCCAAGATATTAGTGGGAGCGGCAACGACATGAATGGCGACAAGAAACAACATCTCGACCCCCAACTATCGTTCATGGCATTTCCGGCGCCAGATAGAGAGACTCTCTGCTGCGACGAAACGCGAGCAGAAAAATCCGCTGACCGTCTAGAATCGCTCAACCTACGAAACTATTAGCCTATCTTATGAGCATCAATAACAAAGTCGCTTGGCTCGAAAGTCAATTCCTGTTTCCGCAACACTTCCAACAACAGGATCGCTATTTTGAATCGCGCATCGAAGCGCGCAGCCAACCGATACGCCCTTATGTGTGGGGCTTCACCCGCTTACAAATAGACAACAACAATCTCGTCAAAGGCGACCTCGGCATAGTTACCGCACAAGGCATCATGCCGGACGGTACACCGCTCGACCTTCCGCATCACGACACGCTGCCGGCGCCGTTGCAGGTACCGCGGCAAGCGAAGAATTTGTTGATCTATTTAGTGTTGCCGGAATATCAGCCGGGCGCTTGCCTACTGGAAACGAAGAACGCCCAATCGAACAATCAGACGCGCTATCGCCTGCAAGAAATGGACGTGTACGACTACTGCGGCGGCAACACCGCGGTCGAGCGCGTTGAAACGGCGGCGCTACAGTGTCGCTTGGCATCGGAAAGCGAAGAGCTCGGCGGCTTCACCCGTCTGCCGATCGCACGCGTGCAGGAAGTGACGCAAGAAGGCGCCATACTGTTGGACAAACGATTCATTCCACCGAGCATCCGCATCCGCTCGAATCCGGAGCTCAACCACTACCTGCAGGACACCCTCGGCCGACTGCAAGAACGCGGCGACGCGCTCGCGCAACGCTTCATTGCCTCGCGCCAAGTCGGCGGCTCAGCGGCTATCGCCGACTTCATGCTGCTGCAATTGGTCAACCGCTTCGAGCCACGCCTGCGTCACCTCGACAGCGACGAATCAGTGCACCCTGAGACGCTTTATCAAGAGTTGTTGGGCCTTGCCGGCGAGCTGGCAACCTTTACCACCATGGGCAAACGCCCGCTGCCCACGCCGGCTTACTGCCACGAGGATCTGTACACCTGCTTTCAACCGCTGATGGACAACCTCGGTCGCCACTTGAGTGCCGTGCTGGAACGGACCGCCATTCCGCTGACATTGGAACAGCGCCAATACGGCATCCGCGTCGCCCGCGTCACCGATCGTTCGCTGTTGCACCAAGGCCGGTTCGTGCTCGCCGTCAAAGCCGATGCATCGACCGACGATGTTCGCGACCGCGTCCCAACCCACATGAAAGTCGGCACGGTCGAGACCATCCGCGATTTGGTTAACAACCAGCTGCCAGGTATCGAGCTGACCGTTCTGCCAATAGCGCCGCGAGAAATTCCGTATCACGCAGGCTCAGTTTATTTCGAGCTCGGCCGCAACAGCGACTACTGGCAGAAGCTCAAGCAGTCGGGCGGTTTAGCGCTACATGTGACCGGCGATTTTCCGGGACTCGATATTAATTTGTGGGCGATACGGGAATAGTGACGGGTTGAAAACAACGAATACCCCCTCTCCCCCTTGGGGGAGAGGGTTGGGGAGAGGGGGTAAGCTTCGATGGCGTTGCTTCCCTCTCCCCTAGCCCCTCTCCCGTAAGCGGGAGAGGGGAATAAAAGATGAGTCAGTAGATAACTATCTAAGTGAATTTCGATTAACCGATCTTGACGCTTCGTTGTTTCAGCAGTGAGAGGAATGGCGCAACAAGTGTGAAGATTATTAAAGCTAAAAAACACAGGCAGCGCGAAGTATAAAAATTAAATCGCGCTAACAATCGCGGAAACAAACCGCGCGAATACTACGCTCCGCCACTCAAGCGGAGCGAAGGAAAGGGATGGAAAACGATAACGTCACTCGCAAGCCGAGACCGGGACACCGCGGTGATACGGCGGCGGAAGTGAATCCGGACGTCGAACGTGCGGCGAGCAAGCCTCGCCCCGGCGGCCGTCCCCTGCCCGTTGCGCCGACGCCAGCGGAAAATTTCGACCCGACGCTGGTCAAACCGCGTCAGGTTGCACCGCATACGCCGATTACGCTGAGCGATCCGCCGAAATTCAAACAATCGGTGTTGGTCGATGCGGCATCGCAGTTGCTCTCGCTCACGCCGCAACTACGTTACCTCGACAGCCAAATCAATGTGCCGCAGCTTCACCTACAAGCGGTGCATTGCGTTAAGCGATTGCAACAAGTGTTGGCCGGCGCCGATCTGACGGAAAAAGTGCGGACCAATGCGAGTTACGTGCTATGCGCGCTGGTCGACGAAACCGTGCTCAATACGCCGTGGGGCGAGCACAGTACCTGGAGCCAAAAAACACTGCTCAGCGTGTTTCATCACGAAACCTACGGCGGTAAACGATTCTTCGACATCTTGCGCGAAGCGCTGGACGGGCCGCGTCGGGATTACGATTTTATCGAGTTGCTCTACTTGTGTATGTCGTTAGGTTTCATGGGCAAGTACCGCATCGACCCGCAGGGCAAAGTTCATATCGAGCAACTGCGCGCCGATACGCACGCCATCTTGCAGGCCGGACGCGATCGCTACAACGAAACGTTGTCGGTCAACATCAAATCGGCGTCCGACATCAAACGGCAATTACACAGCTATCTACCGGTTTGGTTACTGACCGGCATACTGGCGCTGGCCGCCTTCGGCCTCTACACCCACTGGCTGCTCGGCCTCAATCAACGCACCGACCAACTACGCACCGAGCTGGCCTCGCTGGTTCCAGCGCCGGCGCAGCCGTTGCCGCAGGGTCGTGTTCGTCCCGTGGTCGTGCAACTGCGTGAGCTGCTCGCGCCGGAAATCGCCCGACAGATTTTGCGGGTCGACGACTACGGCACGCGCATTACCATCGTGCTGCAGACGGAAGAGATGTTCACCTCCAGTCAAAGCGACATTCATGCGGCGTTCCATCCGATATTGGACAAAATCGCCAAAGCACTGGAAGCGATCCCCGGCCGGGTGACTGTTTCCGGCCACACCGACGATCGCGACATTCGCACATCGAGCTTCCCCTCCAATTGGCATTTATCGCTCGCCCGCGCCAGCGAGGTGACCAAATACATGAGCAGCGTCGCGGCGCTAACTGCACGTCTGATTCCGGAAGGACGCGGTGCTAACGAACCGATTGCCGGTAACGACACGCCGCAAGGGCGAGCGCAGAACCGACGCGTGGAGATTGAAATCTTCAATTCGAGTACTTAGCGACGGTAACAAAATGAAACAAGTATCGAGCCAACCGCTTCCCTCACCCCAACCCTTCTCCCGGGAGGAGAGGGGTTTTAAGCCCTTCTCCCCCCGGGAGAAGGGTGGGGATGAGGGAAACGTGGCACCGTATTTTCATTTTGTTACCGTCTCTTAGGCAAAGTTACAGCATGAATATTTAGTCGTCAGAAGAAAAAAGCGTGGAGAACCCCTTTGTTTAGACGTTTGTTCAGACGTTTTTTCGCCTTCCTGATGCAGCGCTGGGTGTTGGCGCTGCTGGTCATTATCGTCCTGGCGTTGCTGATCTGGTTCGTCGGCCCGTTGATTGCCGTCGCCGACTACAAACCGCTGGTCTCGCAAGTCGTTCGCCTGCTGATCATCGTTGCGATGCTTATCATTTGGGGGCTGACCAATCTGCGCCTGCGGACGGTGGAGACCAAGACCAATAAAGCGTTGGCGGAGAAAATCGAACGTAACGTCGACGACAGAGAAACGCCCCATTCCCCGAAAAGCGCGGCGATCACCGCCGATGAATCGATCTTGGGCGAACGCCTCAAGGAGGCGTTGCGTTCCCTCCAAAACGCCAAGCTCGGTCGCGGCCGGAAGCTCTATCAATTGCCGTGGTACGTAATCATCGGTGCGCCAGGTTCCGGCAAAACGACGACGTTGAAAAACTCCGGCCTGCGTTTTCCGCTGCAAAGTCAGCTCGGTGATGAACCCGTTAAAGGCGCCGGTGGAACTCGGTATTGCGATTGGTGGTTTACCAACGAAGCGGTGTTGATCGACACCGCCGGCCGCTACACCACGCAAGACAATCCGCAAAAAATCGAGAATCGTGCCTGGCTCGGTTTTCTGAACTTGTTGAAAAAGACCCGGCCCAAGCGGCCGCTCAACGGCATCATTATCGCCGTCAGCATCCTCGATGTTTTGCGCAAGACACCGACACAGCAAGCGCTGCAAACCAGCGCCATCAAACGCCGCATTCAGGAGCTGAACGAGCAGCTGAGCATGAATTTGCCGGTGTACGTAATCTTTACCAAGCTCGACACCATTGCCGGCTTCGCCGCGTTCTTTGCCGACCTCGAACCGCAGCAGCGCGAGCAAGTTTGGGGCATGACGTTCCCCATCAACATCAGCAAATCGGGTAAGGCCGGCAACACGCTGGCACAGTTCGATGCCGAATATCAGGCGCTCATCAGCCGCGCCAACGATCGCGTCACCAACCGCCTGCACAACGAACGCGACCCGCAACGGCGCACGTTGGCCTATGAATTTCCGCGGCAGATGCTTGGGCTGCAGAACCAAGTGCATGCGTTCTTGCAGAATATTTTTTCACCCAACCAATTCGAACTGACCGCGCTGTTGCGCGGGGTCTTTTTCCTGAGCGGAACCCAGACCAACGCACCGGCACAATGGGTAACGGGCGTTTTGCCGGTCGACCGTTGCACGCCGCCGGTGACCACCTACAGCGTCGATCCCAAAAGTTTTTTCATCAAAAATCTGTTCAGCAATCTCATTTTTGCCGAGGCCAACATGGCGTCGGCCAACACCCGCGCCGAACGCCGATTCCGTTGGGTCTACGCCGCTTTTGTGATCGCCGTCGTCTGCAGTTTCGTCGGCACGCTCGTGTTCTGGAAAATCAGCGAGCAACGCAACCTCGCCCACATCGACCGGATTTATGCCGACATCACCCGTTACCGCGAGCAAACCCACGGCGGCGTTAAATCCGCGGTCGACTGGTTGACCTTGGCTAACGGCTTGGACGTGCTCAAAGCGATGCCAACGGGTTACGACCAGGGCGACAAACGGCCGATGATGCTCATGGGCTTCGGTCTGTATCAAGGCGACAAGATCGGTGCGCAGGCGCGACTCACCTATCTCAAGATCCTCGAGCGCTTTTTCCTGCCGGCAGTCTCCGAGCAATTGCTGCAGCAAATGCGCGACGCACGGAACGATCAAGATGCGTTGTATCAGGCGTTGAAGTTCTACCTCATGCTCCACCAGCCGGAAAAAATGGACGCCAAACTGTTTGGCGCGTGGGCTGATGCGTTATGGCAACGCCAACTTCCGGGCGAACCCTATGCGCCGCTGCGCGAGTCGCTGAATATGCACCTACAAGTCGCGATCGCCCAACAGCTTCCGCCACCGGCGATCGACCAGCGCCAAGTCGATGCCGCGCGTGAAATATTGAACAAAGCGCCGCTGGAACAGCGGTTGTACCGCAACCTAAAGAACCAGCTGCTGCGCGACCACTCGCAACAGTTTGTCGTAGCCGACGTATTAGCCGGGAAAGCCGACACGTTGTTCTTTCGCCGCAGCGGTGCCCCGCTCACCCAAGGCATCCCTTGGCTATTTACCTACGAAGGTTTCCACACCGGCTTCAACTTGCAAACCAAGCAATTGGGCAAACGCTTGGCCGATGAACAATGGATCTACGGCGACTACGCCGCCAAGCTGTCGGCCGATCAGACCAATGAATTGATCGCGCTCGTCGAACGCCAGTATTTCAGTGAATACATCGATCGCTGGAAAGCGTTGCTCAATGACTTGGCGGTCAACTCGTTCAACAACGCCAACCGCGGCGGCGCCGTACTGCGCACGCTGTCGAGTAGCAGTACGCCGTTGCTGACCTTCCTAAAGAGCGTTCGCCGGCACACCGCGTTGAGCGAATTACCCGGCGTCTCCGATCAAACGAAGCAAGTGGCGGCAACCCTCGCGACCCAGGCAACGCCGAATCGGCTCACGCAGTTCGTGCCACTCGGCAACGACGTGAAAGTGCGCCTACCGGGACAAGTCGTCAGCGACGAGTTTCAGACGCTCAATGACTTCGTCAATAAAGACGGAGACGGCACGCCGATCCGGCAATTGCAGCAATCGCTGGTAGCGCTGAACGGATATTTCCAGAATTTGACCCAGACCGGCGATATCCAGCGCGCCGCCTACGATGCCAACACCAGCGCGGCCCAGGGCACCGACCCGGTGTACATGGTCTCGCGTGCCGTCGCCGATTCGCCATCGCCGGTACGAGAATGGTTCCAATCCGTTAGCGTCGACAGCAGTCGGGTGACGGCGACGGCGACGCAAGGCCACTTGAACTCGGTGTGGAGCAGCGAGGTCGTCAGCTTCTTCGACCAAGCCATCAAGGGCCGTTACCCGATCGATCCGGCGAGCGCCGTCGACGTCAAGCTCGACGACTTTACCGCCTTCTTCGGCCCCGGCGGCATTTTGGATCGGTACTTCACTACGAACATCAAACCGTTCGCCGATACCGATCGCGAGCAATGGCGCTGGCGCAAACCAGTCGGCCTGTCCGACAGCGCGCTGAAACTGTTCGAGCGCGCCCGTCGCATTCAGCGAGCCTATTTTGGGAGCAAACCCGGCGCACCGCAGGTTGGCTTCAAGCTAGTCCCCTATTCGCTCGACCGCGCCGCCAGTCGCGTACTGCTCCAGGTTGGCGATCAAAGCGTCGCCTATGAACACGGCCCGCTGCACACCAGCACCGTGGTATGGCCAACACCGGATAACGACAGCGCCAAAGTCGTGTTTACGCTGGCGAACAAAGGCACACCGATCAGCGCGCAAACGCAAGGTCAGTGGAGCTGGTTCCGGTTGCTCAACAAATACGCCACCCGTGAACGCGGCACTCAGAATGACGACTTCCTGTTGACGTTCACGGTACAAGGCGTCGAGGCGCGCTTCGAGCTAAGCCCGCAAAGCACGTACAACCCGTTTGCTAACAACGACGTCCAACACTTTACGGTGCCACGGCGGCTATGACGGACACGACTAACCCCTGCGGTCTGTTCGGTAAGGTGCCGCAACAAGCGGACTACGTCAGCCACCATCTGCCGGAGTCCTTCACCGAGTATTGGCATCACTGGCTGCAATCGGCAATGAGCGTCAGCCGCGAGCAATTGGGCGAGCGTTGGCTCGACTTCTATTTGACTAGCCCGATTTGGCACTTCGCCATTTCGCCGGGCGTCTTTGGCCACCAAGCGGCGGTCGGTGTATTGATCCCGAGCATCGATGAAGTCGGCCGCTATCTGCCGCTGACCGTGGCGCATGTACACGCGACCCATCAACCCTGGCCGGCCTATCTCAAAGGCGGCGATTGGTATCGGGCGGCACAGGATGTTGCCTTGAGCGCGCTCAACGAACAA
Organism: Gammaproteobacteria bacterium; assembly: GCA_016199745.1. Classification (NCBI taxonomy): domain Bacteria; kingdom Pseudomonadati; phylum Pseudomonadota; class Gammaproteobacteria; species Gammaproteobacteria bacterium. Next base: position 142,535 of record JACQFZ010000048.1, read on the forward strand.
ACGAGCTACACGCAATTGATCGGCGCGCTCGAATCATTGCAGGCGCCACCGTTCCCGCCGGTGCCGTACTACGAGACGCAACACGCGAATCACGGTTTGGGCAAAGGCTACTGCGTCTCTGCGCCGGCCGATCAAGCCCGCGAGCAACTCACCGCGAGCTTGCTTGACGTCACGTACACGCGGTTACTCAACAGCTACAGCGTGTGGTGGACCGACGGCTCAGCGCATGTCGAACCTTGTTTGCTAATCAGCGCCAACCTGCCGGAAGCCGGGCAGTTCGCCGCCATGCTCGACGGCCAGTGGCAACGCTGGCACTGGTCGATCGAGCAGCGCGTCACACGAGAGGCGAATGGACGGTAACGCATCGAGCGTTCGTCATCGCATCTAACGACAATTTATCGATCAATGAAAATGAAAAGGAGAAAAACGCATGGGAGCTAAGCCGGCCGCCCGTAAGCATGTAGCGTGCGCTGTGCGCACGATTCGACGAAAATCGTGCGCACGGCGCACGCTACGGTAATTAATCAGGATTTCCCTAAAAAATCTTTGCACCACAAAAAGGACGAACGAAGGGTAAGGCCGCTGCTCGACAGCGGATCGTTCAAAACAAAAGCGAATAAGGAGGATAATCGACATGACCGCCGCACTTCCCACCCAAGCCAAGCGCTTGGTTCGTATCAAGACCACGCTCGGTGCCGACGCGCTGATCGTCAATAGCGCCCACTTTTCAGAATCGATGTCGGCGCCCTTTCGTTACCACCTCGATGTGTTCTCGGAAACGCATCTCCACCTAACCGCTAAAGATATGGTGGGAACACCGGTGACGATCGAGCTGGTGCGCGACGACAACACCTTGCGCCCGTTTCACGGCTACATCAGTTCACTACAGATTATCGGCGGCGCGCGCGAAGGCCAGCAGACGCACTATCAGATCGCCGTCGAATCATGGCTGATGTTCTTGCGACACTCGAGCGACTGCCGAATTTTTCAGAACATGAAGGTCGATGAAGTCCTGAAACAACTCTTCGCGAACGTGAAGCTCGCCAAGCATAAATTCACGCTGACGCAATCGCATGTCACCCAACCGTACTGGGTGCAATACAACGAGACGAGTCTCAACTTCTTCCACCGCCTATGCCAGCGCGAAGGGTTAAGTTATTACTTCACGCACAAAGACGGCGAGCACACCCTCAACGTGGTCGATTCTGCCGACAGCCTGCCCTTCCTCGATCCGTCGGCACTGAAATTGCAGCCGGGCACCGCCGCCCATGGGCATCTAACCAGTTGGATTCCCAGCAACCAATTCGTCACCGGCAAACACGTGCAACGCTCGTACAACTACGAGCAACCGCGCGACACGCTGACCGCGAACGCCACCGTCCCGGGCGACATCGCCGGGGTTGCCAACGTAACCGACGTCGAGCACTTCAACTACAGCGAAGACTACGACTACAGCAACGACGGCCAAGAAGAAACTGCCCGGCGCGCGCATCAACAAGCGGTCGCGGCGCACAACCTATGGCGGGCAAAAGGCGATTATCTGCACATCGCCCCGGGTCATCATTTCCAAGTGGTGCCGGTGCCGAGCAGCCCCAGCTTCGCCGATAACGGCAAAACCTTTACCGTCATGAGCGTCGCGATCCACGCCGACGACGTCAGCGGCACGTGCAGCGCCTCGTTCGAGGCAATTCCCCAGGGCTCCTTGGTCTTTGCGTCGGGCGATTCCTGCCGGATCCATAGTTTACAAACGGCCGTCGTCACCGGCCCCGCCGGCGCCGAGATCCACACCGATGCTTTTAACCGCATCAAGGTGCAGTTCCACTGGGACCGCTACGGCAAGAACGACGAGAACACCACTTGCTGGCTACGCGTCATGCAAGCCGTCGCCGGCCCCGGCTTCGGTGCGCATTTCACGCCGCGCATCGGTCAGGAAGTCGTGGTCGCCTTCGAGAACGGCAATCCAGATCGCCCGTTCGTGCTGGGCTCGCTGTATCACGCCGAGAACAATCCGCCCTACGCCGCTCAAAACGGTACCCGTAACGGTCTGCGCACACGCTCGACCAAAGGCGGCGGCGCGTCGAATTTCAACGAGCTCTACTTCGAAGACAGCAAAGGGGCCGAAGAAGTGTATGTGCAGGCGGAAAAAGATCTAAACGCCAAGGTCAAGAACAACGAGACCCGCAACATCGGCAACAACCAGACACACAAGGTGGGTAAGGTCGTGACCGTCGAGGCCGGCGAAAAAATCCTGCTCAAGGCCGGCGCCAGTACGATCGAATTGAACGCCGATGGCACGATTAAGATCAACGGCCAAACATTGGTCGAGGTGAAAGGCGGCACGGTCACGCTGAACTAGGAACGTCGAAAGATAACGACGACACAACAACGAGAGGGAGATCACATGTCCACTGTTATGCCAACCACGCCTGGCGTGTTGGAAGTTCTACCGTTTACGAGCCGCCAGCCGTCGTTTCATCCGCCGCTCGTGGTATATGGGCTAACCGAGCTCTGGGTGTTTACCGACGGTGCATTTACACCGAGTCCGTGGTTGCTGTTATTTCGCCAATCGCGGGCGATGCCGCGGGTTGACCACTTGCGTTACGACAGCCTCGCCCTAGCCGGCCGGCCACCCTTAAGCGGTGTCTATCGCCACTTCTTCGGCGATGGGGCCACGCCGCATACGAGTGGCTGGTCGGCGCTCACGGATCTTAATCGACTGCAAAATGCGCTCGATAGCGGCACGATTCGGCTGTATCGGTTGAATCGGCGCTTGCATGAATCGCGGTTGCATAACCCGCAGGATCCGCTGTGGGTCGACCCTCCGCAACATCTCTACGATGCCGCCAATCTGGACGACAACCGTTCGGCATTGATTCACGAGCTGGGGCTCACACTGCTCGCGCGCTGGCACGCGCGCGATCTCGACAACGGCGCGTTTTATGCGGCGTCGTGGAGCGAGCAACGCTTGATCGAAATTAAAGCCTCGTTCGCGGCGGCGCGTACCGGCGTGCAGGAAGGCGTGACCAGTCTTAAGCACTTGCCCCAGGAGTTGAAGGCGCTGGGGTCGGCGGCACTGACGCTGGCCGCCGATGTCGGGCGGGTCGAGCTCGATATTCTGGAGAAGATCGGGCATGTCGTGACACTCGACACCGAGGCGATGGCGAAAGATGTCGAAGCCTTGAACCGCGAGTTCGTGGCGCTCGGTATCCGTACTATCAAAAATACGCAAGAGCTGATCGCGTTGCTCAAGAAGGGACGCGATATGTGGAACCTCGTGTACACCGATCCCCTCGTACGCGACGCCTTGCTGTCTTACCTCGTCGGTTACACCCAATCCATCGGTCATATGACCGAGCTTAAGGCCGACAGCAAGTTCGCAGGCCGCGTGGTGTTCGAGGTGCTGTTGTTCGTCGCCGGCGGCGAGGTCATCGATGCCGTCAAGGCCGGTGTCATGGCCACACGCGCCGGGATGGCGGGTCGTGGCGCCGCCGCGGCGGCGGCCGAAGCGAGCCGGTTCATTGGGCCGTTCACGAAGCGCGCGCTGGGTTATGTGACGAAGTTGGCGGACTTGATGCAGGCGCGGAAGCTGAAGGCGGCGCAGGAGGCGGAAGCGGCGCGGCTGGCGAAGGCGCCGGCGAGTCAGGGGGCGCCGGCACGCGCGGCAGAATCCGAGGCGGCGGCGACGAAGGAGGCCGAGGCCAACGGGGGGAAGAATAAAAATGGCGAGGGATGTTCGGCGAATAGCAAGACTTGCCAAGGCGGCGAGCCGATCAGTCTCGTCACTGGCGAGGAGCTGCTAAGTCGCAACGACTTTACGCTGGCGGGTTTATTGCCGCTGACCTGGGCGCGCCACTACCGCACCAGCAATCCTGACGACATTGGCTTGGGTTATGGCTGGACGCACCCGCTGAGTGAACGACTCACGATCACGGGGGATCGGACGTATTACGAGGATGCCGAAGGTCGTCTCATTCCCTTTATTACGCCAACGATGGGTGGTGAAAGCAGCAATCGATCGGAACAGCTGACGCTGTGTTGCCCAGCGCCGAATCGTTATGTCATTCGTGCGAGCCAAGGGGGACGCATTGCGCATCATTTCGCCCAGGTGGGCGATGCCTATCGATTGACGCAGATTCGCGACAGCGCCGGCAACCATCTGGACCTGCACTACCCTGATGGCGTGTTGACGCAAGTCACGAGTGGCATGGGCGAGGCGTTGCGATTCGAGTACACCGACGATGCGCGGATCAAAGCTGTCCACAAGCATACGGCCGATGGTGAGACGACATGTCTCGTCCGATACGAGTACGACGCGCAACACGACCTGGTCGCAGCGTATGACGAAGTTGGTGCCTGCGAGCGCTACGAATACGTCAATCACGTCATCACCAAGCGCACGTTAAAGAGCGGTTACTCGTTCCACTTTGAATGGGATCAATACACCTCGAAGGCACGCTGCCTGCGCAATTGGGGTGATCCTATCGATGGGGAACCAACGTACGATTATCGGTTTGAGTGGGACCCGACCAATAAAACTAACTCCGTTATTGATACGCGCGGTGGACGACAGACGTACCAGTTCAACGACCTCGGCCTACCGGTCTATCACCGCGATGCCGAAGGAGGAGAAACGCGTTATGCCTATGATGCGGACGGCAAACTGATCCAGATCACGGATGTGCTGGGACATAGCGAGCGCTTCACTTATAACCAACGGGGGTTGTTGCAAACCCGCGTCGACAAAAACGGTCACCGGCACCAGTACCGCTACAGCGTTAATGGCCAGCCGGTCAGCTACACCGACCCGCAAGGTCACGTCTGGCAGCGGCAATACAACGAACACGGTCAACAAATCGCGAGTCTCAATCCGCTGGGTGAGGCGACTCGCTATCAGTACAACGCGCTGGGACTGATCAATGGAGTGACAGATCCGCTCGGTCGGCATACGCGGTATGTCTGGGATAATAAAGGACAGTTGACGGCGATCCGCGATGCCATGGGGCAACACACGCGCTATCGCTACGACGGCCAAGGGCGGTTGAGCGAAAAGGTGCGGCCGGATAACCAGCGCCTTCGCTACGAGTACGATGTGCGCGGGCGTTGCACCGCGGTCATTCAGCCGGACGGGACGAAGCGCCAATACCAATACAACAGCCTCGATCTACTCGAACAGATTACAGATGAGAGCGGTAAGCCGACGCGGTATGAGTACAACGGCTTGTCGCAAGTCACCCGCCGCATTGATCCCCTGGGCGAGGTATTGCGCTATCACTACGACGGCGAGCGCAATCTCATCGGTCTTACGAATGAGTCGGGAGAACGCTACCGATTACGGTATGACTTAAACGAACGCCTGATCGAAGAGATCGGCTTCGATCAGCGCCGTCAACAGTATCACTACAACCTTGCCGGCCACCTGATCGAACAGCGGGAGATGGGGAAGAAAGGCGCCCTCCTCACCCAAACCCAGTTCGAGCGCGATCCGATGGGGCGGTTGCTGGGCAGCGATAGCGGCGACAGCAGCACGCGATTTAGCTATGACCCGATAGGCCAATTAACCGCCGCCGACAACGCGCATCGGAAGCTGCGCTGGCAATACGACCCGGTCGGACGATTGCTCGAAGACTGGCAGGATGAGGCCAAGATCGAGCACCGGTACGACGCGGCGGGCCAGCGGATTAAAACCACCCTACCCGATGGCCAGATGTTGCGGTTTGAGTACGACGACATCGGCGGGTTCACGGGGCTGTATCGTAACGATCAGCTCATCGCGAACGTGGGGCGGGATCTGGCTGGGCGTGAGATCAACAAACGTTACGGTAATCACCTTGAGACGCACAGTGACTATGACCCACAGGGACGACTCATTGCGCAGCGCACGATAAAACTCGCGGGTGATGCCGTTGCGAATCATCCTACCGTCGATCCCTTCGCCATACGAAACTACCAGTACGACGCGCGCGGCCGGCTGACCGGGATCGATGATAATCGCCGGGGTGGGATTCGTTACCACTACGACGCGATGGATCGGCTGACGCAGGTTGACGGCCCAACGCCCGAAGCGCTGCTCCATGATCCGGCCAACAACGTGCTCGCGATGGCGGCGAATCGGGACGATGCCGATGCTGAAGCACTTAGCACGAAGGTCCAAGGTAATCGACTGCTGTTCCAAGGCGACACACATTATCGCTACGACCAACGTGGTAACCGCATCGAGGCGGCGCGGGGGAAAAACAAGAAGCTCAAGACACGCTATGTCTACAACAACAGAAACCAGCTGACCGATGTTGTCAAAAACGACGACCAGTACGTTACATTCCAATACGACGCGCTCGGACGGCGTATTAACAAAACGCTCGAAGGGAAATACACGACGCGCTATCTGTGGAACGGGGACGTACTGCTCCAGGAAACGCGGACCGAGAAAGCAGCGACGGAAGTAGAACAGGAAATCGCCCTTCCCGCTCGGACTTATCTGTATCAACCCGACACGTTCAAACCGCTGGCGCTCGTTGAGCAGGATAAGATCTTTTACTACCACTTGGATCATCTCGGTACACCGCTCGAACTGTCCAACGAACACGGCGAGATGGTTTGGGCGGTTAGCTATAAGAGTTATGGCAACCTTGCGATTAAGCATGAAGCGCAGATTGAGCAGCCGATTCGGTTTCAGGGACAGTATTACGATGAAGAGACAGGGCTGCATTACAACCGGTATAGATATTATGATCCCGGAATCGGCCAATTCATTACGCAAGATCCGATCGGCCTCAAGGGCGGCATTAACAGTTATCAGTACGTTCCCAATCCCACGGGGTGGGTCGATCCGCTGGGATTGACGGCGAAGGAAATCGCAAGCGTTTGCCCGAAGTCGCTTCCTAAAGGAATAGATTATGATGGAACCGTATATCGGTTTGAAAATCCCGATCGAATTAATACAACGTGGGATACCCATCAGTGGAATAAGGCCGCAAATCATCGATATACAGAGCCCGGTAGAAGCGGCGTATATGGTGCAACCTCTGCTAATACAGCGCATGCAGAAATTTCACACTATGGCGCACTGCAAGGCAGGGAGCTGGTTAGCAAACAAGTCCATGTCGAGAATGTCTTGGATTTAACAAGCCCTCAGGTAAGAGAGCAGCTCGGCGTATCTTTGGAAGATATAACAGCTGGAAACAGCTACGATGTTACCCACCAGTTGGGCCGCTTCGCTCAAGATAACGGCTATGGGGGTATTTTAGCCCCATCAGCTCGAGATTCAGCTGGTTCAAACTTAATATCCTTCTCTGGACTCTAAAGAACTATGAACGATCAGCAGTGGAATGATTATGCCTCCCTGTTCTTGCAGGAGTGGAAAAGCTCGGATATCAACGATCAACTTCTGGGCGTGGTCGGCGATAAATTACTAGCATCGGTAATAGCCTTTCATTTCGGTAAAGATGCATTGCATTGGCTGGATCGACCCGTCGATGCCCTGGGCGGTCGGAAACCACGAGAATGTTTGAGCACGACGAATGGAATCAAAGACCTAAAAGAAATACTTATGCGCATGCACTGAAACGGGAGCTCACGTCACACCCATCTGGCATCCGAGGAGATAAAGGGGTCGTATTAGCTATTGTATAGCTATTGAGCTATTGAGCTATTGGGAGCTGAGCTATTGTGAGCTGGAGCTATTGGGGACGCTACCCTTAAAACAATGACTCCCTCCCCGGGCGACATCGCCGGAGTCACCAACGTAACCGACGTCGAGCACTTCAACTACAGCGAAGACTACGACTACTATGCGCTGTTGATCGGGGCGGTGATCGCTGTGATTGGTTTTTGTTCTCCTGAAAAACGAAGATGAAAAGCTGCCTCATTTGTTGAAGGTGTTTTCAGAAGAAGGGACTGAACTCGCGGAGATCACGACACCGAAAGACTTTCAATTTTACTATCTGACAAAACATCCGGTGCTGGGCACCGCAATCGTAGGTGTAACGAATAATGCCATTGACGGGTGGCAAGATTGGCATTTTGGATATGATGCAAAAAAGAAGGCGCTATTCAGACACTCGCCTTCGTACTAAATATAAGCGGCTCTTCGCGCAATCGTGTGGGTGATTTTCGACCATTTTAGAGGACCGGCAACATGCACGTCAGTATCTTGAGCCGCAGGTATTCCTCGTCACGCAGACCGTAGGCGCGGCGCTGGATGACGCGGATCTTGTTGTTGAGTCCTTCGACGAAGCCGAGTGAGACTTTGTTCTCGGGTTCACAGTACACGGCGATGCCATCCCAATGACGATCGATCATCTCGGCGAACTTCTCGAAGGGTTCGAGTCGCTGCCACTTAAGGCTGGCGCGCCAATTCTCGAAGAAGCGCCGTGCCCAACCCTCGCGTTCGTAGCTCCACAGTTGGCCGAAGGATTCCTTGAGCAGGTAGGCGGTGTTCAATCGTTTGTTGGCGACCAACAAGTTCTTCAACGCTTTCCTGCCATCGAGATTCAAGTTCTCGCGGTGCGAGAGCAGCGTGTATTTCTGGCCTTTGATGTAGTGACGTTTCTTGCCGGTGAGCCTGGCGTATTCTTTCTTACGCACCTGATCAAGCGCCTCGTTCAAGTGGCGCAGGATGTGGAACTTGTCGAACAGGATCGCGGCCGCCGGTGCGCACTCGCGGGTTACGTTACGAAACGGCTTCCACATATCCATCACCGCCAGACGGAGTCGTTTTACCTTCTTTTTCCCGAGCCAATCGTAGAACTGACGCATGCTGGCCTCCTAGCGGTCGTCACCGCCAAACCAGATCGGACGGTGGCGCACGAGGTCACTTACGACGATGCGGTAGGTGTGTCCCTTGCGGATCGAGATCTCATCGATGCCGATGGCCTTAGGTGCTGGGGTGCCCATGCGTTTCAACTGTTCACGCATGTACTGCTTCTCCAGTTCCTTGATCGTGTGCCAGTGGAGCTTCAATTCGTGCGCCACGTCCTTGATGCTGGCGGTGCGACAGCGTCGCCCGACGAACCAGGCAAACCGCTTGGTGTAAAACGGATTGTCGGCCAGGAAGTCGAGTCGCTCGCGTTTCACCTTGCGGCAACGCCGACAGAAGACGCGCCGCACCTCGAATTCGAGAGTGACCCGCATATCGGCGCAGCCGAGATCGCGCACCGATCGCGACGTGCGATCGTACCAACCCGCGTGCGATCGCCCGCAGGCGCCACAACCTGTTTTTTTGAGCGCCGAGTGAGCGTGATGACGCGTGCCGTCGGATCACCGAAGACACCGCGCACCGTCGAAATATCGGGGACGCTTCCCTTAAAAAACGCCGTCAATACATTTTCATCGTCGCTCAACGTCATCGGAGGAAAACAAATGCGCGTCGTTGCGTTAATTCTTAATGCCGTCTTTCTGTGCTTGACCTTGCTGTTGGCGATGCAACGGGTGGTATGGCCGTTGCTGGCGGACGGAACGCTGTGGCTTTGGCTGTCGGGAGGTCCGTCGGCCGAGTTGGCGCAGTCTATGTTCTGGCTGGATATCCAGTCGTTGAATTTCCTTAGCTGGCTGTTCTTGTTGTTACCGCTGGTATATCTACTGGTGCTGGTCTATCTCGCGCGCCGCCGCTGGTCGCGTCTGCCCTATGTCGGCAGTTATGTGTTGCTGGTCGTGGCCGTGTTCCTGACCGCGACCGAGGTCGTGATGATGGCGACTGGAAGCCGGACCGGCGGCGACGTGGCGATGCTCGCCGGGGCATTGGTCATGGCGGCGACGACCTGGGTCAGCGGGCGCTTGCTGAAAGCGTTCAAGCCGACGCCGGCGGTGGCCTAGCGGAATCGCTTACCCCCGGTCGCCGGCCCCACGAAATGGGGTCTTGCACTGCAACATATCGGCGCCGGCATCATGCGGGCGTCGTTGGTTTGCAGCTTTGGAATTGTTGGTGGAAAAGTGTCTTAACGAACGAGGCCACTTCTCTTTGACATGCTTAAATCCGATTACAAGCTCGTAGAGTCGCGAGATTATTCTTTCGATACAGCCTTGATAACATCGATAAATGGCAACGAGCTATGCCATATCAGCTTATAGACGACACACTCAAGGCAGCTCGATCAATTTCGATAGAGCTTCCTGATGGTCCTTATGGTCGGCCATCTGATAATCAATACACCAAATATATCCAACAAAGCCGATTGGGAAATGGAAGATTGGAAATTCATTATTGTAGGTTTGGAGTATCTGCTGCAGTTTCAGAAACAACCGATGGAATACGTCGACATTATGTGCGACGCCATCATACAGAAAAGAGGAATGTCATTTTCTGTTCCGGAAACTTTAGCTGCTCTATCTGACGTCAAAAAAGCCGACGTAGATATCGCAACGTTACTTCCCCAACCGCATTCGGAGGCGACGCTGCGTGAATTTTTTGCAGCGTTGGAGGCGAAATTAATCGAAACGAACTCATCGTCTTTGTTGCCGCCTCTTTAAAAAGAAAAGACGGGGTCATGAACAAGAGTGACGCTGCTAAAAAATTGAAATATTTAGTGGAGAAATATTTAGTTAACGACCCAGATCGAGCTTATCTGGGCAGCATCATAGACGACCCGCAACGCCCGCTTCCAATAAGAGGCGTATTAGACCACATGGGAAAGTACCGGGGCCAACCGTATACGGTCGACGACAGAGGGCTTATCGATGAACTTTTATATCACTACGGTTGAGAGGATGAACTTGGTCCAGAGGTTCGTATCTGGCGGAATTGCTATGTGGGCATGCATCGAATGGCAAATCGTTAAAGCAAAAAAGCCAAATAAATTTTTCTTCCTCGTTTCGCATGACCCAAAAATTAGGAGTTTTTAAATGAGCAATCTACTGGAGGCTGCCTTGCAGCTTGCCCTAGTCGCACACAAGGGGCAGAAGGACAAAGCGGGCCAACCCTACATTCTCCATCCACTACGACTAATGCTTAAACTTCAGCATGAAAATGAAAGAATCGTGGCGCTGTTGCACGACGTCGTAGAGGACAGCAACATTAGCTTGGACGATCTGCGTAGGCATGGATTTAGTGATGATCTCGTCGCGGCGGTTGACTGCTTATCGCGCAAAAGTGGCGAATCCTATGATGACTTCATCCAAAGGATTTCGAATAGCCCTTTGGCGATAAAAGTAAAGATAGAAGACCTGAAGGACAATTTGGATTTGACGAGGCTAGATGACATTCACGAAAACGATTTGTCTCGTCTAAAAAAATACCATGTGGCGCTGAAGTATTTGCTGCAACAAGAACGAACAACGCCACCGCTACCGCTACGATAACCATCACAACGAAACGACTCTGCTGATGTCACAAGTTCGCGAACTCCGGCAACTCGAACCACCCTCCTCTCTCGATACGAGCAAGGCTGGCGAAAGCTATTCCGCCGACGCCATCGCTTGCCAAAACGGCGAACCAACTAATCTCCTGATCGGCGAAGAACCGTTAAGCCGCAATAAAATAACGATGCTCAATTGAGACGAAGAAGCGGGACTACTCCAACAAATAATTCACTCAACGGACACTATGTTCATCGGCATTGATTTAGGTACTACCCACAGCGTTATCGGCGTTTGGCGCGAGCATGGCGTTGAATTAATTCCCAACGCCCGCGGCGAGTTACTCACACCGTCGGTCGTTGCGCTCGGCGAAGCCGACACGATTTGGGTCGGCGATGCTGCGCTCGATCGTCTGGTAACTCACCCAGATCGCACAGCAGCCGAGTTCAAACGTTACATGGGCACCGACAAAACGTTTCACCTGGGCGCGCGCCAGTTTACACCCGAGGAGTTGTCGGCGTTAGTGTTGCGCAGCCTCAAACACGACGCCGAGAGCTATCTGGGACAGGCTATCGATGAAGCGGTCATTTCTGTGCCCGCTTACTTCAACGATCGCCAACGGCGCGCGACCCAACGCGCCGCGCAATTGGCGGGGCTGACGGCGGAACGATTGATTAACGAGCCAAGCGCGGCGGCGTTGGCCTATGGATTAGACAACACGGCCGCCGACGAAAAAACGTTCCTGATCCTGGATCTCGGCGGTGGCACATTCGATGTTTCTATTCTGGAAATATTTCAAGGCACTTTTGAAATCCGTGCGTCCGCCGGCGACAACCACCTCGGCGGCAGCGATTTCACAGAAATCGTTCTCGAGCATTTTTTAAAAACACACGCGTTGAATGGCGTCATGTTGTCATCCGTCAACCGCCAAAGACTTACCCGCCTGTGCGAATCACTAAAGCGGCGATTATCGAACGATAGTAGCGCCAGCGCATTCTTCGACGTCGATGGTACACGCTATGAATATACGTTGGATCGGGAAGGTTTTCAGACATTGTGCCGACCGCTTTGGGAGCGCCTGCGTCATCCGCTGGTGCGAGCGTTGAACGATGCCAAGTTAAAAACGGACGATCTCGCGGGCGTCGTTCTCGTCGGCGGCGCGACCCGAATGCACGCGCTGCGTTCTCAGGTCAGCCGTTTGTTCGGCATGATTCCGATGAGCCACTACCAACCGGACCATGCCGTGGCCATGGGGGCGACAATCCAGGCGATGCTCAAGTCCAAACGGCGTGCGGTCGACGATATCGTCATGACCGATGTCTGCCCGTACACCTTGGGCGTCGAGGTGGTCAATCGGCGAAACCAACTGGAATTCATGCCGATCATCGAGCGCAATACGACCATCCCTGTTAGCGAAACACGTGCGGTTTACACCTGCCATCCGAATCAAGAAACGGTTGTCATTAAAGCCTACCAAGGGGAAAGCTACGCGCCTAAAGACAATGTCTTCTTGGGAGAACTGACCGTCGAGCTTCCAAAAACTGGCAAGATCGAAGAATTACTACTGACATACACCTACGATTTGAACGGTGTCCTAGAAGTGGAAGTCTGTATTGTCTCCATCGGACATAAACAACGGGTCATCGTTAAAAATAAAGCTATCGATGTCGATGAATCGTTACTGATGGCGCGGTGCGAAGCGCTGCAAGCGCTAAAAATACTGCCGCGCGATCAACAAGAAAATATTGCATTGCTGGCGCGTTTGGAACGCCTATTCGAGGAAGCTTTGGGGAGAACCCGAGAACAAATCGCCGCGATGATTTCGGCGTTTCGGGCAGCGCTGGACAGTCACAACAAGCAGCACGTTGCCGAAGAACGCGAACGCATCAACAAGCAATTGTGCAGTTTGGCGTAGTTTTCTGGTCATTATTTGGTTTTATGGATAGGGAGAAAACATGACGTGTTGGGAAGTGTTGTGCATCCGTCCGACGACCAGTCAGCGGATGATAAAAAAAGCCTATGCGGATTTGCTAAAACGCTGCAATCCGGAAGATAAACCGCAAGAATTTCAGACGCTGCGCAAAGCTTATGAACGGGCGCTGGCGGAATCGCGTTTAGTCGAATCCTCGCCGGACGCAGGCACGCCACCAGAACCAGAACACATCATTAATCCGCCGACGCCCAGTGCGTCAGCACCGACATCCTCTGCCGTTGCAAGCGCGAGCGGCACAATTGTCAGTGTCGAGGCGTTGCGCACGGCAACGGAAGGCTTGTATCAGAACGTAAAGAAGCGTTGGCAACTTCAAGCATGGCAACAACTATTGCAGGAGCCCATATTCTGGGACCTCAATAGCTGCAACGCCGTTGGCACTTTCTACATACGTTTTCTCGCGGCGCACCACTACCTACCGAAGCAGGTGTTATTTGAGCTAAATCGTTTTCTGCGTTTTAGCGAAGAGTATGCACGCTGGCGACAGCAGACGGACCTCGCCGATGCGGCAGAACAGCTAATCATTTACTTAAACACGCTGCACTTGCGATTAGACCATACGGCGATCGCTACGCATGCTATCCCCTTCGACATGCTCCACAAGCATTTGCAATTACGCGAGCAAATGGAGAACGCCTATATTTTTGAAAGTGCATCGATTGACGCGTTAGCGCCGCTGTATCGTCAGGTACAACCGGAGTGTTCCGCAGATTTTGATCTGCAGGCGTTTATGGCAAGGCTATACCTGCAAGCCGGCGAACTGCCAGTCGCAACCGACCTCTACGAACAAGTGGTGGCAGCGCAATCCGAACCAGCGCACATGTTGGATCTAGCCGAGATCTATTATCAGTCGGAGAACGTGGCACAAGCGAGCGCGCTCTACCAAGATGTACTGAGTCGGAATCCCAGTAATATCCGCGGGCTAAAAGGCATTGCCTTATGTCATCTAAAACAGCGCCGGCCAGAAATCGCCGCGCACTTGCTTGAAGAAGTCGTGCGGCAAGTGCCGAGCGATATACAGATGAAGGCGGCGTTGACCGCCGCGCGGCGCGACTACTGCTTGGTGCTGGAAAGAAACGCCGGACAATCGCCATCCGAGATTGAGAGCAACATCCGCACGCGGGCGCAGTTGCTCTATGATCTCCAGCGCTTTACCGAGTGTCTTGAATTAATAACACAATGCCCCGTCACGTTTCCCGACGGCGAAAGTGTGCTGCCAGCACTGTGTTATAGCGGACTCGGGCAGGACGATGATGCCCTCGCCGCGTTTTACGGCCTTATCCGTAATATCCGCGCCAAGGGAGAAAATCCGCTCGATTCGGTTAAGGACATGATCATTCATTATCACTATTTGCTACCGGAAGATGTTTTGCACGAGTTGGTGATGCCTTATCTGTCCGGCTTAAGCGATCCGCACGCGGCCGACCCGGATTACGTTTTTGCCGCGGCGCTGGCGTTCAAGCAAATTGAGTACACGCTGACGCTGTCGGACGAACAGACTCAGCACTACAAAAATTGGGCGGTCGAGTGCATCAATCGTGCAGTAGCTATCCAACCGCTTAATGAAAAATACCACTATCAGCGCGGTTTCATTATGTCGAATGCAGAGCGGTACGAGGACGCTTTGGAGAGCCACCGCTACGCGCGGCAAAGCCGTCGGCATGGAGCTCATCTGTCGCGTTGCATGGGCAACTGTTACGTTGCGCTGGAGCGTTTCGATGAAGCGTTCGATGCGTATGAGGAGGCGCTATCCTACACCAGCGATGGCGAACTCCGGAAAATGCTCCTCGAACGAATCTGCACAGCGAGCGAAAAGTCTGGGAATTTCTCAAGAGCGGTGAATATCGTAAAAGAAATCCAGTCAGCCTGCGAGTCGCTGCACCCCGAACTGTTTCTTGAGACGCAATACCAGCTGGCGTCCTTATATATGAAGCAGGATGAACGGCATAACCAAGAATGGTCGGAGGCAACCGTTTTAGCACACGAACAGTTTGTCGATCATTGTGCGAATGGCTACGACGACGATTCAAAAGAGGAACTGCTCAAGATTGTGCTTGGCCGACTCAGCCGATATTTTGACGGCAAGGATCGCCGCAAAACAAAACATTACCAGCGCCAACTTGCATCGCTGCGTTAACGTAAAAAATAAGGATCAAACGATGAGTGGAATGCTGTCAGATAAACAACGTAGGATGGTGAATTTGAGCGCATTGCTCGCGGAGATGAATGGGCTGACCTGCGACAACCTGGAACTCGCCGACAGGAGCGACGAGAAGCAGATCATCGAGTGGCGGCGCACAATGAAGCGCGATTGGGGCATCGAGACCAAGCAGGAATTGCTAGACATGCTAGTTTGGCTACGAAACGACGGACACAACGAATCCTATCGCCGAATGAGCCAATACTGGAACCGTTTCTCGGAACCGCAATTTATGCATGAGCTACGGCGCGTTCAGGACGAGAAACTGCAACGGCAGATCTGGCTGTGTTACTTACATCGATCCGTGCTGCGACGCGTTGGCATCGCCGCCTGGGACTACGGCCGGCACGTGTATCTTTGCCGTTGGGGTTATTACACCGACTTACTAACCGAGACGGAAACCTGGGAGCAAATCGAGCCGGTCGCGAACGATGCCCAAAAAATATTCGACAGCTGGGAGCAGTACGGAATCAGCTATGTCGTCGGGAGATTGTATTGGATCGGTGGAAGCATTGCCGAAAGTGTGTGCGAAGGGTTTTTTGGGCAGCTCAACGCGATGTTGCGCAGCGAAAACGGCGCATGGCAACGACTAGGCTGGCATTTATAAAACAAGGGCGGTACGCAAGACAGCCTTAGTAGCGCGCATTGTTTATTAATTGGAGAGCCACTATGGCGCTTAGCGGTCAAACAGTTGCAATCATTAATAGACTGGCATACCCCATCATCTTCGAGAAGAACCCTTTAAATGCCGTCGATTGGGTAATAGAGACTTCGGTCGATAGTATTTCGACATCGGCCAGCAAGACGAAAATTGTGCCTGCGCTACAAGAAGCATTAAAAAATAGTGGATGGATCGAACAGATAGCCGTTCGTGGAAACCATACTGAAGAAACAATGAAGCAGTTTCTTCAGGCCATCCTATCTAAATTGATGTAATGCATCTGACCAATCGCAGCGACAAGGCATTCCTTGGCAGTGGATAGGTACTACGCGCTTGTTACTCTTAAAAAAAAGCGGCCGATGGATATATGGGTATACGAATATCTAGGCGAAATTACTGATACATTCTATTTAAGTAAACGTTTTTCAAATGATCATGATCTTTTACATCAACAGCACTTGCCGCTTCCGGATGACTACCCCGAGTGGATCAGGTCACTAGCCTTAACATGCGAAAAGTGCTTCTTAGAGAAACTCCGCAAGTAAGGTATGGTGAACGACGGGAAAAGTCTGAATAATCGGCATCTAGCCACGGAAGACTAAGAAAATTAAACTACTCGATATCAAATAAACACCATCCAACTAAAATTAAAGGACCCCCGTTCCATGAGAATTAGTACAAAAAACAAGAACAGTCGTTTATCTGCTAAGTCCCCCGCCAAGAAGCATCGTCGCCTATCAGCGGTGAAATCAGCCAAGCGTGCCAAAGGGCGCCCTATTTCGAATAAAAACGACAAGGGTCGTGGCGTGAAAAACCCTCTACGGCAACTGCTGGCCGCCCGTTTTCGGTCATTGCGTGAAGCACGCGGCTGGTCCCAGGAAGAGCTTTCGGAGGCAAGCCGGCTACATCGGACCTATATCAGTCTGATCGAACGTTCGCAGTGCAATGTCAGTCTGGATAATCTTGCACGCTTTGCCGGTGCCTTTGGTCTCACGATAACCGAATTGTTTACCTTCGATGAAAAAACCGCCGGACGTTCGACATCTGCTTTGTCGAAACGCAAAACGAAAGGAAAAGGGAAACGCTAGCACCCGTTTCTTCTTCGAAAGCGGGAGTCCGTAATATTTGATGCGGACTACCGCAGTCGACTCTCGAAAGCGCACGCGAAGATCGCGCTGCGGCTTAAATTTAAACGGGAGAGAGAACAACAATGCCCGCTTGCGCGGGCATTGTTGTTTCGTGACTGAAAATGGCGGAGAGGGAGGGATTCGAACCCCCGGACCCTTTCGGGTCAACAGTTTTCAAGACTGCCGCCTTAAACCGCTCGGCCACCTCTCCGGGGCGGCAAGCATACCGTAAACGGTGCATGCCGAAAAATGCTGAGTTGAAATGTTAGTAGAGAAACTCGCCGCTCTCGATTTGCAGCGACATCTCCTATTCAACCCCTACCCGCTCCCTGCAGAAGAGGGTGGCTGCCTGGATGGTACCTACTTAAAGCAAAAGCTGAGGCGCATCAATCGCCATCCCTCCCCCTCAGGGGGAGGGATGGGGTGGGGGTGGGTTTTTTCATTAACCATCGCAACCCACCCCCATCCTGTCCTTCCCCCCTGAAGGGGAAGGGACCTGCTAATAAGTTCGGGGTGGGTGAATTTAATAACATAGTTTAGTTAATTCGGTGGTGCCCTACTTAGCCCTTCACATCGGCGCGCGTCAGTTGGCTGAGACCGCCTAAATAGGGTCGTAGCGCTTCGGGGACAGTGACGTTACCGTTCGCCTCCTGAAAGTTCTCCAGAATGGCGACCAGCGTTCGGCCGACAGCTAAGCCCGATCCATTCAACGTGTGTAGCAATTCCGGTTTACCAGTCGCCGGATTGCGCCAGCGGGCCTGTAGGCGGCGCGCCTGGAAGTCTTCGAAATTACTGCACGATGAAATTTCGCGATAGCGGCTCTGCGCCGGCAGCCACACTTCGATGTCGTACGTCTTGGCCGCCGAGAAACCCATATCGCCGGCGCATAAGGCGACAACGCGATACGGAAGCTGGAGGCGTTTTAGTACCTCCTCCGCGTTGGCGGTCAATTGTTCGAGTGCTGCGTACGATTCTTCCGGGCGCACCATTTGGACCAGCTCGACTTTCTCGAATTGATGCTGGCGGATCATGCCGCGGGTGTCCTTGCCGTACGAGCCGGCTTCGCTGCGGAAGCATGGCGTGTGGCAGGTGTACTTACGCGGCATCGTGGCGGGATCGAGGATTTCGTCGCGGACTAAGTTGGTAACCGGGACCTCGGCGGTAGGAATCAAGTAATACGTCTGCTCGCCCTTGAGCGCGAACAGGTCGGCCTCGAATTTCGGCAATTGGCCGGTGCCACGCAGGCTGGCCGCGTTGACCATGTACGGAACATAAACCTCAGCATAGCCATGCGTGCGCGTGTGTAGATCGAGCATGAATTGAATCAACGCCCGGTGGAGCCGCGCGAGCACGCCGTGCATGACAACGAAGCGCGCGCCGCTCAATTTGGTGGCAGCGTCGAAATCGAGCAAGCCGAGACCAACGCCGACATCGACGTGATCCTTCGGCGTGAAATCGAATTGGCGCGGCTCACCCCAGCGGCGGACTTCGACGTTATCGTTCTCGCTACGGCCGTCGGGCACGCTCTCGTGTGGAATGTTCGGCACGCCGAGCAACAGTTCTTCCGTCTTGGTTTGGATTTCGTTGAGCTCGGTTTCCTGTTGCTTCAACGTCTCCGGAAGCTGCGCCGCCGTTACCATCAGCGCGCTGCTGTCTTCGCCCTTGGCTTTCGCCTGGCCGATTTTCTTGGCTAGCTCGTTGCGCTGCTGCTGCAGTTGCTGGACTTGCGACTGAATGTCTTTGCGGCGGTATTCGAGCGCTTGTATGGCGGCAATATCGAGCGTGAAGCCGCGTCGTGCTAAACGGCGGGCAACGTCGTCAAGTTGAGACCGCAACAACCGTGGATCGAGCATTTATTATTCCTTGAATCAAGCTTCGTTCACGCGCGCTGGCCAAGTTACGATGTGGCCTGGCGGTACTAAATCTTTCAAGTGATCTAAGATCACTTCCGTTTTCGTCGGTTCGTCAAAAAATTCGATGACAACCGGCAAGTCGAGCGACAAATCGAGCAATGTCGTCGAATGCATAACACCCGACCGCCCGAAACCGGCGATACCGCGAAACACCGTGACGCCACGCACCTTTTCCTCGTCGTGCAGTTTCGTCAACAACCGTTTCGTCAGTCTTTCACCTTCGGTGACGTAGATTCGGACCACCGTTACATCGCTGTGATTCATAGCTGCCTCGCCAGAAACACGCCGATCCAGGTCGATGCCAAGCAGAGCACAACGCTTAACGACGCGTTGAGCGCCGCCTTGAGCCATGCGCCTTGCTCGATCAAATTGTACGTTTCGATGGAAAAACTCGAGAACGTGGTGAATCCACCTAATACGCCGATTAATACACCGGCGCGCAGCACCGTATCGTTACTAAATCGATCGACAAATACAACAAACAAGAAACCCATCAGCAAGCAGCCCAGCACATTAACCGACAACGTGCCGAACGGAAAACCTCGACCGGCGAACGCGTGCACCACGTTCGACAGCCAAAAGCGCAGCACGCTACCCACAGCACCGCCGATGGCAATGGCAAATAGGTGTGTCATCGTTGGCAATTCACCTTGGTCCTTTATTTCGTTATTCCTGTAGGGTGGGCAATGCTTTTGCTGCCCACGCGGATTTGAAAAACACGTGGGCAGAAAAACGCTGCCCACCCTGCATAACTGTTTGTAGCCCGGATGGCGGCGCGAAGCGCCGTGATCCGGGAAACGTCGCCCCTACAAGTTTGAGATAGCTTATGGCGATCTCTATATAAACCCCTCTCCCTCCCCGCCTCTCGCAAAGGGGTGAGGATGATGATTTATTGCCGCGGTGGTGTCGCCGACTTCTTGCTCTGTGCAGCACGATTGCGAGCACGCAGCTCGGTTAAGCGTTCGGCAATGCGAATCTCGAGGCCACGCTCGACCGGCTGATAATACGTGCGCGCCTCCATGCCTTCGGGAAAGTAACGTACGCCGGCGGCGTAGGCATCGGTCTCGTCATGGGCGTAACGGTATTCTTTGCCGTAACCCAGTTGCTTCATCAACTGGGTGGGCGCATTGCGCAGGTGCAGTGGTACTTCTAGCGAACCGAGACGCTTGGCATCGGCCATGGCCTCGCCGAAAGCGCGATAAACGGCATTGCTCTTCGACGCGCACGCGAGATACACGACCGCTTGGGCAATGGCGAGCTCGCCTTCAGGACTCCCCAAACGATCTTGCACATCCCAAGCATTCAGTGTTAGTGCCAACGCGCGTGGATCGGCGTTGCCGATGTCCTCGGAAGCAATGCGCACGACCCGGCGGGCGATATATAACGGATCGCAGCCGCCATCGAGCATGCGCGCGAGCCAGTACAACGACGCATCCGGATCGCTGCCACGGATCGATTTGTGCAATGCCGAAATTTGATCGTAGAACGCTTCGCCGTGTTTATCGAAGCGGCGCGTACCACCGGCGACCACTTCGCGAACCTGGTCGACGGTTAATTCTTTCGTATTGCTAGCGGCGGCGATGTCGGCCGCCATTTCCAACAAATTGAGCGCCCGTCGGGCGTCGCCGTCAGCCGCTTGCGCCAACAACATTAACGCCTCGGCCGACGCCGTGATTTCTCGATCGCCAATACCGAGCACACGATCGGTCAACGCTCGTTCCAAGACTTGCCGCATGTCCTCAATCGTCAACGACCGCAGCACATAAACGCGGGCGCGCGACAACAACGCACTGTTGAGCTCGAACGACGGATTTTCGGTGGTAGCGCCGATGAAAGTGAGCGTGCCGTCTTCGACATACGGCAGAAAGCCGTCCTGCTGCGCCTTGTTGAAGCGATGCACCTCGTCGACGAACATCACTGTGCGTCGACCCTGGGCGCGCAATTGCTTGGCCTCGTCGACAGCGGCGCGGATTTCTTTCACGCCGGCGAACACCGCCGACAAGACGATGAAATGCGCGTCGCTGCGAGCGGCGATCAGTCGGGCGAGCGTGGTCTTGCCGGTACCGGGCGGGCCCCACAAAATCATCGAATGCAGCACACCCGCTTCGATCGCTTGGCGTAACGGCTTGCCAGGACCGAGGATGTGCGTTTGGCCGATGTAGTCTTCGAGTTGCTTGGGGCGCAACCGATCAGCGAGCGGCTGCCACGGCGATGGCGCGGGCTGTTCGAAGGAGGTCTGCATGACCTCGGCGACTACGGCTGACTGACGATGTCCGCCCCTTTGGGCGGTGTAAAGTCGAAACGGCTGGCGTCCAGTGCGGCATTCTCTTGGACGTTGCGCAACGTGTAGCGCGTCGTCTGCCCGAAGTTGTCGTGCAGCTCGATAACTCGTAGCCCACCTTGTTCGAAGCCGAGACGAATTTTGTCGAAGCTGGCGTCCTTGTCCTTGTTCTTCGGCAGCAACTGTACCCATTCCATTTTGTTTTCGGTACCAAGATCTTTGATCACGAACTGTTGATCGAGCCGACCTTTGCCGGAAAGCAACATCGCCGGCGTATCTTGCAAACCGTTTTCCAACGAGCGCACGACCACTTGTCGCAGGTCTTCGTCGTACATCCAAAGATGTTCGCCGTCGCAGACGATTTGTTGCTTAGTCGGCGATTCGTAGTTCCAACGAAACTTGCTCGGCCGTTCGATCCATAACCGGCCTTTGGACTCTTGAACTTGTTTGCCGGATTCGTCGAGCACGACTTGCTGAAAAGTCGCGCTATAGCTACGAATCTCGGCAAAGAAATGTTCGAGGCTACGAACCGAGCTGATCGGCACCGTGAGTACCGGTGCTTTGGGCGTTGCCGGTGCCGCCGGTGTCGACGATTTTGTCGGTTTAGCCGGCTTTACCGGCGCCGTTGTCGCGGCCGGTGCCGTCGGCTCTTCCGTCGTCGGCGTCGCTGCCATCAGCGCCACCGACCAACTGCAAACCACTGCTGCTAACAGATAACACTTCATCAATCGATCTCCACCGGCGGCGGCGCAATCACTTCGCGACTGCCGTTCGGTTGCAGCGGGCCGACGACGCCGGCGCGCTCCATATCTTCGATCAACCGCGCTGCGCGGTTGTACCCAATGCGTAACCGTCGTTGCACGCCGGAAATAGAGGCGCGCCGCGATTCAGTGACGATCTTTAGCGCCTCGTCGTACAACGGATCGGCTTCGCCGGTGTTACCACCTTCCAGGCCACCCTCTTGCAGCACGCCGGCGTCGTTGACGCCGGAATCACCGCTGACGATCTGATCGTCGTAGATCGGTCTGCCGCTCTTCTTCAAGAAGCTCGCGACTTTATGAACTTCATGGTCGGCGACAAACGCACCGTGTATACGCATCGGCGAACCGCCGCCCGGCTGGACGAACAGCATGTCGCCTTGGCCCAGTAGTTGCTCGGCGCCCATTTGGTCGAGCACCGTGCGCGAATCGACGCGCGATGACATCTGGAAGGCAATACGTACCGGAATATTGGCCTTGATCAAACCGGTGATAACGTCGACCGACGGACGTTGCGTCGCCAACACCAAGTGCAAGCCCGAGGCGCGCGCCTTTTGCGCCAACCGCGCGATCAACTCTTCCACCTTCTTACCGACCACCATCATCATGTCGGCGAGCTCGTCGACCAAGATCACGATCAGCGGTAACGGCCGCAATGTCGGCGCCTGGTCTTCTGGACTGGTCGGCTTGTACATCGGATCGATGATCGGCTTGCCGGCGTCGATGGCGTCCTTGACCTTGCGATTGAAGCCGGCCAAGTTACGGACGCCGAGCGCCGCCATCAACCGATAACGGCGCTCCATTTCGGCGATACACCATTTAAAGGCATTGGCCGCCTGCTTCATATCAGTCACGACCGGCGCCAACAGATGCGGAATGCCGTCGTACACCGCCAGCTCGAGCATCTTCGGATCGATCATGATCATGCGCACCTGCTCGGGCGTGGCCTTGTAGACCATGCTCAAGATCAGCGCGTTGATCGACACCGACTTACCGGAGCCGGTGGTACCGGCGATCAGCATGTGCGGCATCTTGCAGAGGTCGACAACCGTCGGGTTACCGCTGATGTCCTTGCCGAGCGCCAACGCCAATGGCGAGGGCTCTTCTTCGTAGACCTTAGACGACAACACTTCGGACAAGCGCACGGTCTCGCGCACTTCGTTCGGGATTTCCAAGCCGACGTGGGTCTTGCCGCGAATATTCTCGACCACCCGCAGGCTCACCACCGACAGCGAGCGCGCTAGGTCGCGCGATAAATTGGTGATCTGCGACGCCTTCACGCCGGCGGCGGGCTCGATCTCGAATTGGGTGATAACCGGGCCGGGATGCACCGCCATGACCTGCGCCTGGACACCGAAGTCGAGCAACTTCTTTTCCAGCAGGCGCGACATGCTCTCGAGCGACTGCTTGGAGAACTGTTGGCCCTTCTGCTTGTCGGCCGGATCGAGCAACGACAACGGCGGCAACTCGTTCGCCCCCGGGGTCTCGAACAGCGGTACCTGCTTTTCGCGCTCAGCGCGTTTACTGGTCTCGATCTTGGCCACCACCACCGGCTCGATGCGTGGCGGCGGATGCCTCTCTAGGACCTTCTTCTCGACCTTCACCGTCTCTTGGCGCTTCTTCTTAGCGCGCATGCCGATCAGACGGTCGTATTGCTCGGAAATGAACCCACGCAGCCACGCAATCGCCACGAGCGTGCCGCGGCCAGCGGCATCCATGAGCCTCAACCACGACAGGCCGGTATACAGCGTCACGCCCGATAGGAAGATGGCCAGCAGGAACAACGTGGCGCCGACGGGACCTAGGCCAGAAGACAGACCATCACCGATGAACTTACCGAGCCCACCACCAGCAGCAAACGGCATGCCGGTGGCGGCCTCTGAATAATGTAGGCTGGCAAGCCCGCAAGCGCCGATGAGTGCGCCGAAGAAACCGCTACCGACGATGATCCGCTGGTTGAGACTGGCCGGCTCAGGATCATTGCGATGCAAGTAAATCTTCCAGCCACCGATCGCGATCATGATGGGAAACAGGTACGCGACATAGCCGAACAAGTAAAACAGCGCATCTGCCAGCCACGCCCCGATCCGGCCACCCATGTTGACTACGGCCGCACTAGGGCCACGGTGCGACCAAGACGGATCAGCGGGTTGGTAGGACCAGAGGGAAATTAATAAGTAGATACCGACGGCAGCCAAGGCATACAGCGCAACCTCGCGCAGGAGCCGGACAAGTCGGGGGGTTAACGGGGCTGTCGTTTTCTTCCAGGTCGCCTGACTCACGAAATTTCGTCGCTGAATATCATAAAAGTATGCTGATTTTCCCTTTTTCCCGTCCGCCCCACAAGGCGAAATCGACTGAGTGGGTCAGTTTTCACGATGGCGAGGTCTGAAGGTTGAAGTGCTTGCGGCAATCCCCACTTATCACTTTCGCGGCGGCTTACCTGTTACTGACCGATAGCGTAGCATTAGCCGCTTATTTTGCTTGTGACTTTTTATCGTTAACGAACGTCAAAAGATCCAATGCCCGACACAAAACACTCTCGATTATTGATCCTCGGCTCCGGCCCGGCCGGCTATACCGCGGCAGTTTACGCTGCCCGCGCCAATTTGAAGCCAGTTCTGATCACTGGCCTACAGCAAGGCGGCCAGCTCATGACCACCACCGAGGTCGACAACTGGCCGGGCGATGTCGAAGGTCTGCAGGGACCGGGGCTCATGGAGCGCATGCAGCAACACGCTGAGCGTTTCAAAACCGACATTATCTTCGATCACATCCATACGGTTGAGTTGCGCCAACGGCCGTTTCGGCTGACCGGCGACAGCGGCGTGTACACCTGCGATGCACTGATCATCGCCACCGGCGCTTCGGCCAAATACCTCGGCATCGAGTCCGAAGAAACCTATCGTGGTAAAGGCGTGTCGGCTTGCGCCACCTGCGACGGCTTCTTCTATCGCGGTCAACGCGTCGCCGTAGTCGGCGGTGGTAACACGGCGGTCGAAGAAGCGATTTATCTGTCGAACATCGCCGCCCATGTCACTTTGGTCCATCGGCGCGACAAATTCCGCGCCGAGGCAATCACGGTTGAGCACCTAATGGAGCGCGTCAAGGAAGGCAAGATCAGTGTTGAATGGAATCACGAGGTCGACGAAATTCTCGGCGACGCCAACGGCGTCAACGCGCTGCGGGTCAAGAACAACGATCGCCAAAGCAAGACACTCGACGTCCAGGGCGTGTTCATCGCCATCGGCCATAAGCCGAACACCGATATCTTTGCCGGCCAGTTGGAGATGAAAGACGGCTACATCAAGACCCGTTGCGGTGCTGAAGGCAATTTCACCGCTACCAGCATTCCGGGCGTATTCGCCGCCGGCGACGTGCAAGACCACGTATATCGTCAGGCCGTTACCTCGGCCGGTAGCGGCTGCATGGCCGCGCTCGATGCCGACCGATATTTACAAAGCTTAAAGAAGTAGTACCCCTCTTCCCATTGCCGGCCGGGTTTGGCACCGGTCGGCAATGGCGATTATATTTCCCCTTAAGACCACCTCTGGAGCCGGCCCTTGGCTAGCGACGCTGATGACAAGGACGATCCAGCACTGTTCCGCGCTCTCGTTGGAAAGGTCCGGCGGGTCAAGCAAGACCGCGTCGCGCCACATCGCCCTAAACGCAAACCCATCCCCGAGCAATCGCAGCGTGACGCCGCCGCGGTCATCCAAAGCCTGTTATCGGACGACTACGAACCCGACGCGATCGAAACCGGCGAAGAACTGCTGTACGCCCGTCCTGGGCTGCAACACAGCGTTATGCGTAAGCTGCGCCGTGGCGTCTATGCCATCGAGGCCGAACTCGATCTACACGGCCGTACGGTTCCAGAGGCACGCGAACAGCTGGACGCATTCATTCGTGATATGCGTGGACTTGGTAAACGTTGCGTACGCATCATCCACGGTAAGGGCCGCAGTTCGGAAGGCAAGCTGCCGGTACTCAAAGGCAAAGTAAACGCCTGGCTGCGTCAGAAAGATGAAGTGATGGCATTCTCCACGGCGATCCCACGCGACGGTGGCGCCGGCGCGGTATACGTCTTATTGCGGCGCGGCAAATCTGCCGGCTGACGTGCATCCAGATCAGCAGCGCCTACGTAGAGTCTTCATCAGCTGCAAATAGTTAGTGTTCCGAGTCATTAATAAAGAATTCCCGGTCGCTTGATGCGGCGTCTCCCTCTCCCCTTGCGGGAGGTGAGGCGGAGTTTTCGCGGACACACTTAACACTTAACGTGTGTCCGCGCCGCCGAACGGGTGCAGGCGATTTTCCTGCACCCAGGTGGGAATACAACAAGGAAGAGGGGAAAATTATAGGGCTCCCCCTCTCCCCCGGCCCCTCTCCCGCAAGGGGAGAGGGGAGTGGCTAGCGATACATCTATTCAACACCAATGACTCGGGACACTAGGACGCGAGCCGACACGGAACACCGATGGCAAACATAACCCGGCAGGTGTTCATTACCGGCGGTAGCGGTTACCTCGGCCGCGCACTGGTCCCCGCCCTGCTCGATCGTGGTCACAAGGTCCGGGCAATCGTGCGGCGCGGATCGGAACATAAAATTCCCTCGGGGTGTGATGTCGTAAGCGGCGATACACTTGACAGCACGACGCTTATTCACGAAATCGGAAATGCCGATACGTTCGTTCATTTGATCGGCGTTTCTCATCCCAGCCCGAGCAAAGCGAAGCAATTCCTCTCGGTCGATCTCGCTTCGATCGACGCCGCCATAACGGCAGCGATACGATGCAACATTAAACACTTCGTTTACGTCAGCGTCGCTCAACCAGCGCCGATGATGCGCGCTTTCGTCGCGGCGCGCGCGGAAGCCGAACGTTTATTGCAAAGCAGCGGGCTCAACGTCACGGTCCTGCGACCGTGGTACGTGCTCGGACCTGGCCATCGCTGGCCATATGTATTGTTACCCGCCTATGGGTTGCTGGACTATTTACCGGCGACACGCATGACCGTTCGACGACTCGGATTAGTCACGCTGCCGCAAATGATCGCCGCATTAGCAAACGCCGTCGACACCCCCATCGCCGGTCGGCGCATCATCGACGTTCCTGCCATTCGCCTCGCGGCAACTGGCATCGCTTAGGTCCGATCGCACGCATCCAAACGTTCTCCGGCGCCGTATTACAGGGCGGGAATACTCCCGACTATAAAACACGGAGAACGTCATCATGAAACTTCGCCATCTAACGATCGCTATGCTCGCCGCCGCCGCGACGGCGGTGCCGAGCATCGGCGTGCAAGCATCGAGTCATCGTGAAGCACCCGGCATTACGGAAATGCCGAAAGTCGATGGAACCGATTTTTACATGTTCCGCAGCTACGAGCCTGGTCGTGAAAACTACGTCACGCTGATCGCGAACTATGTTCCGCTACAAGATCCCTACGGCGGCCCGAACTTTTTTGCGCTCGATCCCGATGCGCTCTACGAAATCCATGTCGACAATAACGGCAACGCCAAAGAAGACATCAGCTTTCAGTTCCACTTCAAAAACACACTAAAAGACATTCAGCTCAAGGTGGGTGACAAACAAGTTTCGATTCCGCTCATCCAAGCCAACGCTGTCTCGGCTGCCGACACCAGCGCGCTCAATGTCACCGAAAGCTACAACGTCGATGTTGTGCGTGGCGATCGCCGCAAAGGAAAACACCAAGCGATCACGAACGCCGGCAGCGGCGCCGACAGTTTTATCAAACCGGTGGACAACATCGGTAATAAAACTATCGCCGACTATGCCGCCTATGCTGCCGCCCATGCCTACAACGTCAACATCCCCGGTTGCGGCTCCGGTCGCATGTTTGTCGGTCAACGTAAGGACCCGTTTGTCGTCAACCTCGGCGAAACGTTCGACCTGATCAATACCAATCCGCTCGGTCCGGTCGACGGCGAATCGGATTTGCTGGCCGATAAGAACATCACGTCGTTCGTGCTCGAAGTACCGATCAGCTGTCTCACCAACGGCAGCGATCCGGTCATCGGCGCTTGGACCACCTCGAGTGTTCGGCAGGCGCGGCTCCTGCGGACCAATCCGTCGTTCGATAAGTCGTCGATCGAAGGCGGCCCGTGGATTCAGGTATCGCGTCTCGGCATGCCGCTGGTCAATGAAATCGTCATCGGCCTCAAGGACAAGAACAAGTTCAACTTCTCGAAGCCGGAAAACGATACGCAGTTCGCTGACTACGTGACCAACCCGACGTTCCCGGCACTGATCGAGACGCTGTTCCCGGCGGCACCGGCGCCGAATAACTTCCCGCGCCAAGACTTAGTCGCCACGTTCCTCACTGGCGTGCAAGGCTTGAATCAGCCGGCAAACGTGCAGGCGTCGGAAATGCTGCGGTTGAACACGTCGATTGCACCTGTCGCTAAGGGATCGCAGAAGAATTTAGGTGTGATCGGTGGCGACACCGCAGGTTTCCCGAACGGCCGGCGTCCGGGCGATGACGTGGTCGACATCGAGTTACGCGTAGCGATGGGCGTGTTGTGCACGCTGAACAACCCGGCGGTGTTCGGCTGCGTACCGGCCAACGCACCAGCGGGCGGAGCGGCGTTCACCGACGGTGCGCTCGTCAATGACAGCATGTTCGACCCCACCTTCCCTTACGTGCGCACGCCGTTACCGGGTTCGCCGAACTGACATCGCTAATTTAAGGAGACAGGAACATGAAGCGCATAGCATTAGTGATAGCGGTCCTCGGTTTAACGGCCTGTGGTGGGGGCGGTGGAGGCAACAACAATGGAGACAATAATGACGCCCCCGCACCAACAGCTAACGACGAAGACGCGTTCATGACGTCGACATTGCGAATCGCCGAAAATCCTTCCGACGACGCAGAACCGGAAGACGTCGACCAAAACATGCCGACAGCTTCTAACCAGGCCGAACCGCAGTCGCTCTAGTATTTCTACGACCCTCCTCTCCCCTTCGGGGGAGAGGATCGGGTTTAATCCAACCACTACTTCTGTATCAACACTACCGCCTGAGCAGCAATTCCCTCTTCCCGGCCCTCGAAACCTAGGCGTTCAGTCGTCGTCGCTTTGATGTTGACGCAACTCTTCGCTATCCCAAGATCCTCGGCAATATTGGTCGCCATCGCCGTCCGATAAGGCGCCAACTTCGGCGCCTGCGCGATCACGGTGGCATCGACGTTAACGACTTCCCAATCCCCGTCCTGAAGTGCGGCACGTACGCGCCGGAGCAATACGCGGCTATCGATGTTTTTGTAGCTGTTGTCGGTATCGGGAAAATGTTGGCCGATATCGCCCAATCCGGCAGCGCCGAGGCAAGCGTCGCAAACGGCATGGATCAACGCGTCGGCGTCGGAATGTCCTTGCAGCCCCTTAGAATGCGGAATTTTCACGCCGCCAAGAACCAGATCGCGACCTGCGACTAATGGATGCACGTCATAACCCTGACCGACGCGAATCATGCACCTTCCTCGAGTTGTTGTTTCAGATAAAGCTCGGCAAGCGCTAAATCGGCAGGGAGCGTAATTTTGATGTTATCGGGACGGCCTTCGACGACCAACGGCCGCCCGCCGGCACATTCAATCGCCGCCGATTCATCGGTGATTTCTTCGCCGCGCATCAGCGCCGCCGACAACGCTTGTCGCAATTGACCGACACGAAACATCTGCGGCGTCAGCGCCCGCCATAGCGCGGTCCTGGGGATTGTGCCGGTTATTCCGCCGGTGGCATCGGTACGCTTCAGCGTATCGATAAGCGGTAACGCCAACAGCGCGCCATCGGCATGATTCGCGGTCGCCGCGACAAGTTTGGCGAGATCGCTGTGCCGCACGCATGGGCGAACCGCATCGTGCACCATGATCCAATCGTCATCACCCGCGCGGGTTGCCAGCGCCTGCAATCCGTTCAGCACCGTCTGCGCACGCGAACTGCCGCCGTCGAACGTACCCGCTAATTTAGAAAGAGGAGTAACGTCGAGTGATCGCCAATGAGAATCGGCAGCGGCGAGACCCACCAACACGCCGCGTAAACGCGGGAAACTGCAGAGACGCTCAAGCGTATGAAGAAGAATCGGACGACCGCGCAGCGGCAAATATTGCTTGGGCATGCCAGCCTGCATTCGCGTCCCAGAGCCCGCCGCGGGGACGAGCGCCCAAATACCTGCCTCCGCGGTCACGAACGACTAAACCTCAGTAACGGCCGTTAGGCCTCGGTCTCAACACCGATGCAATCGCGGATGCGGTCGAACGCAACGGCGGTTTCGATGCCCTGCACGGCGGCAATCTCGCGCGCGAGATAACCGCTAGCGGTCTCGAGCAACATCGACTCTTCGAAGGAAAGGCCCGACTGCTTCTTCCAGCGCATTAGATCGCGCACGACCTCACCGAGCTCGAGACATGAGCCAGAGTTAATCTTGCGTTCGATTTCCTTGCAGCGCTCGGTCCAGTTGCCGCCAGTGACACGCTGCCGGCCTTTGGCCGACAGCACTTTGAAAAGCTCTTTGAGTTTGCGATTCGTCAACAGCGGGCGGATGCCGCATTTCTCCACATTATCCTGTGGCACTTTGACGGTCATGCGGGTCTCGGCGATGTGAATCACTAAGCAAGGCTTGAAGTCGCCGGCAACATACAGCTCTTCGATCGCCTGAATGGTGCCGACCCCCGCGGAGGGATAGAAAATTGTTTCGCCGACTTTAAAACGCGGACGCTTTGCCATTAAGCCACCTTCCTTTGCTAATTATTTGTCGCAACCCCTTGGTAACTTACTGGTAATTTTTCTTATATTCGTTGAAATTATCCCCCTAAGTCCCCACCTTGACAAGTGTTTTGCTCCTACGTTGTCTGGTGTCTTCCTAGAGTACAATCGCGCGCTTTAGTATGACGTTAGACTCACAAATGGCTTCTATATCCCTTACTTCCGGCAACCGCCGCTCCCCATCGCCGTTAAACCCCGTAATCCCGGAGAATTTAGAGACTCCGCTCGAATGGTGTCGACTGTTGGGGAGTGCTCGCGGTTTAGCCATTACCACCGCTGCCGCTCGCCATGATGGCCCGCTGCTAGTCATAACCCACACTGTTCAAGCCGCCTATCAACTCGCGGATGAGATTCACTTCTACTCACCCGATGACTCCATTCCGGTACGGCTATTCCCCGATTGGGAATGCTTGCCGTACGACATCTTTTCACCGCACCAAGGACTGATCGCCGAGCGTCTCGAAACGCTCTATCGCCTGCCGAATCTGACGCGCGGCGTCGTGCTGGTGGCGGCGTCGACGCTGCTCTATCGCTTACCGCCGCGTGACTACGTGGCGGCGCACAGCTTTCTGATCGACGTCGGTAGCCGGCTGGATATTGAGAGACTGCGGTTACAACTCACCCAAGCGGGTTATAACGGTGTGTCGCAAGTCATGGAACCGGGCGAATACGCCGTGCGTGGCGGATTGATCGATCTTTATCCGGTCGGCATGCCGCATCCGTATCGCATCGACCTCTTCGGCGACACCGTCGAAACCATCCGCGAATTCGATCCGGAGACACAACGGTCGGGCCAGTCGCTGCCACGCATACAACTGCTGCCAGCGCGAGAGTGTCCGCTGACGGAAAATACCATTCAGCAGTTCCGTCAAAAATTTCGGGCACGCTTTGAAGGCGATCCGCAGAAAGTGCCGCTATACCGCGATGTCAGCAAAGGGCACTCGCCGCCGGGCATTGAATTTTTCCTGCCGTTGTTCTTTGAATCGACGGCGACGCTATTCGACTACTTGCCGTCAAATGCATTGTGCGTGCTCGAAGACGGTGTCGATCAAGCAGCGGCTGACTTCTTACGCGACGTACGCGCGCGCCACGAGCAACTCGGCCATGATCTCGAACGTCCGCTATTGAAACCGGACGAGTTGTTTCTCGATGTAGCAACACTAACCGACATGGTAGCGCAGCGCCGTCGCATTCAGCTGCTCGACTTCAGTCCAACGACGACAACCGATACCCGCTTAGTGGACTACGCCACGCCGGCGCCGGCCAACTTACCGACCGAGCACAGGGCGGATGTTCCGCATCATGCGCTGTTCGATTATCTGCGCAGTTACGAAGGACGCATATTGCTGGTCGCCGAGACTGTCGGCCGCCACGAAACACTACGCGCGCTAGTCAGCGAGCATGGCTACACGCCCACTGACATTAATGACTGGAACGATTTTTTACAGAGCTCGATCCAGCTTGGACTGACAACGGCGAGCCTAGAGCGCGGCTTAGCACTCGACGCGCCGGCGATTGCTGTCATCACTGAAGCCCAGCTCTACGGCGAGCGCGCCGTACAACGGCGGCGACGTCAACGTGGCGGCCGCGAGCGCGATCCGTCGGCAGTTATCCGCAGCCTGGCGGAGCTTAAGATCGACGACGCCGTCGTACACGAAGAACATGGCGTCGGCCGTTATCGCGGCCTACTGAGCCTCGACGTCGGCGACGGGCCGACGGAATTTTTGTGCCTGGAGTACGCCGGCGGCGACAAGCTTTATATCCCTATTCTGTCGCTGTACCTGATCAGCCGTTACACCGGCACCGATCCGGAGCACGCGCCGTTACACAAGCTCGGCGGTGATGCGTGGGAGAAAGCCAAGCGGCGGGCAATGCAAAAGGCGTATGACGCCGCCGCCGAATTGCTCGAGATTCACGCCATGCGCGCCTCTCGTCAGGGGCACGCATTCCCAGCGCGCGACGCTTCGTACAACGCTTTTATCGAAGCGTTTCCGTTCGAAGAAACGCCCGATCAGGAACGAGCGATCGAAGAAGTCCTGCGCGACATGGAAACCGAGAAGCCGATGGATCGATTGGTCTGCGGCGATGTCGGCTTCGGCAAGACCGAGGTAGCGATGCGCGCGGCATTCCTGGCACTGCACGGGCAACGTCAGGTCGCGATTCTGGTACCGACCACCCTGCTGGCGCAACAGCATTACCAGAACTTCAAAGACCGGTTCGCCGGCATGCCGTATCGCATCGAGTTGCTGTCGCGTTTTCGCAGCAAAACTGAACAAACCGAAGCGTTGAAGTTAGTTGCCGATGGCAAGGTCGATATGGTTATCGGTACCCATCGGCTGTTGCAAGACGATGTGCGTTTCAAGGACTTAGGCCTATTGATTCTCGACGAGGAACATCGCTTCGGTGTCCGGCAAAAGGAAAAGCTGAAACGCTTACGCGCGGAGGTCGACATCCTCACGCTGACGGCGACACCCATTCCGCGCACACTCAATATGGCGCTCGCCGGACTGCGCGATGTCTCCATCATCGGCACAGCACCGGAAGGCCGGATGGCGATCAAAACGCTGGTGGCGGAACGCAACAGCGATCTGATTCGCGAAGCCTGCCTGCGTGAAATACGCCGCGGTGGACAGGTGTACTTTCTGCACAACGAGGTCCGCACGATCGAACGCGCCGCGCATGAGCTCAAGGAAATCGTACCGGAAGCAACCATCGGCATCGCCCATGGACAAATGCCGGAGCGCGAGCTCGAGCAGGTAATGCTCGATTTCTATCATCATCGGTTCAATATTTTGCTTTGCTCAACGATCATCGAATCGGGCATCGACGTGCCGACGGCGAACACCATGATCATCGAACGCGCCGACAAATTCGGGCTGGCGCAACTGCACCAATTGCGCGGCCGCGTCGGTCGCTCGAACCATCGCGCGTATGCCTACTTGCTGATCCCCGGTCGCAGTGCAATCACCGCCGATGCGCAAAAACGGCTCGAGGCGATCGAATCGCTGGAACAATTGGGAGTCGGCTTCGCGCTCGCCTCGCACGACCTCGAGATCCGCGGCGCCGGCGATCTACTGGGTGAATCGCAAAGCGGCGAGATCGATGAAGTCGGCTTCGCGCTTTACTCGGAACTGCTCGAGCGCGCGGTTCAGTCGATCAAGAGCGGTCAACCGATGCCGACGGAAACCGCACCGCGTGGCACCGACATCAATCTGCACGCGCCGGCGTTACTGCCGGATGACTACCTGCCGGACGTGCACATGCGCCTGGTGCTGTACAAACGCATTTCCAGCGCCGACAGCGCCGAAGGCCTATGGACATTACGCGAGGAGATTGTCGATCGTTTTGGTCGGTTGCCGGAGCCGAGCCTGCTGCTGTTCAAAGCGGCCGAGCTCAAGATCCGTGGCGAGCGGTTGGGAATCCGCAAGATCGATGCCGGCGCCAAAGGGATACGCGTGGAGTTCGTCGAGAAACCGCCGATCGATCCGGGCGTGGTGATGCGGTTGTTACATTCTTCGCCGCGGTTATACCGGTTGGATGGGCCGAACCGGCTGCGCATTTTGGGCGACTTCCCAACTACCGAAAAGCGCGTTCAGTCGTTGACGACGTTGCTGACCGCACTCGAGCCGGCGATTGAACAACCGCCAGTGCCCAAACCGCAGACGGCGATTAGTCCGCGGCGCTAACGCGCTCGCCGGCTTTCTTCCGTTCCGGAAATAGCACGTCTTCAAATCCAAACTGACGTAGATCCTTAAGCCGCATTGGATAAAGGACACCGTCGATGTGATCACATTCGTGCTGCACGACACGCGCATGGAAGCCGGACACGGTGCGATCGATCGGCGTACCGCGCTGATCGTAACCGGTATAGCGCAACTGCAGGTGCCGTGCGACCAAGCCACGCATCCCCGGCACGCTAAGACACCCTTCCCAACCATCCTGCATTTCGATGCCGATGGGTTGCAGTACCGGATTGATCAACACCGTCGTTGGCACCGGCTCGACATCGGGATAACGCGGATTGGACTGAACGCTGAAGATCACCACGCGTAGCGATACACCGATCTGCGGCGCCGCCAGACCGGCACCGTTGTAAGCCGCCATCGTGTCAAACATGTCCTCGATCAAGCGATCGAGCTCAGGCGTGTCGAACGTCGCGACCGGCGCTGCCTTTTGATAGAGCAGCGGCTCA
This sequence comes from Gammaproteobacteria bacterium, assembly GCA_016199745.1. Taxonomy (NCBI): domain Bacteria; kingdom Pseudomonadati; phylum Pseudomonadota; class Gammaproteobacteria; species Gammaproteobacteria bacterium. The sequence goes on from JACQFZ010000048.1 coordinate 177,721, forward strand.
CCCATTCGCAAAACTTCTCTGACCGCCATCGATCGGTTCTCGAAATAGACGTAAAGTTACGGGATACTATAGCGAACCAAAACGACGGGAAATACTGATGGCGAGCCGGATAGCAATCGTTCTGTTAACGTGGCTGAGCGTTATGCCGGTATTCGCGGCAACAACGACGACAACCACGACTACATCGATGTACGAAATCGAGGTAGTCGTGTTCGAAACGCGTCTTCCCGATATGGAAGGATCCGAGCTCTGGACGCGCGATGCCGCGGCGACTATCGATACGGCAACGGCGACTAAGGCGGGTGAAACACCAGCAGCATCTACACTATCGTCGGCAATTAACGCGTTGCAGAACGATGGAAGGTTTCACGTTTTACTGCATCGACGTTGGCTACAGAACGCCGATGCCAAAACGAATGCAACTCCGGTGTTATTAGCGACGGAAGATAAGACGCTTGATGGGGCGCTGAAGTTCTATTTGAGCCGGTTCCTGCATGTCGAGCTCAATCTCGCATTCAAACCGCAAACGGCCAACCTAGACACTGCACCGGTTTATCAGATCAACGAAGAACGACGCATTAAAAGCCAAGAGCTGCACTTCTTCGACCACCCGAAATTCGGCGCGCTGGTGCGGATCTCGCCTGCTTCACCGGGTTAATTCTTTTTAAGTCGTTACCACCAACGGAATGGCGTATTCCAACCAGGTGCGCACCTTCGCCATTCCCTTTTCCAGGTTTTCTTCGATATCTTTCAGACTGATCGTCGACGCTTCTTTACCGGCGGCGCGGTTCGCGACCACCGCGATGGCGGCGTATTCGAGATCGAGCTCACGCGCCAGCCCCGCTTCCGGCATGCCAGTCATACCGACGATGTCGGCACCGTCACGTTCCAGCCGCCGTATTTCTCCGGCGGATTCGAAGCGCGGTCCTTGCGTGGCGGCATAGGTTCCGCGTTCGGCGGCGCTGATACCGGCACGACGTGCAGCATCGATCAATACTGCCCGCAGCTCGAGCGAATACGGATAGGTGAAATCGACATGCGTCACCTTCTTGTTCTCGCCGTCGAAGAAGGTATGCGCGCGGCTGTAGGTGTAGTCGATGATCTGATCTGGAACGACGAGAGCGCCCGACGCGAGGTGATCGGTGATTCCACCGACCGCCGCTACCGCGATGACATGACGAATACCGGTTTGCTTGAGCGCCCAAATATTGGCGCGATAGTTGATCTGATGCGGCGGAATGGTATGGCTCGGTCCGTGCCGCGGCAAAAAAACGACTTCGTTCCCGCTAAGCTGGCCAAACACCATCGGCGCCGACGGCTCGCCATACGGCGTGCGGACGACCTCGCGGTGCTTGATCTCCAGATTCTTCAAATTGGTCAGACCGCTGCCGCCAATAATCGCTACACGCGTCATCGTGCTTCCGCCTCTGCATAAATGCCCGGGGCATTACGTAAGTAACCTTTGTAGTCCATGCCATAACCGAACACATAGCGGTCCGGCACCTCGAGGCCGATGAAGTCTGCCGAGATATCGACGGCACGCGGTCGGTGCTTTACCACTAACGCCGCTTTGAGCACGGCGCTCGCACCTTCAGCACGGTAACGCGCCTCGATGCCGGCCAAGGTCATTCCTTCATCTAAGATATCGTCGACCAACACCACTACTCGCCCTGCTGGGCTCTCCGATGGGCCGACATGCCAATGCAACTGACCGCCTTGAAGCTGGCGTCCATAACGCGTGGCATGGACATAATCGATCTCGAACGGAAACTGCAGGCGCGGCAACAACTTGCCGAACAACACGACACCGCCGGTCATGATACAAACCAACAGCGGATTCGCCGCTGCTAGGCGCTGCGTGATTTCGCGCGCCATTCGGTCGATGGCTGTTTCGACGGTCTCCGCCGGATAAAGGCAATCGGCATTTTGAAAGACTTCCCAAGCTTGTTGCGGTGTAATCGTCTTCAACGGGAGTTTAGAGCTTCAGCTTCTTTAGATAATCCCTGAAATTCGAATTCAGGTCCGGGTGATCGAGCGCGTATTCAACGGTCGCTTGCAAGTAACCGAGCTTACTGCCGCAATCGTAACGCTTGCCGTCAAACTCATAAGCGAGCACCGGCTCCTCGGCCAGCAATGCGGCGATACCATCGGTCAATTGTATTTCGCCACCGGCACCGGCAGCCACACCGCGCAATAGTTCGAAGATTCGCGGCGTCAGTATGTAACGACCGACGACCGCGAGGTTAGACGGTGCCACTTCGGGCTTCGGCTTCTCGACAATCGCGCTGACCCGATACAGCCGCTCACCGGTCGGCTTGGCGTCGACGATACCATAACTGCTCGTGTCCTCACGTGCGACCCGCTGCACGCCGATTACCGAACAACGATGACGTCGATACACCGCGACCATTTGTTCGAGCACGCTCGGCGTCGCCCGAATAAGGTCGTCGGCCAAAATGACGGCGAACGGCTCGTCACCCACGGCCGGCCATGCGCACAGAATCGCGTGTCCCAGACCAAGCGCTTCCGGTTGACGGGTATAAATACACGATGCGTTATCGGGCAAAACATTACGCACGCTGTCGAGCAACTGATTTTTGCCCTTAGCGGCGAGCTCGGTTTCAAGCTCATACGCCTTGTCGAAGTGATCCTCGATCGCGCGTTTATGCTTACCGGTTACGAAGATCAGCTGATTGATACCGGCGGCGATCGCTTCCTCAGCGGCATACTGAATGATCGGCTTGTCGACAATCGGTAATATTTCTTTCGGGCTCGCCTTGGTGGCCGGTAAGAATCGCGTACCCAAACCGGCTACCGGAAAAACCGCCTTCATCACTTGCTTAGCCGATTCCATTTCAACGTCCTATGCCGTAGTAGGTAAATCCAGCTTCACGCAGGGCGGACGCGTCATACTGATTGCGCCCGTCGAAAATGACCGGCGCCTTCATCGTGCCTTTTATACGTGCAAAATCCGGATGTCGAAACGGTTTCCATTCAGTGACCAATACGAGCGCATCGGCACCGGTAACGACATCGTATTGATGATTAACCAACTGCAGTTGCCCGGACTCGAACCAAGCGCGCGGCAACGTCCGACGCGCCACTTCCATCGCCGCCGGATCGTATGCCTTGATCTTGGCGCCCGCCTTTATCAACTGACTCAATAACACAACCGCGGGTGCTTCACGCATATCGTCGGTTCCGGGTTTAAAGGCCAGGCCCCAAAGACCGAAACTGCGTTTGCCGATATCGGCGCCGAAGTGCCGCGTGATCTTTTCGAACAAGATGCGCTGCTGTGTCTGATTGCGCGCCTCTACGGCCTGCAATACCTTCGGTTCAAAATCGGCGGCCTTCGCCATATGGACTAACGCGCGCACGTCCTTCGGAAAGCACGAACCACCGTAGCCGGCGCCGGGATAAATAAACGAATAGCCGATGCGCGAATCCGAACCGATGCCGACGCGCACGTTTTCCACGTCGACCTGCAATCGATCGCATAAAGCGGCGATTTCATTCATGAACGAAATCTTGGTCGCCAACATGGCGTTGGCGGCGTACTTCGTCATCTCGGCATCGCGTATGCCCATAAAGATGACACGCTCACGCGTGCGCATGAACGGGGCGTAAACCTCCCGTAAGATTTCGCGGGCACGCTCGCTGTCCGAACCGATGATGATGCGATCGGGCCGCATGAAATCCTGCACCGCGTCGCCTTCCTTCAAAAACTCCGGATTGCTGACGACATCGAACGAAATATCTAGACCGCGCTTCTTGAGCTCGATATCGATAACGCTGCGCACTTTGTCGGCAGTACCGACCGGCACCGTCGACTTATCGACGACGACGCAATAATCGGTTATCTGCCGCCCTATTTCCTTGGCAACCGCTAACACATACTGCAAATCGGCCGATCCATCTTCACCGGGCGGCGTACCGACAGCGACAAAATAAACCTGCGAACGACTGATCGGATCTGCGAGCGAGGTTGCAAATTGCAACCGACCCTCTTTGTAGTTGCCAGCGACGATAGCATCGAGCCCCGGCTCATAAATCGGTAATACACCACTACGTAACTGCTCAATTTTGCGCTCGTCGACATCGACACAGGTAACGTTGTTACCCATCTCGGCCAAACACGCTCCGGTTACTAAACCGACGTAACCCGTACCAACGACTGTGAGCTTCACGACTTGACCTCGCTAAATTTTTTGTGCGCCATTTTTTGCTCCCACGCCCAGGCATGACGGACGATGGTTTCGAGATCGCCATATTTCGGCTGCCAACCGAGCTCCTCGACCGCCCTTTTGGAATCGGCGATTAAAACCGCCGGGTCGCCGGAACGACGTGGACCGACGGTAAACGGTACTTTTTTTCCAGTTACTCGCTCAGCCACAGCGATGATCTCTTTGATAGAGAATCCTTTGCCGTTGCCCAAGTTGTAGGCAGCGCTGCGATCGTGGCTCTGCAAGTATTCAAGTGCGCGCCAGTGCGCCTCGCAGAGATCGACGATATGGATATAGTCACGGATGCAAGTGCCGTCCGCCGTTGGATAGTCAGTGCCGAAAATGGTAACCGATGACCGACGTCCGGATATCGCTTGCAGCACCAGTGGAATCAAATGCGTTTCCGGCTCATGCCGCTCACCCAGGATTCCATCAGGGTCGGCCCCGGCGGCGTTGAAGTAACGTAGACTCACCGAGCGCAATCCGTAAGCCTTCTCGTAGTCGGCCAGCATCCGTTCAATCACCCATTTGGAAAAACCATAGGGATTGATCGGCGACTTCGGATGCGCCTCGTCGATCGGGACATAATTCGGTTCGCCGAACACTGCCGCGGTCGACGAAAAAATAAACCGATTGACCCCCGCCGCCCGCATAGCGTTCAGCACGTTTGCGGTGCCGATCAAATTCGTTCGATAGTACTTATCGGGATGCTGCACCGATTCGCCGACCTGAATCAACGATGCGAAATGCATAACGGTGTCGACGCGGGCTGTGGCGAACGCTCGCGTTAAATCCGCCGGCTCGTTGATATCGCCCTCGATGAATTCACCACCGACAACAGCGTCGCGATAACCGCCCGATAAATTGTCGAACGTGACAACATCGGTGCCGCGCGCAAGCAACATCTTGACCATATGGGAACCGATGTAACCGGCCCCGCCTGTGACGAGAACTCTCATGAGGGAATACTATTTTTTTGGAAGCCCGCGAACCAAAGATAATTTTTTCTCGGTGCTGGTCTTCGTTGTCGTTGTTTGGGCGGATATGGCAACAAAACTCATCAACAGCTTGCGCAACTCGACTTCATTATTCGTCGCCTGACAAGCCTGCGCCATCGTTTCTATTTCTCGCTCGACCATACGTAAATCGAGTTTACGGCTGCGTGCGAGCAATGTTTTTGGGTGTGGCGTTTCCATCAATTCTTCGCAATCGTAAAATAATTCCTCGTAGGGTTTCTCGCCGGGACGCAAGCCAGTGTAAATCACTTCGATATCTTCACCCGGTCTCTTCCCGGACAATAGGATCAGTTGCTCGGCGAGGTATTTTATATTTACCGGCTCGCCCATATCGAGCACAAAAATTTCCCCACCGTGACCCACGCTACTCGCCTGAAGAATTAACTGCGCGGCTTCAGGAATAGTCATGAAATAACGAGTGACGTTCTGATCGGTGACAGTGACCGGCCCGCCCTCGGCAATCTGCTTCTGAAATAACGGAATCACACTGCCGGCGGATCCTAATACATTGCCGAATCGCACGGTAATGAACTGTGTGCGGGAATGTTCATTCAAGCTTTGGCAATAAACCTCCGCCACGTGCTTGGTCGCACCCATGACGTTACTGGGGTTTACCGCTTTATCGGTGGAAATTAACACGAACGATTTACAATTATATTTACCCGCCAAACGGGCGATGTTGCGCGTGCCCAAGACATTATTACGAATGGCGGTTCGCGCCTGACCTTCAAGCAAGGGCACGTGCTTATAGGCAGCAGCGTGAAAAATAATATCCGGCGCATACGTCTTTAAAACTTGCTCAACCAACTGCTCATCACCGACGTCGCCTAACACAGAAACTAACGACAGGTGCGGGAAGCGGCGGCGCAGCTCGAGATCGATCGTATAAAGATTGAATTCACTGCGTTCTAAGATCACCAGCGACGACGGCGCAAGTCGAGCAATCTGCCGGCATAACTCCGAGCCGATAGAACCACCGCCGCCCGACACCAGGACGCAACGTCCGCAACTACTTTGACGAATGGCTTCCCACTCTAGCGTTACCGCCTCACGACCGAGCAAATCGTCGATCTTTACCTGCCGCAGGGCATTCACACTCGCCTTGCCGGTTACAAAATCTTCCAACCGGGGCAACGTCCGGAACGGCACACCGGTTTTTTCACATAATCCGACAATACGCCGCATTTCCGTCGATCGTGCCGATGGAACGGCGATCAAGATAATGTCGACGTTGGGCGCTAACTCGGGAATATCATCGGTAGTCCCCAACACACGAATACCGTGGATTTCCAGCCCCTGTTTCTTCGAATTGTCATCCACAAAACCAGACGGCTCGAACTCACGATTGGAATCACGCAATAAGTCGCGCACCAACATCTCGCCGGATTTACCGGCACCTACCACCAGCGCTTTCTTGCCTTCCTGTCGATAAAGCTTGTGATCTTTGATCCAGCGGTAAGCAAACCTCGGACCGCCGGCCAACATCAATAGTAATAAGCTGTAGATCGGCAGTACCGAGCGGGGAATTCCTTCCATTCGAGTGAATAGAAAGATCGCGACCGCGGCGATGCCGGTACCAACGATCACCGATTTCATTAACCGGATAAGATCGGGCATTGAAGCGAACCGCCAGATGCCGCGATATAACCCGAAGTGCCAGAACAATGATCCCTGGATAATGACGACGAACGGCAGAATTCCTAACGCTGGGCGCAGGTAGTTGTTGGGAATCAGCTCCAAATTGAACCGGAGCCAATATGCCCCGAACCAAGCGACAGGGATAACTAAAAGATCATGGAGAAATGCGGCAGATCTACTTCTTATCCAATTAAGATTTTTCATGCCCTCGGCGATTCCTTAGTGGTGTCGCACATCCTGTCCGCGCGTAATCTTTTGTGGGGCATCGTTCTAAGTTTAAGTCTAGTAAGGGAAAGCGTTGTTGCTACCACTTTTTCAATGATAAACGGCAGCTAGACAGGGCGTCTATATTAAAGAGCTCCCCTCTTACAGGTTAGTAGGCGCCAAGTGGCGATTAACGGCTGTTATTGGCCAGTCTGGTCGCTTCCATCCGCTTCACCCCGCCGGCGAAAACGACATAACCCAATATCCACGCCGCTATTACGCCCCATTGGACGACAATGGCGGCCGACAAGACCCAAAGCATAGACCCGGCACAACCCAGCATCAAAACATATTCGGATAACACCGTTCGGCGATGTCCCCAACCCAACTGCACCAGGCGCTGGTAATAGTGGGTTCTGTGCGCCTGCCATACTTTTTCGCCCCGGAATAGCCGGCGGCAGAGAGTCACGCTGGCATCGACAACGAATGGCGAGAACAACAATAGCGCTGCCCAGAACGGAAACATTCCCTCGCCGACGCCCCATAACGATATCCCGGCAGCCAACAACCCAAATGTCGACGAACCCACATCACCCATAAAGATTCGCGCAGGTGGAAAATTGAACAATAAAAAGCCTGCAGCCACGGCGGCAATGGTGGCGTTGACTGCGAAATACAGTTCATCGCCCGCCATAAAGCCGACCAGCGCCAACGCGCTAAATCCGATTAGCGTCATTCCGCCGGCGAAACCGTCCATCCCGTCCATGAAGTTGTAAAGATTGATCATCCAAACGATAAAAAATATTGAAACAACGGCGGCAACAGTGCCACTTAATTGCCATGACAAACCAGGCAAATCGAAATGGATTAGGACAAAGCCACCGAACACCATCGCCGCGGCCACCATAAGATGGACGCCGAAACGCAGCGCGGCCGAGAGATTGATGCAATCGTCGATGTAGGAAACGATGGCGATTGTCATGGCGCCGGCTGCCAACCATCCGAGTCGGCTCTTTTCCCCATCGAGATAAATCGCGACCAGCACACCGACAATCGCTAACGCCGCGGTCATCGCAATCCCACCGGTGCGCGGTGTCGGTGTCGTATGCAACGAACGCTCGTTAGGATGGTCCAGAATGCGCCAGCGCGACTCCGGACGACAAAAACATTGAGTCAACCAGGCGGACAACACAAACGCCACGACTGAAAACAAAAGAACAATAAGAAGGGTATGGCTCACTTTTTTTGTTTATCGATTGGCAATGGTTTCGCGATACCGCTTCACCATCTCCGGTATCGCCATGGTTAATGCTTGACGGGGTTGGTAACCGAGCTCACTGCCTATTTTTTCGGAACGATACCAAGCGGTACCGATTAGCTTATTGAGAGCGGCGCTGTCAAACGCAAACGGCTTGCGGCGAAGGCGCCCTATTCCGTCTCCCAACTTTGCCATGAATTGTAATGCGCTTAGCGGAATGGCAAGGCGGGAATACGGCTTACCCAGCGCCGCACGAATCATGTCGTAAAGTTCACGCGTGGAATACGCGGCACCGTCGGTAACGAGATATACCTGTCCATTCGATCGGGCGCCGACCGCGACCAACATCAACGCTTGGACCACATCGCTCACATGAACCATCGAGCGACGATTACCCAGCTCAGGTAGCGGCGGAAACCAACCACGGTCGACGGCGGCGATCATGCGCGGCAGATTTCCGCGCAACTCCGGGCCGTATACCATCGGCAAACGTAATACGCAGGCGTGCATTTCCGAACTGCCGGCCGCGAGCACCGCAAGCTCAGCCGCACGCTTGGCCCGACCGTACACCGTCGATGGCTGCGGCGCGGTGGTCTCATCGACCGACCCTTGGGTCGACTCACCCATCGCCTTTACGCTGCTAACGAAGATAAATCGTTGCACGCCGGCATTGCGAGCTTGGTCCAACAACGCTGTTGTTCCGTCGATCGTCACGAGCCGATGGCGCTCGGCGCTCGCCGCCGAGCCTTCGTCAACCGCATGCGCATAACCGGCGAGATGAAAAACGGTGTCGATCCCGACGCAGACGTTCTGCAAGGTATCGGGTTGTTCTAAATCACCGAGACAATGGCGGACACCGCTAGGCAGGGCGTCGATAGCACGCTGACGATGGCGAACCAATGCGGAGACGGTATAGCCGGATGCCGCCAGTTGCGACACTAGATGCCGACCAATAAACCCTGTCGCGCCGGTAACTAGCGCACGCATCGTTGCGCTACTCCGAAATGAACGCCGGTTAACTCGCTCACGCCGCACCGCGACGAACGCTGGCGTACTGCCCTGCGCCGGCAATGTCGGCGTAATAATCAACGTAAGCGCGTAGCAACCGGTCCTGCGAAAATAATTTCACTGCCCGTTCGTTGGCGCGCTGCCCCATGTTACGCCGCAACTCGGCATCATTGGCAAGCGTGAGCATATGCCGCGCCAACGCATCTACATCGTCGGCACCGTGCAACAAACCGGTAACACCGTCTTCGACGGCGTCGACGATTCCGTAAATCCGCGACGCCACCGACGGAATACCGACTGCTGCCGCTTCAACTAATACCAAGCCGAATCCTTCTCGTTGGCTCGGCAGGCAAATAACATCCGCTGCCGCCATATATTTTTCCGGTTGATCGGTATAACCGTACGCATGAACAAACGGCATATCGTCCTTATACTGTTGCGCCAAGCCGGGCAACAACGTGTCCTCATCGGGTCCGACGACGAAGAGATGAACGCCCGGTCGCTTTTGCCGTAATTGCCGAAAAGCCTGAAGCAAGAACTGCACACCTTTGTCACGTGTAATCCGGCCGGTATAAAGAAATACCAGCTCGCCATCGTCGACACTAGCCGCACGCCGTATTTCCGCTCGCGCATCTCGATTCGGTCGGAATCGCGTCGTGTCGACACCCGATATCGAACCATTGGCCAACACTATCGCCCGGCGCGCCGATAACACACGCTCTTTCTCTAGAAATACACGCTCGGAATCGCTGATGACGAGGATATGGGTGGCGGCTGCTGCAGTAATCTTGTCCATCCATTTAAGAACGGAACGCCACAACCCTTTGCGCGTCGCCCACACCTCACCCTGAAAAGTATGCACTCGCACTGGAACGCGTGCGAGCCAGGCCGCGACCATGCCGAGCAGCCCCGCCTTTGGTGCCACCGTATGAACCACGGCAAAGCGTTCCGCGCGAAATAGACGAAACAGGAGATACAGCGCAACCAGGTCACGGAATGGATCGACTTTACGTTCGATAGGAATGCTATGAACGATCGGTACATTATCGATAGCTCGCAACGGATACGGTTCGTCGAGATTGACTACGAGGCGCATGTCGTATCTGGCACCCAACTCGCGCAAGATCTCGGTCAGAAATGATTGCACGATAAATGGGCTGGTCGTTACGAAAGCTAAGCGCCGACGCATTGGCGTTTTGGACTCGATCGGTAATCTCCTAAATCACTGCAACGTCGACGGCTTCTCGGGAAGAATCCGCCATTTGATGCCGAGATAGATACCTTTGAAAAATCCCAGGATCGGTCCGATACTGCGACACTGCACACATTTGACGCCTGCTTCCAGGAACAACCCGACCATCAACCATAATAAATTGAACAATGCCAACGGCTGGCTTTTATTCTTTTTATAGAAGCAGATGAAGATGCGGACTTTATGCGCCTGCCGATCGCGCTCCTTCGCGCGATTCACCGGCGAGAATACGTGATGTAGCCGCGCCTGAGTGTTGATAAAAAATCTGTTTTTGCCGTAGCACTTGGCGGCCCGCGTTGAAAAATCTACATCCTCCATGATGAAGAACCCGTTTTGCGTATCGAACGGTACCTCATCGAAAACTTCGCGTCGAAACGCCGTCAGTCCGCCACTCAAGTAGACGCTCTGTATCCACTTGCGGTCCCATGCCTGCGGAATTCCAAAAATGCCGACACGTGGGTCGCGAAAAATACCGCGATGAAACACGTGGAATAAGAACCGATAACGCCAGTTCGAATTTGGCATCTGTACTATCACGCCGCATGAACCCATCATCTCCGGCTTTTCATCGAACCCAAGCAATATTTTCTCGATGAAGTCAGGCTCGAGAATCACATCGTCTTCTAGAAACAAAACGACATCGCATTGGCTGCGTTGGGATGCCACTTCTTTCGCCGGCACTAAGCCACGAACGGAAGGATCGTGAATATAGTTAACGACAACGTCGAGCTCTTTCCATTGCGGCAAGCCCAACACGATGTCCTTCGAAGCGTTGCTACCACTTTGATCGACGACGATAAGCTCGGTCGGCAACAATGTTTGCCGCAACAACGACTCGACCGCCTTGTGCAAATCCTGCGGCCGGTCTTTGGTCGGAATTACGGCACTGACAGTCAATTGAGTCGGTCGGTTTGAGCGATGCGTACTCGGCCGGGTGCGCTCTACCGCGCTGCTTGGCGTTGCCATCTCGAATATCGACTCCAAATTGCGATCGTTATACGTGGAAGAAGCTCAAAAAATCCTGCGCTTCGCGTCTGAACTCGTCTGGAATTCGTCGCGTACGATGCTGCGAACCGACCTCGGCGTTATTCCAATGAAACACACAGGTCAACAAACCGAACAGGTAGCGCGGATCGATCAAGATCTCCGAGCGCGGCTGCAGATTTGCAACGTCTTTAGTAACGAACGACTGCTCGCTGCCCTTGCGAGCATTACAAACAAACCACTCTTTACCGTCGCCGGTCAAATCGATACAGAAGTAATAGTCCTGAGTACAGTTAGAAAAACGCGCGGCGCTTTGATATGCCTTTGGCAGCAAACGCTTGAACGGCAACGCCGTCACCGGCAAATCGGTGAACCAGCGCTCATAGTCCATCGGCTTGTCTGCCAAACTACGTGCGTAACTTTCGCAGGCAGATGCACTGTACGGCTCGGTCCTGACGCGACTCGGTTTTAGCGTTTGCGTATCGATCGTCGCCTCACCGCCGTCTGCCAACACCACCGCCTTCGGATCGATCGCCAACATCTCGACCGCGTCCGCCACGCCGCGATAACGATTCAGCGTCTGCAGCTTTCCGCCGAGGATGTATTTACCGGCGAACGGAATATTAACGCGTGCGTTGAGCGCCTCGTTCATCTGCTTATAACGCTCGAAGAATTGCTGCTTTTTTTGACTCGCCTTTTCGCTCAGGGTCGCCGGATCGTCGTAATACGTCTGCGGATAGGGACCGGCGCCGGTATAACTCAGCAAGGCAATTGTCGGCGATCCGCCGATGAAAGAGAGTAGCTTTTGAACTTGATTGGCGTCGAATAGATTGTCATTCATGTTGACGACAGAATCACCAGCGTGGACCACAGCCAGCGCGCTGTCGACGTCAAATGACGACGCTTCATAAGGCACTAAGCAGACGCGGGTCTGGCCGATATTCAACTCCGATACGACTTCGTGCGGAATGCCGTCGGCCTGCATTTTTTTCGAAAGAAAGTTCGCCTTGAAGTTACAGATAATGACTCTGCATTTTGGATGGCGTTGCAAATAATCGCGTAGAAATTTCGGATCGTAATGGTCTGGATGAATATGCGACACATAGACGTAGTCGTACGTCGGAATTTTATCGAGCGCCTGCTCGAACGGCGGATAGTGATACCAACTCCCATCATAGACGCCTTCGGTAAACCAAGGGTCGCATAGAATTGTCGCATCCGACGTCTCTAGACCAACACAAGCAGAGTAGAAATAACGGACTTTAATCATTGCAAGCCTCCTGATAAGCGACCCTTTCCATCTCCTTAACTACCCTGCTCGCTCCGCTCAGTGCATGATCTCGATCGGCGGCCGTTGCGGAGCAATAATCATATGAATCAACTCAACAAGATCCGACAATACCTGCACCTCTTTTGGAAAACCATGAGTGCCGCAAGCGATACCGACAAACATAACGCCAGCGTCGATCGCACCGCTATAGTCGGTCATCGCATCGCCGACCATCAGCGTACGCGATGCGGCGATCTCATAGCTTTGGATAAAACCTCTAATAATCTCGCCCTTCTTCCGCGGTGCACCGGCAACCCCGGCAAAAAAGCGTGTCATGTTGCGCCGGGCAATAATGCGTATCAGCTCTTCTTCCGGTGTGCCTGATGCGACGAATAACGGCACCCGCACGTGCAATGTCTCGAGCAGTTCTTGTGCGCCGCCAACCCAAGGCGCCGCTACCACCGCATCCTCGACCAAATCGGAAAAACGTTGCGCCAGCTCCGCTTCTTCGTGCGCCGGCAACGGTTTGTGCAGAAAGGTTTGATGAAAATGCCGGAACTTCTCGTAGCGCGAAACACCACCATGCGCCAGGTGCCAAGCCACCACTTGATCAACAATTTGCGAACCATAAGGCGCATATAGCGCGGCAAATGCTTGCGTTTTAACGTCAACCGATTCCACCAAAACACCGTCGAAATCGAATACGACGGCGTCGCAATGCAACTCCTTCATACTTTGGTCGAACGATTGGTCACCAACCAATCGTCCTCGGGATGGGCATCGCTACTGTGCTCGTGCAACTCCGCCAAGCAATCGAGCAGTCCCTGTCCAAGGTCAACATAGTCGTTGGCTACCAGCTTATGACCGACCTTCGGATGGAACGCGTACGGTGTCATGACGTAGTGTGCCGCATCATGCTCGCCGCTGAATGTCAGCTTCACGCCTTTCGGGATCATCTCGGAAATCATCTGCATCAAATTCTTGACCGGCATCCGCTCCTGACCGGTTAGCACCAAGTGGCGATTGGCGTATTCGTCAGCGAGTATCTGCACGCTCAAACGGGCGGCATCACGTACGTGAATGTACTCGCGCATCGCCTCAGGGCTACCATGATAAGTGATAGTGTGCTGTTCGAGTGCCTGCTTCAGCAAACGATAAATGCCATTACGCCGATCGGCACGACGCCCGTAAAGCGATCCATAACGCAAAATCGAGAACGCCAAACCGTAGCGATCGTTGTAGGCTTCGACAAATCGTTCGGCCGATTGCTTACTGGCGCGATAGAACGAACCGGATTCGGAATAGACGTACACCGAGCTGGCAAATACAAAACGTTTAGCGTTGGTCAAACGTGCCGCTTCGAGCGCGTGCAGATTGCCGATGATATTGGCGTTGGCGGTGTCGAGCGGGCGATCACGCGCTTCGTCAATGTCGGCAATACCGGCGAAGTTGTATACATAAGCGCAGTCTTGAGCAGCGCGGACGACGGCGTCACGATCCATAATATCGCCGACGTGCATCTCTTGGTCCTTGCGCAGATAAGGCGACGCGGTCCGATCGTAGATGCGCACGCGATAGCCGGCATCGGAAAGCGCGTCGGCCACGTGGCTACCGAGAAATCCGCTACCGCCAAAAACTACTACCGTCTTGGCTGTCATAGTCACCACCTGCTAGTTTGGTTGCGTCGTCAGCCCGCAAGCGACGAGACCACGCAGCAGATTATCCGCTGCTTCACATTCCATAATATTCCGACACTCCTCGGCATACGAACCCATGTGCGCTGTCAACACTACCTGCGGCAACGCCGCTAGCGGGCCGGCGTACGGTTCGCGCTCGAAGGTGTCGATTGCCGCGCCGGCAAGCCGACCGGACTGCAGCGCCGCCAGCAATGCCGCCTCATCCACTAAACCGCCGCGCGAAAGGTTAACAACGACGGCGTCCGATCGCATCTTGGCGATCCGATCGGCGTCGATCAGGTACTTACCTTCCTCGCAAGGTACATGTAGGGTAATCACGTCGGCACTGGCGATAAGCGTATCGAGGTCCACCCACTCCACTGTTTGATCGGAAATCTGAGGAATCATGTCGGTAACCAGCAACCGACAGCCGAACGGCTTAAGCAGGCTGGCAACGCGACGGCCGATCCGGCCGTAACCGACGATACCGACGGTGCGCGCTGCCAACAATCGGCCCATAAGCGGCTTCCAAATACCGGCGCGAAGTTGCTGATCGGCCGCCGGAATCTTGCGCAACAGTGCGAGTATTGTGCCGAGGGTCAATTCCGCCACCGCAGCGCTCGGTGCATCCGGCGTGTTCAATACGGTGATGCCGAGCTCCTTTGCCGCCGTCAGGTCGACGTTATCCAGACCAATGCCACAACGCGAAATCACGCGCAGGTTCTTAGCACCCTGCAACACCCGCCGTGTCAGCGGCTCGACGCCGGCCAATAGACCGACGACGTCGTCACGCAACAACTCGGCGATTTCATCTTCGCTCAGCCGTCGACCATGGGGATTCGCAACGACTTGAATACCGGAAGCGCGCAAGTCGGTCAGTGCCTGCGTATCCCGATTGGAAAAAGAGGAAGTTGAAATTAAAACCTTTGGCACGCTACCGTCTCCCAAATATTCTGCGCGGCCTTCCACCCTTATCGACTCGCTGCAAAGATGACGTTCACTCAAAACGCGCTCGATCGGAACGCGCCGCGGCGAGTATATATCGATCTACCGCCTCAGCCCACTGCAAGACTTGCAGTGGTTCGGCTTGCTAAGATGCGCGCATTGCAACCAGCGCCCGGCAATCAATGGACAACGACTCCCTCAAGCTAAAGTTGCGGCAAAACCGTTTGACGATCGGTTCGTGGATTACGCTCGCACATCCGGCTATCGCCGAAATCATGGCCCGCTCTGGTTTCGACTGGCTGGCGGTCGATTTGGAACACAGCGTCATCACCATCCGCGAGGCCGAAGAACTCATCCGCGTCATTGCCTTGCATCGCGTAGCGCCGCTAGTGCGCCTGACCAGTAACGACGTCGACCAAATCAAGCGCGTCATGGACGCCGGCGCTCACGGCGTAATCGTACCGATGGTCAACTCGCGCGCCGATGCCGAGCGCGCCGTCGCTGCCGTGTACTATCCGCCGCGCGGACACCGCGGCGTCGGCCTTGCCCGCGCCCAAGGCTACGGCACTGCCTTCGCCGACTATCGCACCTGGCTCGAGCAAGAGGCGGTCGTCATCGTCCAAATCGAACACATTGCCGCCGTACAAGACCTCGAAGCGATCCTCAGCACGCCCGGCGTCGACGGTTTCATCATGGGCCCGTACGACCTATCAGCGTCGATGAACATCCCCGGTCAGTTCGACAACCCGCGCCTGCTCGACGCCATCGAGCAAGTGCGCAGCAAAGGCTTGGCAATGGGCAAACCGGGCGGCCTGCACGTGGTCGAGCCGTGCCCCGACCAGCTACGCGAACACATCGCCCGCGGCTTCCGCTTTTTGGCCTACAGTCTCGACACGCGCATGCTCGACGTCGCCTGCCGTAACGGTCTCGCCGAATGTCGCGCGGCCGCGCCCAAGTCATCCGGAGAAACACATCCATGAGCACGATCGGTATTATCCCCGCCCGCATGGCCTCCAGCCGCTTTCCCGGCAAGCCACTGGCGTTGATCCACGGCGTACCGATGATTGGCCACGTCTATTTTCGCTGCAAGATGAGCCGCGCGCTCGACGAGGTCTACATCGCTACGTGCGACGAAGAAATCCGTCAATACGCGCGCTCGATCGGCGCACCGTGCGTGATGACCGCCAATACCCACGAACGCGCCACCGACCGCACTGCCGAAGCGATGCTCAAAATCGAAGCCGATACCGGCAAGCGCACCGACATCGTCGTCATGATCCAAGGCGACGAGCCAATGACGCGGCCGGAAATGATCGATGAAGCGATCGCCCCGTTCCGCACCGATCGCAACATCAATGTCGTCAACCTAATGGCACACATCGACAATGTCGAGGATTTTGAGGATCCGAACGAAGTCAAAGTGGTGATCGATCTCAAAGGCGACGCCCTGTATTTTTCGCGCGAAGCGATTCCGTCGCGTAAAAAAGGCGTGACTAAGGTGCCAATGCTGAAACAGGTTTGCATCATCCCGTTTCGGCGCGACTACTTGCTGCGCTTCAACAGCCTATCGCCGACACCGCTTGAAGTGATCGAATCAGTCGACATGATGCGCATCCTCGAACACGGCGAAAAAGTACGAATGATCATGACAAACGCACAGACCGTCAGCGTCGACACGCCGGAAGATCACGCTTATGTCAACGAGTTGATGCGGACCGATTCGCTGATGCCGAGCTATTCCAACAAGCGCACCGGCTGACATCAGCCGCGTCGCAACCGGTCTAGTCGTTCCGCCGACGGTCGGTCATGCCACCGCTTTTCGCGTTAGCCAGTACACTACCGACTATCGTGCAAAAGCGTTCTTCTGGATCGAGCGCTAGATCGTCGAACATCGCCTCGATAGCGCCCGGCCAGTGCGGACGCGCCTCGGCGAACGGAGTTTCTTCTTCGTACAGCCGTCGCAATGCTTGTCGTAGCGAGACAACATCATCCGCCTTTATTACCGCCGGGCCCACCGCATTCAGCGATGACGCGGTAAAACTGAAGATGGTGTCGTTGACAAACATCACTACCGGCGTTCCCAGTGCAATCGCCTCTAGCCCTACTGTCGAGCCTGTCATTATCAATGCCCGCGCCCGGCCGATGCAGTCGTAAAGGTTAGCGGTAGCCGGCACCACCTGCCCGTTGATGGCGCTCGTCTTCTGCTGTAAACGGTGCAAGAATTCCGGGCCATGATCATTGGTTGGATGACCCTTGATCTCGAGCACAAACCGGTGCTCGGATCCAACCAACGCTTCAGCCAGTACCGCGGCGAAACTCAGCGCCTCGTTGTAATCCAGCGATACCGGTATCAACAACGGATACTTGCCGCCCTCGTTTGCTTTCGCAGGTGCCTGACCGCGTTCGCGCCAGCGCGACCGTAACTGCTGATACCGAAGCGGGCCGACGATGTGCACCTGGTCGGCGCTGAATCCATTTTTGAGCATCAATTGCGCGGCGTAACTACCGGTCGTGACGATATGATCCGGTACCGGCATCGACGCCACTGCATCAGTGGTACGACGACCGATTTCGCCCGGCGCAAACACATGCGAAAGATAATCTTCACCGATGGAAGAATGTTGGTAGCCGACCGTCGTCGTGCGTCGCGTTCCCAACCCGAGGAGCAGCGCTCGCTCGAACGGTTGGAACTCGATTCGAAACAACAATAGATCGAAATCCGGTAATTTTTTGACGGCGTGGCGCAACAACAGATTACGAAACAGCTCACGATCGCTCGTCGTCCTGAGCAATTCCTCGCGGACCAACGACTCGATCGTAAAGCCGGCAAACGCTCGATCTTCCGGCGGCAACTGCCAGTGCAGCGCGCGCCAACAATAAATCGGTGCGGCACCGAGTAATCTGCCGCTGGCGGTCAGGCTGCACAGCGATTGCAAGCACAAAAAATCATTCGATCTGGCGAGCGTTCGTATCCTAACCCGATCCTTGAACACGCTCAGCAATCGTACTCGCAGCCAGACGACATGGCGCACAGCAAATCCGGCAGCCGACATTCCCTGCGGCAAGCCCTGATAAAACACTTCACGCCGATTTTCCGCGTCCCACGCGTTGCGCCACCAAATCGGAAAAAAACTAAAGAGCGCGACTTGCCGATTCGACATAGACGACGACTTCGACTCAGCGGCTGTTCCTACCAACAACTTAAGCAGGACAAGCTCGGCCAACGTGCCAAACGCCAACGCTACCGCACGACATGGATAAGTGATTTTATCCGCCGCTCCCTGGAACGCTCCTTTAAATTTCCTAAACCATGGACGCCTGCTGATAATCCTGACCTTGTACTGCGGGCCTAGACTATCCGCTATTACCTTGGCCAGTTTCGCATCTGCTAGCGCGATCCACACCTCCGCTGGTCGGTGTACGTCACATGCCGCGCGTACCAACGCCAACGAATAGAGCCGAGCAATCAATGTGCCGCGAAAGACGCTCTTTTCCGACATGTCGGTCAACCACCAACCGGCCGGATCTCCGGGGAATACCGAATCGGCGAGCGAATACCCGCTTGGACCTCGACGAAAAGGAAGCTGCGCGTAATAGCGCGGCACGAACTCTTTTAGAACTTGCTTCGCTCTTACCGCCAGCGGCGCAAACGGCAGAAACATGTCGGGTGCGAGATCGCGGCCGTGGATCTTGGCCTCGTCGATCAATGCTTGCGAAGGATAACGCAGAGGCAACAACCGCATGTGACCGTCGTCGGTGCCGGCGTCCTTCAGCTCACGCCGGTATCCATCGAGGACAACTAATCGCACGGGTTAATTAAACTTTTCTAGCAACTACGCAGACATGCGAGCTCAGCGATGAATCTGCTAGAAACTTTTGAAAATGGGGAAGTAGCTGCCGGTAACGTTCTGTCTGTGCCAACTTAAGCATGGTCTTAACAAACCGCGGCAGCTCGAGCTCGTCGTCTTCAGCCGCCATGTTCTTGACGATATCGGCATCGAGCCGCCCAGGGGTCATGACGTCCAGCAGCTCGAGGCCGCAATGATCGATCAACTGCGCGAAACCCGGCACCGAAACAAAATTAATATGATGTGGCGGGGAAATGCTTTTTGATTTATCCCACAGTATCTGTAAATCGAATCCAGTTACCGACAGCGTAGTGAAGATCAGAATTCCATTTGGCGCCAAGATATTGGCCATGCTTTTGACAAAAGCACCGGGGTCGTACAAATGCTCGAACACCTCGAACGAGGTCACGATCGACGCCCGCACCTCATCGGCACGGACGGCCTCAATCGGCTTTTCAATGACCATGTGCCCACGTTGCCGGCATACACGCGCCAGGTCCCTGCCCGGCTCGATACCAATGACTTCATCAAACCGCCCACTCGACTTCGCTGCTTCCAGAAAAAGACCAATGCCAGCACCGACATCGGCCAACACGCGCGGTCGCGGCGGCTCGAATCGTTCGACGATGGCGCTGATCATCTGCGCTCGCGGCTCGAAGATCTGTGTTCGCCGCGCCTCGGCCGTGCTCGGAAAAAAAACCTCGGCCCAGTAACGCGACGATTCCGAATCACGGTAAAACCGATCGATCATTGCCGCGGTTGGCCGTGGCGACACATACAAGCTATCGCAGCCGGGGCAGCTGACATATCTAAAACCGTGTTTAACGAATTCAGCATGCTGCTCCGGTATACCGCAGGCCGGGCAGCTCACTTTTACAAACTGATCGGTGTTACTGAAAAACTTCGGAATATCGGCCTTCGAAATCCGCAAATACTCGTCGAATATGGCGCGCGGTCTGATTTCGTGTTCTTTTATTTCGAGCAACGGCTCTACCCCCGATTCGATCAGTAATTATGCGATCGCCGAGCGCACGTCGCCAGCATCAACATTTTGTTCGGCACGTTCAGATTGCTCGGCAGCGCGCCTTGATTGATCGGCTTTTGACCAACTCTCGATGATGCCGGCCAATACCAGGGCAATGCCCCACGCTACCGGCGGCAACGAGCTCAACGTCGTCACACCAAAACCCATTAGGCCAACGACCGCCGCACGAATCCTCGGGTCGCGTGATCGGATACCTTCGAAGACACTAACGAAAACCAACAACGCTAACATCGCCCCGCCCACTATTCCGATCTCGACAAAGAAACTGAAGAACGATCCTTGATCCGAATAAAACCTCAACGGCGTGATCACTCGTTCCGAGTTAAATACGCTCCCGGGGCCGTAACCAAACATCCAGGCATTGACCGCTTGCAGCCCCAGCATTTTCAATCCGTGCCATCTTCCCTGGATAGATCCGACCATTGCCGGTGTCGCCGCGACGGCTGATACCTCCGCTTGCTCTGCCGACTGGGTGGTTGACTGGGTGGCAGTCGCCGCTGGCGGAGACGACAAATGGTAAGTAAAGGCAAGCGTGAACTTGCCGACCCCGAAAACCAAGACAAAGGCGACGACCGCCGCCAACGTGGAAAAAACAATCCAGACGCGCTCCTTATGGGACCTAGCCCAAAATACCGCGAGGCCTAGCATAAAACACAGCGCTACTAAACCAGCGCGGCTTTGCGCGGACAAAACAGCAAAAACAAAAACGGCGACGCCCAACACATAGAGCGCAACCGAACGGTGATTCCGGATCAACAAGAAACCGCCAAGCGCACAAATAGCGCCGGTCAGCATTAGATTATTGGCATAAGGACCGATAGACATAAACGGCATCTGTATTTCGACATCGCCAATGAGCACGCGTCGCCGGGTGGTGGTCGAGAACAGCAGTCGTTCCGCTGCCAAATATATATTACGTTCCGGCACCAGCTTAGTTTGTGTAATAAACTCGAACACCGACCAAAGCGCCAACAACGCCGCGGTCGCCGTCAATGCGTAAACCATTCTCTTACTGTTATCGTACGATCCGATCAATACGATCACTGCAAAAGCGAAACCCCAATAGGTAACGACATTGCCGACTGCCCATATAACCGACCACTTCGGTGAACTCGAGACAACCGCCGACAAAAATTGCCAGACTGCTACCGCTGCCAGCAAGCTAAGGGTACGTGGCGCCCGGTTGAGCGCCGACAATTTGAGCTTGGGCAGCTGCACAACCAATAAACCGAGCAACGCCAACATGGCGATGCGGGGTAAATCCAGGTTCGGAAACGCCGGAGCAAATCGAAAACCGACGCCGTTTGGTAATAAGATCGAGGCACATAACAGGAAAATGGCAGCCAGCGAGACTGCGGAAGGAACCTGCTTTTGGGTGGTATCGGTCATTGACGAAATTCTCCTAAAATCTACTCAACACCGGGCCGTGCTGCCCCAGTGGATCGTCGCCTCGTGAGCACAGCGGGTCATAGCCCTGGTAGAGGAAGTTTTACGGTGGAAATCAGAAGATGTGGCAGCAAAAACTTCGCTGCTCGCTTCGAAAGTCGTTCCATGAAGTACGCCACGTTAATCTTCCTCCTTGAACAGCAGCACGTCAAAGTAAACGGCATTAACCGCTGCGCTGTCAAGGGAATATTAACCTCAGATCATCGTTGGACGCCCAGCCAGACAGACACGAGACGCATTCATCCGTTCCCCAAGCCACTGTCCGTCCCCGAATAAGGCCCTTTAGTATCGAAAATACCTGCCATCTTCATGATTAAATTTCGAATTCGTCCTTTGCCCCGGAAATCTGGAATGAAATTTTTCCCTTTATATTTCGCTAGAGTTCGCTGAACAGCGTGCTGCATTTCAACCGGCAACAGTCGTCGATTGTTTGCAAGATCGAACAGCGCTTGCGCCAGGTCGGCATAGCCGTAAACCATATAAACACCAATCGACCGGACTATCTTTTCCGGCGTCACTCCTTTCATTAACAGAATCAGCTCCGGACTCTTAAAGTACAGCGCGTCGCCATACACTAACTGCCCCTTGCGGCTACCGAAGGGTTTACTGCCGTTTCTCTTCCAGAAGTACCGTTTGAGGTCGAACAACTCAAAGTTCGATTTTCTAACGAAACTGTCAACATCAGCGAACAACGGCTGGTTTTCATAGAGCGGAGAAAATTCGACTTCGAGCTCCAGGCCGATCGCCTGCTCCAAAGACTGGATGCCGCCCCGCAAAATCGCCAGCTCATATCCCTGCGTATCTATTTTGATGAAATCGATTTCGTTGAGATTGTTCTTTTCCAACTGATCATCGAGCGTGTCAGTTTTTATTTTGATCGTTCTTTCGACGCTGAATCGTTCGCAGTCCGGAAATTTGGCAAGAAAATCTCGATTGGGCAGATAAGCCGACGATACCTGCTGCTTTTTGCAAAGATTAAAATCAACTTCCTTTACGGCGTCGGACAATGCTGAATTCAAGACAACTAAATTTCCACGGCTCTTGCCCTTAAGTATTTCGAATTCCCGCGGATCGGGTTCGAACAAGATCGCCTTGAAAAACGACGTAAAGTTGCTCCAGCGGGAATCGATACCGCCGCTGGCGCCGACGTCGATCACCCACAGAGGATTCGCCTTTAATAATTCATCTCCGATCATCCTGTTTCTCCGATGCGCTAAATCGCGTCGATAACTTCCGTGCTAAGTTCGGGCCGATTGTTCGGCCAGCAACCGTTCCAACGTTTGAAAATCTTCTAGTGTGTCGATATTTACGATCGGATCAGTAACCACTACCGCGCCGGAACGTTCGCCCATGATTTTCTTCTGCTCGAGCAGACAGGAACGGGTCATCGCGTACACCAATCCGTTACGGTGGAAAACCGGGCTCAATTGCTGCCGGGCAACGATGGTGGAGCCCCTGGCATCGAAATAATCCATTCGGCCGTCCTGGTCGACAATCAGCTGCTTCAGCGGATGAAACTTGAGGTCAGTCGGCGACACCGTCCAGACGGCATCCAATCGCTCGCGCACCAACCGCTCTACAACTTCATGCACATGCGCGGGCCGGCGTAACGGCGAGGTCGGCTGCAACATCACAACCACGTCGTACGTAATCCGATCCAGCTTTTCCATTTCCTGCAACGCATGCACCAACACATCCCAATCGGCGATGCGATCACCGGAAATGTCGACCGGTCGTGTAAACGGCGCGCTCAGGCCTTCACCGGCGGCAACACTGGCGATCTCGGTGCTATCGGTCGAGACCACCGCTCGGTCGATGAATGGACACGCCTTAATCGTTCGCGCCGTGAAGGCAATGAGCGGAACACCGTTGACCGGTCGGATATTCTTTTTTAGAACACCTTTGCTGCCGCCGCGCGCGGGCACGACCGCCAATATTCGTTGCTGTTCGATCACTTGCGGATTCTCGTTGTCGCGGTGGCACTGTCGGGATCCCTGTTGAGGGAGAGAATAATGGGCGGAAGTTGACGCAGGTCGTCGATCAAAATCGATGGACGCTGGGTATAACCGGAGAAATCGTTTTCAATACCGACGAAGTGGCAACCAACCGCCACCGCCGCAGTTCGGTCGACCTCGTTATCACCGACCATGACCGTTGCCTCGGGCGCTGCCATTACTTCAGCCATCGCTAACCGCAAGTTTTCAACCTTCCCGGCGGGACGACCGAGAATTTGCCTGAAAAAACGATCAATACCGCGTCGGCGCAGGACCTGCCGCAACGGCGCGGTTGGCGTCGCCGAGCTCACGAACAACGCCACCTGTAACGCCGTCAATGCTTCCAAGCAGGCAGTGGCGCCAACAACTTCCGCACAGGAGGCGATGCTCTCCTCGCAGTAAGACGTATAACGATCCACCAGGTCGTGCGCCAAGGTTTGTTCAACTCGAACCGCCGGCAACCGACCGGTCGTCTGCAACCGTCGAACCAGTTCGGCAAAAATCGCCTGCCGATCCCCAACCTTGTCCACCAATACCGTATCGACTACTTCGGCAACGTCACCGAGCGCCTTGGTCACTTCATAAAAGCCTTGGCGTTTTATCGAATTCGACTGCACCAGCGTTCCGTCGAAATCGAAAACGACGCATTGGATCATGCCGACGCCGGCAACTGGAAGCGGCCCCAATGATCGACTACGGTCTTGCGTTCGTGCCGCTGCATCGCGTTAATCTTCTTGTCTTGGTAGACCGAATCGTTGTTGAAGTGGGTCGTTGATATCTCTTCGGCGACGCAACCGGTTTCGGTCCAGAACCGATGCCACACGCCCGGCAGCACCAGAATGGTTTCACCCGGATGCAGGATCCGGTGATGGCCATCGATCTCGACGTGCATGACGCCGTAGAGTACTTGGAATGTTTCTTCTTTCCGTTTGTGAAAGTGCAACGGATGCGATTGGCCCGGCAATTGGACGATGATCTTCTTACAATACTCGCGGTTGACGCAGTCGATCAGCACGCAGCCAGTCTTACGGAACTCTTCCATGCCGTAATGATGCGAATACTCGACTTTGAATTCGCTGCTGAGATGGATCCGCGCTTCGTTGAGTAGCGCCTTGACGTCGTGCACCGCCGATTGAATCGCCAGACGCGGCGGATCCGGCGGATAAATCGCCGCCGACCAATTCAGCGGCTGATGCACCGTCAGATCGCTGGACGCGACCATGCCCTCTTTCCAGCGACCGCTCGGGATCTGCCCCTCTTGGATCGGCATCGCAAAGTAAACGTCGTGCCGCTCGATCGCCGAACCCGCCTTGATATCGTTCCGCAGATAAACGCCACGCATGAGCGTATCCAGAGCGTCCTTCTCTTCCTTCGACGGCGCGCCGCGATGGAACTCGCCGCACAGCGTCAGCGCGCGCCGATACGATGCCATCCACTGATCGATCTGCGCCGGCGTCGCCGAATAGGAATTGAGCGTGATCTTGTCGGTAGCGACACCGACGTGCCGTTCGAACATGCGCGCGCCCTTGGCGACCGCGATCTGCACCGCCGAAAGCTCCTTCGGATCTTCGTGGGTCGACCAGCCGATAGTGTGTTTCGGATAGCGGTTGCGCAGCATCTCGATCTGGCTGAGATTAAATTTGTCGTCGGGAATCGGATAGATCGACACACAATGCATGATCGCGTAATCGATACCGCGGTGATCGAAGAAGCTCACGAGCTTGTCGATGTCGCTGATGAGCAGTCCGCCGGTAGAGAAGATCACCGGCCTACCGGCATCGGCGATACGCTCGAGCAACGGCCAGTCTTTAGCGGAGCAGCTGCCGACCTTAATGATGTCCAGACTCATCTGTTCGCAGATATCGACCGACTCTTCGTCGAACGGCGTCGACATCGGCATCATATCGTGCTTGCGGATTTCGTCGACCAACGCCTGAAATTCTTCGTGCTTCAGGCGCGTCGACATAAATCGCGGGATATGTTTGTTGCTGCTCTTATCCTGATGCGTCGGATGCACGAAAGAATCGAGCTGACGGAACTGCAGCTTAACCGCCGCGCGCACACCGTGCTTCTTCACCACCTGCGCCAGCTCTTGGATGATCTTTTTGCCGTGGCTCACGTCGCCCTGGTGGTTGTTAGCCATTTCCAGAACGAAAAGGTCATTGAAGTCGAAGTTGTTGAACATTAGCGTTTCCCTGTCTTCAGTGGATCAAGAGATGGCCGCCGGGCCATAGCCTTTCGAATAGTCGATCCGCACCACGCGGCCTTCGCGCGCCGATCGATGCGCTGCCACCAGCGCCAACATCGTTTCTAACCCGCGCTCGATGCTGACCGGTGAATCGCTACGCTTGCCGGAAAGCACATCGGCGATGTGTTTCATCTCGACGATGAAATCGTCCGGGCGAGTTTTGGAGAAACCGGCCTCGACCGCGTCCGCTTTGCCGTGCTTGTGGACGATCATATCAAGGCCCGGTTTGTGGTTGATGTGGAATTCGCCGAAGCCGTCGCGCCCTTGGATACGGCCCCACTTCCTAGCCGGCGCGGTGACGACGTCCTGCACGCAACGGCCCATCAATCCCGACTCGGTGCGCAGATCGAACGCGCAAACCTTATCGTAGTCGGCGCCACCTTCGCTGACGAAATCCATCATCGCGCTGACTTCGACGACGCAACCGGCGCCAACCACATGGGCGAAATGCTGCCACAGGTTCAGCGCGTGCGAATGCTCGCCGCTGGCGCCGCCGCCCTTGGTCCAAAAGCCGAGATAAGTATCCGCCGGCCCGCTCAACCACGGATGCGCGGCGAAGATGCCGCCCCAATGCTCGCGGAACTCGACGTCCAACGTCTCGATCGGGCCGATCGCCTGCTGGCGCAAGATCTCTTCCAGCTTGACCACCGAAGGCGCGACCACGTGGTTGTAGCCGACGAACACGCGCGTACCGCCGGCGCGGGCGGCGCTGTATAGCTCTTGCGTGCGGGTTAGGTCCGGCGGGCACAGCGGCTTCTCGACCAGCAGCGCCTTCGGTTTTTCCTGCAATGCCTGCATCGCCAAATCTAAATGCGAGTTCGGCGGCGTGCCGATAAAGATCAGATCGTAGCCACCCTTCGGCGCTTCGTTAGACGGAAACAGTTTTATCGATTCGTCCCAGCTGCCGTAACGTTGCGGATAGATCTGATTACGCGTGCGATCGAGCGCGGCGCGGTCGAGATCGCAGATGTGGACTTCCCAACCCAAGACCCGACAAGCGTTCGCCAAATGATTGCCGATCGAGCCGGCTCCGTGAATTTTTACTTTGTACATCTCAGCCCCGTGACTCCAAACACCGTTATTGCCGTGATCCCGGCTCGACGCGGCGCGTCGGCAGGCCCAAATACGATAAGCCGTTATTTCTTCCGCACCAAAACGTAGTAGCGATCGTCGCGACTGTAATGCTTGTCGCTGCCGATGAGGCTGCGACCGACCAGGGAAATGTTGGCGGACTGGACGATACTTTCAGTTTCGAACGCGGCGAACTCACGGGCGATACGTTGCTGGCTGAAGAACGCCTGCGGAATATTTTTTTCGAACCCGTCCGGCAAGATCCAGGTATCTTCTTCGATCGGCTGACCTTGGCCATAGGCGCTGTCTTCGTTGCTGATGACGCTGAAGAAGAACAATCCACCCGACTTCAGCACTCGCTGCACTTCGTCAATACCGCGGCGGCGCACGTCGTTGACCATATGATCGAGCACGCCGTGACAAATGACGAAATCGAATGCGCCGTCGCCGTAGGGAATGACGTCGATTGATCCTTGCTTGACGTCACCGCGCAATTGCCGCGACGCCAACCATTGTTGCGCGAATTCGACTGCGACTTTCGACAGATCGACACCGCAAGCGTTGATGCCGAACTCCGCCATCGTGATCAGATGCCGGCCCTTGCCGCAACCAAGATCGAGGCCGGTCGGTTGTTGCGGCGTGACGTAGCGCACATCGCCGGCGCCGAAGCCGGTGCGGCGAGCGATGTAGCGCGCGAGGAAGCGAACGATCTGCTCGTCGGGATACCACGGTTGCGCCTCGAGGTGCGACCAAGTGTCGTCCCACTGCCGCTCGAACTTTCGATTCGGTTCGGTCATGACGATCCTTGATGCGCTTCCATTTCTTCTTTGTATCGCTGGTCCTGAGTAGTGGCGTAGGAATGCATGGAAGTCCTTTGGGGTAGTGTCGGTATTAGGCCTGAACCGGAACGTGTAAGAACGACAACAGCACGAACACTTCGGGTACGTATTCATTGGGCCGACGGTTGAAATCGATATGCAGCCCGCCTTCGGCATTATTCCAATGCGATTTACGCGTCAGAATACTGTGTAACAGCTGGCGTGACAAAAAACATTCGAGGAACGGCTCGGTCTTCTGGCGCGCGAAGCCGACCAACTTCGTATAGCCCTCGGTGGCGAAGTTGAAGGCGTAACCGAGTTTCTCGTCGATCGATAAATAAAGATTGTAATCGCGCTTCCAATCGAGCCGGCTCTGCACCCGCCAGACGTTCTGCCGCGCCTTCTCCATGAGCGCGTCGATCTCGGCGACATCGGTACACGACGCTTCCCAGTCGTACGGATACGGCACGTCCTTCAACGTCGCGGCGAATTCCATCAAATCCGCCGGCAACAGATGCCGTACCGGCAGTCCGCTGATGTTACCGCTGTCGACGTCGAGCAGCGTACCGCAATCGAGCTGTACCGGCCGAGTAGCGCCGCCGCCGTTCTTCATTGCCGCGTTGACCGCAGTGACGGCATCGCTGGCGGCGGCCAAGCCGATGTAAGGATTCTTTTGATACATGCGACCGACCACGGCGTACTCCGCCGCCGTCGGTGCCACCAACCGCGGCTTGACGATCTCGGTGATGCGTACGAAGTGATCGACATACTGCCGCTGCAGCCGTTTGGCTTCGCCGACCTTCTCCTCGGTGCTGAGATTGAGAAAACTCGCCGGATACGGTCCCGACGCCGAGTGCGGCATCAGCGCCAGATCGATTTTCGGATAGCGCGCGGCGATCGACTTGGCCGACGGTTCGTCCAGGTAGTTGTCATTGCAGTTGAGGATCGTATGCCCGTCCCACTCGATCATGATCGCGCTGTCGATCATGTTGCCAAAATCAGCCTTGGCGTACAGATTATTAACGAACTGGCCGAACAATGTGATGGTCGCGCCGCAGCTAAGCGTCGTCTGCTGATCGGGCGCGAGCGAAACGACGTTGTCGAAGCCGAACGCGCGCAACTTGCGTTCCAGCAACCGGCCCATGTAGTTCGGGACGATGAACGTGGCGTCGCGACGCGCGCCGACGAGCGCTTTGAAGTCGCAATGATCGGGATGGATGTGCGAAATATAGATGTAATCGCAATCGGCAATGCCGAACTTGGTCGGCCGCAATGGCGGAAAATGAAACCAACTGCCTTCGAACGCGCCTTGGGTGAGCCACAGGTCCATGCCGAGGACGGCGCCGTTGTGCTCCAGATAACAGCCTGTGTTGCTGATAAATTCAAGCTGCACAGTTCGCTCCTTCGTTTCCGTTCGTTGAATTTCGTCGTTGCCCGGCTAAGATAGCGATATTAATAGGTATAACCAAGCAGGCACCTCGAAACTAAAATGATCGATTCAGCACAATTCAAACTACGGCCGTTGGCGGAGCACGATCTCGAGCTCGTGCTGGCGTGGCGCAATTCCGAGCGCGTCCGCGCCAACATGTACACCGACCATGTCATCAGCCTCGACGAACACCGGCGCTGGTTCGAAAGGTTGCGCGATCACCCGACACCGGAAAAATATCTGATCTTCGAATCGG
Organism: Gammaproteobacteria bacterium; assembly: GCA_016199745.1. NCBI lineage: Bacteria > Pseudomonadati > Pseudomonadota > Gammaproteobacteria > Gammaproteobacteria bacterium. Next base: position 207,350 of record JACQFZ010000048.1, read on the forward strand.
CCGAGCGTCCGCTCGGCTTCGTCTCGTTCACCCGCTTCAACGTCGCCAGCGACCTCTGTTACTGGGCATTCTACCTCGGCGAGACCGAGGTCCCGCGCGGCACCGGCGCGATCATGGAGTTCATGGCTATCGAATACGCCTTGCGCGAGCTCAAGCTTCGCAAGCTCTGCTGCGAGGTGTTCGTGTTCAACGCGCCGGTGATCAAGCTGCATCACAGATTCGGCTTCATCGAAGAAGGCCGGCTCAAAGAGCACATGCTCAAAGCCGGCAAATACGAGGACATCGTTTCGCTGGCGTTGTTCGAGCGCGACTGGGAAAACATTCGCCCTTCTTTATACAAGCTGTGCTTCCGCTGACCCACTAACCCGCGCCCTGCGCCGCCGGCTCACCCGCCATCTTGCGGAACGCCGGTGACGACGTGTACAGCTCGTCGAATTTACCGATGCCGCGCACGCAGCCCTGATCGAGAAACACGATGCGATCGCAACGCGCCGCCGCCGCCAGGCGGTGGGTGACAACGATCAACGTCTTGCTACCGGCGAGGCCGTTGATGGTGTCGTTGATCTCGCGCTCGGTAAATTGATCGAGCGACGACGTCGCTTCATCGAAGATAACGACGTCAGGATCGGAGTACAACGCCCGCGCGATCGACAACCGTTGGCGCTCACCGCCCGACAGCTTAACGCCGCGCTCGCCGACCTCAGTATCCAGCTCATCCTGTAACGCCCGCACCTTATCGGCTAAGCGCGCCAGCTCCAACACCGCCCAAATACGGCTATCGTCGATCGCGCCATCGGCAATACCGAAGGCGACGTTACGGCGCACGCTGTCGTCCAGCAAATAAGGGTGTTGCGGGACATAGCCGACGCGCCGGTCTAGATTGCCACCGTGACGCACGTCGAGACCGTCTACCACGACTTTGCCGGCATCCGACTGCAATAGCCCGAGCAACAGATCGGCGAGCGTGCTCTTACCGGCACCGGAATGACCGACGATGGCGACGCACTCGCCGCGCAATACTGTGAACGATACGTCCTGCAGGATCCACTTCTCCATGCCCGGATGGCGGTAGGAGACGTGTTCGAATTCGACGACCACGTTGCTGGTTGCATGACCTGCCACCACTGTCAGCGACGCTTCGTCGGCATCTTGGCGGGTCAGCTCCAAATCTTTGGACACCGCGTCCAACGCCGGCGTACAAAAACGCAAGCTATTGAGCGAGGACAGGATGCGGGTAACGGACGGCATGACGCGGATCGACGACAAGGCAAACACCGCCAGTAGCGGCACGATCTCGTGCACGTCGCCGCGCTGCCACAAAATCACACCGACGACCAACAGCAAGATCGTCACCGCCAGCGTCTCGACCACCAGCCGCGGCGTTTGATTCAGAAACGCGAACGCCTGAAACACGCGGGCGTAACCGGCGATGTTTTCGCCGAATACGTTGTTGAAATATTTCTCGGCGCGGAACGCCTTGACCTCCTTCAACGCCCCGAGCCCCTGATTCGCCCACTTTTGCGCCTGCCCGCCGAATTGGCGGCTCTGGTGACGGTAAGCGGAAATTTGCGCGCGGAAATAGCGCATGATCAGGAAACCGGCGAGGACCATCATGGCACTGACGATCAACGCCACCAGCGGGTCGATGTAGATCAGCAACGCCGCGATCATCACCGCGACGAATAGTTCGGCAATCACCATTAGCAACGGTTGCAGAAAGCCGTTAGCGACGCGCGGCACTTCGATGGTGACCGTGCGGATCAACTCGGCCGAGTTGCGATCGAGGTGCATGGCATACGGCGTCGCTAAGTAGCGCGCCAGCAGCGCCCGCGCCATCGACGCCTCCTTGTTGGCGATAAACTTGGTCTGCGCGTAGTACAGCATCGCCAACAGACAATTCTTGCCGACGAACATCAGCACCAGCCCGCCGGTCGCGGCGAGCATGAATTGCATGTCGCTGGTCATGCCGAGAAACGCGTAAATCTTGCTCAACACCGGCTGCTGGTGGATCACCGCCGGATTATTGAGGATACCGATGAACGGAATCAGCAAACCGATACCGAGCGCCTCGACCCAGGCGCCGACGAACATCAGCAACAACAGGCCGGCGATTTTGACCCGTTCCTTGCGCGTGAACAGATTTAGAACTTGCTGTACGGGTAGTTTCACAGGGGCTTTCGTCTACTTCTGCCAAATGCAAGGTTGTTCGTACGGCATAACGATCTTGATCGGCAGGCATCGGCGCAACGCCTCCGCGCCTTTCGACTTGGCGTCGTTCAGCGCCTGCCGCGCCTCCGCCAATATCGGCGCACGCTTCACGCGATAGCCGGTCTCCATGTTGCCGATGAACGACGCCACCGACACCACGTGCCCCGGCCGCAACTGGCGCGACACTAAATTGAATTGGCGGAACAGGTGCCGCACTACCTTTTCGGTCAGCGGATCTTCCTGCGGCGCGCGCTCGCCGGCGCTCTTCTCGAACAAACAATAGACGTATCCGGGATAACTCAAATCCTGCTTCGGCTTGAAGCCGGCGAGCCCGAGCAAGTTGACCAACGCATTCTTGGTAAACGAATGCGTATGAATGATCAGATTGGAAAACGAGGTGGTGCACTCGGAGAAGTAGTCCGGCACACCGATCATCAGCACGCCGTCATCCGCCAGAAACTCGCGCAGCATCGCGGCAACGGCGCGCGGATCGTACAGATGCTCGAACACGTGGTTTAGATAAATAAGATCGAACTTGCCGCCCAAGCCGCTCAAGTTAGCATGCACCTGCTCGCCTTCGACCGGGCTATTCAAGATCGGCGTCCCGAGCAGTTGGCTCGCGAACTTGGCGCGATGACGGCTCGGCTCGAGCCCGAATACCTGGTAACCCTTCTGCTTCAAATAAAACAACTGATCGCCATAACCGCAACCGACGTCGAGCACGCGGCCGCCGGCCTTGAGGTCGGCCCGCGTCAGAATTTTTTCGACCTTATTGCCGCGTGTCTTCATGAACGCATCGGCGTTCGCCGATTGCACTTGACCGGACGCGTCCCAATTTTCTGCGTAGTACTTGTGCTGCCACTCGTGCGACGGCAACAACTGGTGGAACACGACACCGGTCTTCGGGCAATGAACCAGCGACAGATAGCGCCGGCCGCTGGCGGTATAGACCTCGATCAGCGGTAGCAGCTTGGTGCCGGTTAACGGATAATCTTGATGCACCGGAAAGTCGGCGTCGACGAATACTTGCGAAAAATTTTCTGGACCGCTGTACCACAAGAAGTCGACTTCGAGCGGTTCGGAGACGGTAATGCCGGAGAACTGTACCTTCGAGCCCGGCTGCCAATGCCGTGCCTCAAACACGTCTTTTTCCATGAGCCGTCGTACTGCACGTACGGCCGGCCGTAAGAATTCTTTGGCGATATGCGCTGTGGAAGCCAAGTGTAACGACTCCTTAATAAATAATTAGGTATGACTGCTGCGCTTAAACGGCAACGGCGGATTACCGAACACCGCCCGCATCGACTCGGGCAAATGCTCGAGCTCGCGCCGATCGACGTCGATCGTCGTCAGCGCCTGTCCTGGGGTGTAGTAATAGGTGATGGAATCGCGCACGCGCGCCATCGGCTTACGACGAAGCCGATGGATGAGATTGGTGTCGAATACCATGGCGTCTCCCGCTTGGCCACGCCACTCGACTGTCGAGACCTTCATTGCCTCGACCTCGGCGTCTGACAGTCGGCTCTCTTCATATTCTTTCTTGCGATAATGCGCGCCGATGTGGGTACCAGGCACGAGCGAGAAATTGCTGTCGGCCTCAGCGACGTCGGAAAGATAAATCATCAATTTAACTTGGCGCCCGCGCGTATCGCGATGCCAATTGCTGGATGAGTAACCACTACTCTGGACCTCCGACATATCGGTCGGCGGGATCCGCCGTAGATCGATGTCTGACAAATAGGGCCGTCGCGCGAAGTAACGTTCGACGAGGGCGATGACCGCGGGATGCGCCGCGAGTCGCAATAGCGATGGGTCGAGGCGCAATGGATTCTCAATCCGCCAATACTTAACGCTATCACTCCAGCGCACATCGAGATCCGGACGCTGGCCGCCGATGGCTGCGTCGATCAACCCGCGCAGCTGCCCGACGCCGGCCGCATCAAGCAATCGTCCGACCGAGGTGTATCCATTAATACGTAGTTCAGCTATGCCTTTGGCCAATTCCGCTTCATCCCCTGGGAACCGAGGCTTATAGCGGAGACCTGGCGCGGTTAACACAGTATCTTCAATCACGACCCGACAACGCGAGACGATCTGCCTTAGTGTCATAACACCACCCTTCGCAACGACTTACTGATATCGATCATTGGCGAGCCAATACGACGTATAGATAATCGCCCTTGAACTCCCGCTCTAAAGCAATACGCCAATTCGCGTCCAACGCGGCATCGTCGAGCCCGGCGATTCGCCCGCGCCCCGAAGGCCGCCGATCACGCAACCACAGCGCGGCGTTACTTAACCCAAAACGATGAACACATTTAAGCGAGCGCACTTTCAACCCGGCATGGCGCGCGCACTCGGCGAGCGACTGTCGATCGAAATACCAACGATGAACCGTCCGATAAAAGAAGCTCGGATAATCGTCTGGCAACAACTCCATCATAATATCGTCGCGGTTCGGTGTGCTGATAATCAACTCGCCATCCGGCGCGAGCAACTCGCGCGCTTGTTCGAGGAATGCCCGTGGCTCAGCGACGTGCTCGATCACGCTAAACGAGAAACAAGCGTCGACTTTTCCACTCCACTGCACCACCGCCGCATCGAGACTCGCATGCACCGAGTAACCGCGGCTCTCCAGCGAACGATGGTAATGTTGCGCCGGCTCAACGGCGATGCCGTTTCGCGCTAGCCCCCTGACGTGGTCGAGGAAGGTACCGGCGGCGCAACCGACGTCGGCGACATTCTTGCCGCGCAATTGATGCGGAGGAAATACATTAAGGCGCTCGAGCTGTAGTGGATCATGCTCCGCGAAGTAACCATCGATCGAGGAATCGGCATTCACCAACAACCGATAGGCCGTCGTTTCGTAAAACTCCTCGCCCTTGCAACTCGCCTCGATCAGCCGTTCGACACCGCAACCACGGCAACGACCCACCAGCGTGTCGGGTGTAAGACTCCCGAACTTGCCATCGCGCACAGGTCCGAATCTGGCGACTTCCCACTTGTGATCGCGGCAAATCTCACAGGCGTCGAAATCAGGTTTTTGGCTCATAAATTACGTCGATATCCCAACCGCACTAGATTCATTGAGTCGATACCTTACCCATCAACGTTCCAAGAGAAAAATCCGCTTCAATCTGTTCCAACAACCGCTGTGCATAGCTGCGATCGTCGAAATGTATCGTGCGCCCGGCCTCGCGACGCACCTTATCGGTCGTGTCGCCATTGTGCAACGCGATCAGATAGTTCTCGAATTGCTCGCGCAATTGCCGCCGCTGGGTGCAAACGGTAAGCCAGCTTCGGCCCATGATCGCCTGTATATGTTCTGTGTTATTGGCCTCGGCGAAATTCCAGTCATTGACGTTATCGGAAAATGAAATACAAAACGCCGGTTTGCCGGCGATTGCGCCTTCGAGAATCATGGTGGAAAACGGCGACGCAACGCCGTTAACGGCGCCGATTAACGCCAAGTAATGCGCATCGCTTGTTGCATCCACGGCGGTAGCGACATCGAGCAATACGTTAGCCAGGCTCTTCGGATCAACGCTCTCAACCGAACGTCGCTCCCAGGCCCGCGGATGCGGTCGATAGACGATCCGGCAACCGGCAAACCTCGGCTGCGCCGCAATCTCACTCAACTCGCGCAGCACCGACAGTTCGTCGTACGGAACCGCAGTGCCGGCGAATAGGACCAACACCCCGTCGCGCGGATATCCGAGTGCACAACGGTACTCGTCTTGCATTTCCAACCGCAACTGTCGATATTTTTCAAACTGCGGTGCACCGACGACACACACGGCATTGCGATCTACTCCGTTTCGCCCAACGGCCAAGCTCGCCATATCGTCACCCCAAACATAGATGCGATCGGGCGCCACCCGCAGTAAACCCTTTTTGGAAAAATAGTCCCAGTGAGAAATAATCATTGCCGAACGAATACCGAGGCGCTGCGCGGAGCGCAGCACCATGTGCGAATAACTATCGAGCGCGGAGCCCGGCACGATAATAAGATCCGGTCGTAGCGTCTTGAGACAATTCAAGGCGGCCGCGTCATCGCGAAAAAAAATCTTGGCATCGCTGGCCGATACGACAGCAGCCAACAACGGATGCGCCAATAAATGATGCAACGCCCGGCCTATCGGCCGCAATTGCATGGCCTTGAAACTGGCGTTGGTCCGCAGGCGGTGGCGACGAAAGTGGCGAAATAACGCGTGGTACCACATGTGCGTATCTAAACGCTGGCGCCAACCGCGGAGGCTGGGAAGATCCAACACAGTTGCGTTGGGCGCTAATTCCGGCGGTACTTCCGGGCCCGCGATCAGCTTGATTTCGACGCGCTCCGCCAAGACTGTGAGCGCGCCGCTGTTCAGCAACGCATCAACGACACGTTCGGAAGGTACGACCACGGCGATTCGCGGGCGCTTGCTACCGGTGCGGCCGGGTAAGGCGTTCTTACCAACATCGATATTTTCGGCGGCAACGGTGATCGATTCGCTCATCTTACGCATCAGCCTCTCGCAACAGCATTATCCCGACGACGCCCTAACAGTTGATGTGCCGTTGCCAGCAATTGCGCGCGATCGCCGGCGAAATGAACCCATGGCGTGGCGTCGAATGTCGGCTCCAACTCCGTGGTGGCATCGAAATAGATCGCCGGTTTACCGACGTGATCCGCGACATAGGCCGGCGACGAATACGGAGCGACAATCGACAAATCGCTGCCTGCCAATAGCGCATATATATTCGTCCCGAACGGCACCAACTCGAAGGCACCCTCAGGCCCGGTCAGGCGTTCGATAAATTCGATATAGCGCCGATCGTGCAGCGCGTGATAACTACGTTTGTGTTTGAGTAACAACCGCACACGTCGACCGGTACTGGCTTGCAGCTCGCGGCCAGCGGCTGCGATCTCTTCGATAAACCGAATCATGTTAGCGGTCGCGTAATAGTTGTAGATCAGGCCGATACGGCGCGTGAAGTCTTCGCGCAACGGTGTCACATCGAACACGACGATTCGGATCTCATTGTCGGCCCGCGGTTGCGCCGGTTTCGATAGATACCAAAGGATCGGTCCGCATGCATGCAGCTCGCCGGTGACGCCGAGACGGCACAAATAGTCGGCGCAAGCCGAGGTCCATAGCCAATGCGTGTCGACCAGCAGATGCCGATAATTCGGCAAGTCCGAGCGCAAACCATCGGCCCGGAACACGAACGGCATTATGTTCTGCGAGTACCAAATCATGTGGGTCTCGAACCGCCGACGCTCGCGTTCGCGCATCCATAACGGTTGCCGTGCGTACGCCGAATTGGTGATGACCACTGCGTTCAATCGCTGCGACCGATCGAATGCGCGCACCAGCTCGATCTCCGCGGCATCACGTGCCAACGTTGCCAAGAGTGGCCGACGGATCACGGCGGCGCAAAAACGAACGAGCATCAACGTCTGGCACAGAACCAATCGGATCCGACCGCGCACGCCCAATGGAATTGTCCGCGCCGCATTGATCAGCGGAAAACGACCGTATTGCAAACGCGTCGGATCCGACGAGCGAATCGGCACCAACGATTGCACGATAAGCCGGTCGGCAGACACGAGCGGTTGGATGGGACCGGAGCGGCAGTAGGCGGCAAAGCGCGCGTCCGACCCCTCCTCTTGCAGACCTTCGGCGCCGATACCAAAAATCAGCGTCGCCGACCGCGGATCTTTTCCTTGACGGCGAAAACCGCCGATGACGGCGTGCCACAGCAGCAATGCCCAGTGCACGGCAAACTCTCCCAGCGAACGCACGATCAATCCCGCGGTGGCGCCGACCGCGCCCGATTGAAGTTTGAAACGAAGTCCGCCCCAAGACGCCGATTCATGTGTTTCCGGAATCGGAGCGCGACCTTGCTCAATACGGTCAACACAGGCGGTGACGAACGGATTCAGCGCCAGTTCAACCACCCGCTGCGCCAGTCGAGCTGCAATCGTATCGGCGCTGTAACCGAATGCGCCACGATGATGCGTCGTCAGATGCGCTTGTACACGATGTGCGATCGCATCGAACGCCCGCAGTGCATGCGGTGTGTGAAATTTAGGCGCCATTTATCGTGATTGCGCCCGGCGCGCAACCAACATGCGCACTACCGCTGGCTGGCCGTCCCGCTGATAGCGGTCGGCCACATCTTTCTCAAGAACATAACCGGCTTTCATAAATGCCTTCCACGAAGAAACGTTGTCGACATAAGTGCCTGCCAAAATCGACTGTATGCCAAGCCTATCGAACGCCCATTGCGTCACGGAACCAATCGCCGCCGCACCTATTGCTTGCCCCCAGACACGTTTGTCAAAAACACAAATGCCGATATCAGCCGTTCGATCCGTCAGATTGACGTGATGCAACCGTACGGTACCGCAATGACGCGCGCTGTTCTTATGAAAGATGCCGAACAACACCGCGTCCGGCGCCAGCTCGTCGATGCGCACGAATGCGCGGACGGTGTCATCGGTCTGCGTCTTTTGGCGCACCGCGACCATGTATCGATTGACTTCGGGATCGTTGAGCCCGTCGATGTAGCCGGCATGTACGTCATCGACCGTCAGCGACCAAAGATACCCCTGCGGGATATTCAGCGTCACGCCGCGTTTGAATACCGGCGTCAGTAACCTGCCGCTACCCATAGAACTCATGTCAAAACATCCCACGATACTGGTGTGCCGCGGGTTACGGCCTGCTTCAGCGTGCGGCCAATGACGGCAGCGCGAAATTTCGGCGGTAGGCCGTCGCCCGGCCGCAACGCCTGTACGTCGTTTTCCCTCACCGTTGCGCCGGCGGCAAGATCGCGAATGAAAAACAGCGAGCGCCGGTAACGGCGGTAAGAGCTTTCGAGCTCGCCGTGCACATACGTCACTTCGCCGAGTGCCGCGTGCGCCATGCGTGTTTCAGTGACAAGTTGCGCGAGCTCGGCCGGCTCGAGCGAGAACGACGAATCGACGCCGCCATCGGCGCGCGCCAGTGTGAAATGTTTTTCGATGAAGGCCGCGCCGAGCGCGGTCGCAGCAACCGATACCCCAGTGCCCATCGTATGATCGGACAAACCGGTGACAACATCGAACGCCTGCGCCAGGTGCGCAATAGTGCGTAAGTTGATCATCTCCGCCGGCGCCGGGTAAGCGCTGGTGCACTTGAGCAGGATCAGTCCCTGCACGTTAGCGTCTTTCGCCGCCTGCACTGCTTCTGAAATCTCGGTCAGTGACGCCATACCGGTGGACATGATCACCGGCTTGCCGGTGGCGGCACAGCGCCGGATCAAATCAAGATCGACCAGTTCGAACGAGGCGATCTTATATGCCGGCGCGTCGAGACGCTCCAACAGCTCGACCGCGGCGTTATCGAACGGCGAGCTGAAGATAGTGATGCCGAGTTTGCGGCCGTAGTCGAACAATGGTTCGTGCCATTCCCACGGCGTCATCGCTTTGCGATACAGCTCGTAGAGATGCTCACCGTCCCACGGGTTCTTGCCCTTCACTTTGAAACGCGGGTGATCGACATCGAGCGTCATCGTGTCGGGCGTATAGGTTTGCAACTTCACGGCATCGGCGCCGGCAACGTGCGCCGCGCGGATAATCTCCAAGGCGCGGTCCAACGAGCCGTTATGATTGGCCGACATCTCGGCGACGATGTATGGCGGATGCCCGTTGCCACAGGGCCGGCCGGCGATATGTACGACGCTCATTGCGGTGACTGTCTCAGTCGATCGGTCTTACGGTCGGAGAATCGTTCGAGCAGCGCGCTGACCGCGAGCGGCTGGCCGGTGGTGCTGAATCCATCCATGATCTGTATCGCGCGCTGACTCATGGCCATTAGTTTTTTTGGATGACGAATGGCGTCGTCGATATCGGCGGCCAGGGCGTCGACAGTCAACTTGTCCGCCCAACCTAAATAGCGCAGCGCACCGATATTGCCGGTCTCGCGCGTCGATCGTTCCTGGTTATGAGCGAACACCACCGTCAACGTTGGCAATCCCAACAGGCAACGCTCCCACATGGTGGCACCGCCGGCGCCGATACCGAGATCGGCCGCCGCCATCAACTGGGCCATGTTGTCGGCTTGCACGTGCAGCCGCAGATTGCGCTGCGGCGCGCATAACACTTCAATCATGCGGCGATGCGGGTTGGTCGCGCCGATCACGACATCCGCCGTGATATCGCTACGCCCGGCCTTCGCCAGCGCCGCGATCGCCTTGGCGGTGATGTTCTGCGGATCGGCGCCGCCAAAAAAAATCAAAATATTTTTGACCGAGCCGTCGCGCGATCGTAGTCGTTGACGCACTTCGCGAAACTCCCGGCGCAACAACGCGTAACGCGGACCGAGCAGCTTCAGGCAATTCACCGGCAAGCAATCGTTATAACGCTGTGCCATTGCGTCGTAATAATTCTGGTCCAGTAAAATATCGCAATCATGGGGCCGATCCGCGAGATCGTCGATTGCCATGATGCCGTTGACGTAACGCCGCAGCACCGACTCCCAGCGCACATCGAGCGCGTAGTGGTCGACGACCAAACCGTTGAACGTTTTACCGTTGAGTATTGCCGCCGTTTCCGCCGCATCCGCCTGCCAGGCGCGTGCAGTTGCCGACATTTCCTGAACCGCGTAGCCACGAGTGCGAATCAGGTCGGACAGATTCCCCGGTAACGTCCGGCAGGCGAAACTAGCATTTGCACCGGCCTCGCGCAGTCCATCGGCCAACGTCAAACAACGCATCGCGTGGCCAGTGCCGATTTCGAGCGAGGCATCAACGCGAATCAGGACGTTCAACGGCACGCGCTAAATCTTCTTGCGAAACACCGGCCGTACCGACCGGCCGATCAACAGTCCGTCGCAGCTACCCTTTTCGATCGCTTGGCCATAAACCTGGCACGCCCGATCGAATGCGGCGACCACCTGATCGAGCTCGGCCTGCTGATGCGACCAGGTCGGATAGAACACGCCCTGGAACAGCACGCCGTGCGCAATCATTTCTTGCATCATCAACGTGCGGAAAGTGTCATCGGCATTGCCTTGCGGGTTGCGACAAACGAGCGCTAACAGACACGGGTCGCCGATGAGGCTCAAGTAACGCGTCAGCCCGTGGCGCGTCACGACTTCGTTCAAGCGCTGTTGCCACGAGCGACCGCGCGCCCAATTGTCCTTGATCATGTCGTGCCGCTGGAACTCAGCGATGGTGGCGATGAGCGCCGCCAGACCGATGGTCTCGGCGCCGTGCGTGGTCGAGATCAAAAATAATTTGTCGTCACCTTCGCGGCGAATGCCGCCGAGCTCCATGATGTCGGCGCGACCGGTGAGCGCACACGCGGAAAAGCCGTTGGCGATGCCTTTGCCCCAGGTAGCGAGATCGGGCCGCACGCCGAAATAATCCTGCGCGCCTTTCAGCCCCCACTTAAAGCCGGAGATCATTTCGTCGAGGATGTAGACCACGCCGTGTTTGCGGCAGAGCTCGCCGGTCTTGCGCAGAAAATCGTCGCGCGGCGCGTCGAACTTCACCGGCTCCATGATTAGGCAGGCGATGTCGTGCTTCGGATCGGCGAACAACGCCTCGACCGACGTCAAGTCGTTGTAGCTGAAACACGCCGTCAGTTCGCGCGTTTCTTCCGGAATACCGCGGTCACACGCAGTGGTGACGATGAACCAATCGTCGTAGCTGAAAAAATTGTGTTCGCGGCACAGCGCTACGCGATTACGGCCGGTATAGGCGCGCGCCAACTTGACCGCAGCGGTAGTAACCGTCGAGCCGTTCTTGGCGAATTTCACCATGTCGCCCGACTGCACTGTCTCCAAAAATTTGGCCGCAGCCTCGAGCTCGATCGTCGCCGGCCGCTGGAAGTTCGTGCCCTTGAATGCGGCGTCGCTGACGGCTTGCGCCACCGGCTCGTAGCCGTGGCCGATGCTGACCGAGGTCAGGCCCATACTGCAGTCGACATATTCGTTGCCGTCGACGTCCCAAACATGCGCACCTTTGCCGTGGGTGATGGCCGCGGGCGCATTGATCGGGAACTGATCGTCGCCCTTCGAATACGTATGCGCCCCGCCTGGCACGATGTCGTGAATACGTTGCGAGAACTGGCGCGAGCGATCGAATTGAGAAATGCGTTTCAGCGTCATGACGGGGTCAACCGATGTTCCAAGTGGGCTCCGGCACCACGAACGGTGCCACCAGCGCTTTCAAATCCGGACGCGAATCGAGAAAGGTGGCGATCTGCGCCACCGACACCAGCGGCATGGAGCTGCGACACGCCTTGGCGATCTCGCGGCAGACGATGAGGTCCTCGGGATAATCCACCGTCACCCGCAGGTCCATGCGCTGTTGGTCGACCGGCGGCAACACCACCTCGATCTTGAACTCGTCGACATGATGGCGCGCGTAGTTCGAACAAAACTCCGAGCGATCCTTGGCCGAGCCGTTGGCGTGCGAGCGCTCCAGCGCCGCCAGCGAATAGATTTCGAAATTGATACCTTCCGGCAGTCGATCGCAAACGGTGATGTCGTTGCCATTGCGCTTATGTCGCGTCCATACCTCGGTCAGCAAGTCATAGGCGAACCACGGGCACTCGGTGGTGACACGAAACACGTCGGTGGCGCGACCCATGCGGCCGCATTGAATCAGGCGCATCAATACATCTTGCGGATCACCCCAGATGTATCCGATACCGTACTCGTGCGCCTTATCGACGAAGATGTCGTTGGCCGCGCCTTCGGAAATACCAAGGACGATTTCGTCGATGATGCCGACGCGGCGGATAGCGGCGACGATCTGGTCGAGGATCGACGTGTTGTCGAGCAGATTTTGCAGCGGCTTGCCGAACAACCGGGAACCATTGTTGCGGCAAGCGAGCGCGGCGACGAGTCGGCGCATCGTTAGTCTCTCTTATTCTAAGTGCGATTCAAGAATTGCCGCACCTTCGGCGAGCGCGGTCTTGGTGCGTTTGCCGTACAGCTGACGCACGTCGCTCAGAAACGTCGCCGAGGCGGTACGCTTCAAGCCGACATGCTCGGGACGGATCACAGTACCGGCAGCTAACGGCTTCACCGCGACCACGTGCTTGCGAATAGCGTCGCGATAGCGGCGCTCGGCCTCATGCATGCCGAGATCCGGCCGCGTGCCGTCGACCGTGCCGATAGCAGTACCGCACTCGCGCATGCGCGCGGCGAACTCAGCGAACTCGGACGGATCGAGCGCTGATTCGTGGTCTTCGAATTTCATCAGGCGCGACAACGTGAGGTGCTTCTCGATAACGACGGCGCCGGCACCAATCGCGACCGCCGGTAGCGCCGTGCACGCCGCGGTTTCGATCGGCGCATGATCGTGGAAGCCTTGGCGCAGCGGCGCGTCAGCGTTGCCGGAACCGAAACGGCACGCGAAGTGGCCGATGCGCGCCAGCTGATTCGCCTCGAACGGCGTCGGATAACCTTGAAAGCCGTGCATCAACACGATCGGCTTCGGACCAATCGTTTCGATGGCTTCGGCTACCTCCTGCTCGACACAGCCGCCGACGGAGAGAATGACCTCCGGCAACTTCGCCTTAGCGACTTGTTGCAGCAGACCGATGTTCGACATATCGGTGCTGTGAATCTTGATGCCGGCGACACCGAGTGTCTGCGCCAGCGCCAGCCCGCGCACGCCGAAAACATCGAACAGCAATCCGATGTTGCGCTCACGCGTCTCTTGCGCGACTTCTTGCCAAGCGCTATCCGGCATTTCCAGCGAGCGGAACAAATCGAAGTAGCGATAGTCCGGCGTCGCCAACTCGTCGGCGTAGACCAATTGAAACTTAATGCCATCGGCGCCGGCGGCGGCAGCCGCGCGGACCAGCAATAACGTTTGCGGCAGCTTGCCCTCGAAGCCCTGGGCTGCCTCCGCCAAAATTTTTATCTGACTCATCAGCTCTCCGTCATCAGGCGATCTGCCAACGGGACGGATTGATCAATCCTTCGTCAGCGATCGTGAATTCGTCAAAAAACGTGTAATCGGGAAGCGGTTGCGCCAATGCATCGACGATCTGCACCAGCTCGACCTGCGAAGTCACACCAACCAAGGCGATGTCGACCTCGGGAACCGACGCCACGAACGCGAGCGCACCTTGCAAACGCGATAAGCCGGCGTCGGCAAGCGCGCGGAAGTACGCACGTAGCCGGTCACGGTAGGGATCGAAGTAGCGATGGATCTTTGCGTCATCCATCAGCAACAGGCCCTGCAGGAACGCGGAACGCGCATGAACCTCGACACCCGCCCGCTGCAATGCGGCTAAATGCCCGCCACTGATAAATCGGCGGTCACAAACATTCAGCGGTAACTGCACGAGATCGACTGGGTAGCGCTCGAGCACATCGTCGAGCTGGCGCGTGTCGTACACCGATACGCCGATCTTTGCTACCTGCCCGCTGGCGCGAAGCCGCAGCATCTCCGCGTGCAACGCTTCGCCGCCGTCTACCAACAAGTCGTCGGCATGGTGCACTAATAAACCGTAGACCTGCTCCGCGCCGAGGCGCGTGAGCGACTGCTCGAAACCGACGCGCAACGCGTGCGCATCGTGGTCCGTCAACCGTGCCGTTCGAAACTGCAGCGTCTTGGTGACGACACGGAAGTGCTGATCGGGTGGAATCGTTCGACCCAATACGGCTTCGCTATCGCCATAGAGATTGGCCGTATCCAACACGGAAATTTCCGCGCGCCCGGCGGTTGCAAGAATTTTTTCAACTTCCGCTTCCGGCACCCGACCACCGGCGTTAGATACACCGTAGTCCAAACCGAACTGAACGGTACCGAGACCGAGCTTCACTGCGTCAACGCCGCCAGGCGGTCGATAATCGACCGTTGTTGTTCGGCGGTTAGCCCGAAATAAAGTGGGATACTGAGCGCCTCGCGGTAGTACTGCTCGGTCGCTGCCAGGTCGTCGGTCGGCTGGCCGGCACGACGATAATAAGGATGAAAATGCACCGGAATGTAGTGCACCTGCGAGCCGATTCCGTGTTCCGCCAGCTGCCACATCAATTTTGCACGCGACGTCTTCAACGCCGCGAAATCGATGCGCAGTACATATAGGTGATGCGAGCTGAGGTCGCGGCCGTGTGTTTGCCCGGGGCGGACGCCGCGCCACGAGCGGAACGTCTCATCATAGACACGCACCAGCTCGCGCCGGCGGGCAACAAACCGGTCGAGCTTGCGCATCTGCGACAGCGCCAGCGCGCTTTGAATATCGGTGATGCGATAGTTGTAGCCGAGTTCCTGCATCTCGTAATACCACGGGTTCGGCGCGCCGTCGGTGAACCCCAAGTCCTTACATAAGGTCGGATCGTCACCCTTGTTGATGCCGTGGCTACGTAAGCGAATCAAGCGGCGATAGTAGTTTTCGTTATTGGTAACGATCATTCCGCCTTCGCCGGCGGCGATGTGTTTGACCGGATGGAACGAGAACACCGTCATGTCCGAGTGCGCGCCGTTACCGACGCGGCCACCGTCCGGATAGCTCGCACCCAATGCATGCGACGCGTCTTCGATGACCACCGCCCGGTGTTGCTTCGCAACCGCGCGAATCGCCGGCATATCGCACGGCAAGCCGGCGAAGTGCACCGGCACGATCGCGCGTACACGCGACTGACCTTGGCAACGCAGCGCCAACGCCGTCGGCGACATATTAAGTGTCTGCGGATCGATATCGGCGAACTGCACGGTGGCACCAACGAAGGCGCCGCAATTGGCGCTGGCGACGAAGGTGTTGGGCGTCGTGATCAACGTATCACCAGGGCCGAGATCGGCGACCATGGCGGCGAGGTGTAACGCCGACGTGCCGCTCGACACCGCCACCGCGTAACGCGCACCGACATAGTCAGCCACCGCGCGCTCGAACTCGCCGACCTTGGGGCCCTGCGTGAGCGCGCCGTGGCGCAATACTTCGGCGACCGCCTGAATGTCGTCCTCGTCGATATAGTGCCGGCCGTAAGGGATCATAGTTCGATGGTTTCTTTTCTGAGGAGCTCGGCCAACTGCTCGCGCGTCATCCATACGGAATTGTGATCGCTGCTGTATTGGAAATCTTCCGGCACGATGCCGGCCTTGGTGTCGCGTAGATATGCCGCCCGGTCCCACCACGTCGCCGCCGGCTGGATCACGTAGTGATCGCTGAACTCGGCGGTATGCGCGGCGTCATCCTGCGTGATCATGACCTCGTGCAGCTTCTCGCCCGGACGAATGCCGATGATCTTGGTGCTGCACTCCGGCGCGACGACCTTCGCCACGTCCATGATGTTCATGCTGGGGATCTTCGGCACGAATATTTCGCCGCCATGCATGCGCTCAAGACTATCGATCACGAATTGCACGCCCTGTTTGAGCGTGATCCAAAAACGTGTCATGCGCGCATCGGTGATCGGCAACACGCCTTCCTTGCGCTTCTGCATGAAGAACGGAATGACGCTGCCGCGCGAGCCGATGACGTTACCGTAACGTACCACCGAGAAGTGCGTGCGGTGGCGGCCAGACAAGGCGTTGGCGGCGATGAACAATTTGTCCGAGCACAACTTAGTGGCGCCGTACAAATTCGCCGGGTTCGCCGCCTTGTCGGTACTCAAGGCGACCACGCGCTCGACGCCTTGATCGATACAGACGTCGATAACGTTCTCGGCGCCGATGATGTTGGTCTTAATCGCCTCCATCGGGTTGTATTCCGACGCCGGCACTTGTTTCATGGCGGCGGCGTGGATCACCACCTGCACGCCGTCGAACGCCCGGTACAGCCGGGTCTTGTCGCGCACATCGCCCAAAAAGTAACGCAGCAACGGCGATTGAATATGCTGCTGCATTTCAAATTGCTTCAGCTCATCGCGACTGAAAATCACCAAACGCGACGGCTGGTGATGGTCCAACACGTATTTGACGAAACGCTTACCGAACGAGCCGGTGGCGCCGGTAATCAAGACCGATTTTCCGTCCAAAATTGACATTTATATCTCCGCTACGACGTTCTTGAGTTCTGCTGCCCTACCCTGCTGTTCCTGTCGATAAAGCTCTTCAAAGAAAACTTCCAACTTGCCGATGTCGCGATTCAATAAACTACGAACCCGGGAATTGTCGAGCGACATATCGTGCGGTCGCGGCGCCGACAACTTGGATTGGTCGACCTTGCCGCGCGCAATCAGCGCCGTGCGCAAGCCGAAACGTTGCGCAAGTTGCTGGCCGAAATCGAATTTCGAAACCCGTTGATCGCCGACCATGTGATAGATGCCGCTGGCGTTCCGCGCCAACACGTCGTGCGCCGTCAACGCCAGGGTGTCGGCCAAGATCGGCGTGAAGTAAACGTCGTCAAACATGGTCAATGCTTGACCGAGCCGCAGGTTATTGATGATCCAATCGCTAAACGACTGGCGCCGCGCCGAGCCCCAACCGAAAAAATTGGTGCGGACAATCAATGCCTGCGGATGCGCCGTTTGCACCTGCTGCTCCGCTTGCAATTTGGTGCGCGCATAAACGTTCAACGGCCGCGGTGCATCGTGCTCGGTGACCAGCGGCTTGTCGCCGGGAAAAAAATGATCGGTTGAGATGTGCACAAGTTTGACGCCGCGCGCCTGCGTCGCCAGCGCCACGTTCGTGGCAACGTCGCGGTTCGTGTGCTCGGCTTCGCGCGGATGGCGCTCGCAACGATCGACACTGGCCATGCCGGCGGTATGGACGACAATATCCGGCGCCAGCACCTGCAATTGCTGGGTGAATGCCTCGGCCGATTGCAAATCGAGCGCGACCGCACGCGTGCCGGATAGCTGCACGGCGTGCCGATGCGTGCCGAGCACGACGTCGAACCGATCGCGAACCGCGCACGCCCAATTCAACGCGAGCAGGCCGCTACCGCCTGTTATTAACAAACGTTCCAACGCAGATCCAGACGAGTTATGACGCCAACGGTTAGTTCTTGTGCCGGTTATAGGCGTCTTCGAATCGGACGATATCGTCCTCTCCGAGATAGCTACCCGATTGTACTTCGATGATTTCCAGCGGAATGTTGCCTGGATTTTCCAGACGATGACGCGTGCCCAACGGAATGTAGGTCGATTGATTTTCCGTCAGTACAAAAGATTCGTCGCCGCGCGTTACCCGCGCCGTCCCTTTGACCACCACCCAATGCTCGGCGCGATGATAGTGCATCTGTAACGATAACGATGCTCGCGGTTTAACCACCAGTCGCTTCACTTGAAAGCGCGCACCGTCGTCGATACCCTCATAACTGCCCCACGGTCGAGACACGCAACGGTGCACCAAATGTTCCGTGCGCTTTTCGCGCTTGAGACGGTCGACGATGTCGCGCACGTTCTGCGATTGGCTCTTGTGCGCCACCAACACCGCATCGGCGGTCTCGATAACTATCACGTCTTCGAGGCCAACGGTCGCCACCAAACGGTGTTGCGCGATGACCAGCGCGTTGCGTGTCGAATGCGTCATAACGTCGCCTTGCGTTACATTGCCGTCGCCGTCCTGTTCGCTTACCTGCCACAACGCCGACCAGGCACCGATGTCGGACCAACCGGCATCCAACGGTACGACTGCGGCATGTTCGGTTTTTTCCATTACCGCGTAGTCGATCGAATCACTCGGACAGTCAGTGAACACTTGCCGGTCGACACGAAAAAAATCGGCGTCGCGCTTTCCCTGATCGTAGGCAGCGCGGCATGCGTTCAATATGTCCGGCCGGCGTTGCTCGATCTCTCGCAGCCACACGTCCGCGCGCATCAAAAAAATGCCGCTATTCCATAAATAGTCACCACTCGCAAGATACTTGCGCGCAGTGGCTTCATCCGGCTTCTCGACGAACTGCGCGACACGATTTTGGCGACCGCGACGGATGTAACCGTAACCGGTTTCCGGCGCCGTCGGTACCACGCCGAACGTCACCAACAAACCGCTCTCGGCCAACTGTGCGCCATGGCCAATGGCTTCGCGAAATGCCTCCGTGTTACCAATCACATGATCGGCCGGCATCAGCAACATCAACGCCTGCGGATCGCGCTTCAGCAACGACAATGCTGCCAGCGTTGCCGCCGGCGCCGTGTTGCGGCCTATCGGTTCTAAAATAATTTCTGCCGGTGTTTTGCCGAGCGCGCGCACTTGCTCGGCAACCAGAAATCGATGTTCCTCATTACACACCAATAGCGGCTCAGCGACGGCGCTACTCATACCGTCGACGCGCAACACCGTTTGCTGGAGTAACGTCTGATCGCCGGCCAGACTCAATAGCTGCTTCGGAAAATATTCACGTGACAACGGCCACAGGCGCGTGCCCGAGCCGCCGGAAAGCACGACGGGATGTATCGATAACATTCGTTAGACTTTGTAGTAGGCCCGGAACCATTCTACAAACTTTGCGATACCAACTTCGACTGGCGTATCGGGTCGGAAACCCACATCTTTTCCAAGCGCACTCGTGTCCGCGTATGTTGCAGGGACGTCGCCCGGCTGCATCGGCAACATATTCATCACCGCTTTTTTGCCAAGGCAATCTTCGAGTACGTGAATGTATTTCATCAGCTCGACCGGGCGGTTGTTGCCGATATTGTAAACACGATACGGCGCACGGCTGGTAGCGGAATCCGGATCATCGCCGGTCCAATTCGGATTCGGTTGCGCGGTGTGGTCCATCGTCCGCACAACGCCCTCGACGATGTCCTCAACGAACGTGAAGTCACGGATCATTTGACCGTTGTTGAATACATCGATCGGTTTACCGGCGATGATGCCGCGCGTGAACATGAACAGCGCCATGTCCGGACGACCCCAAGGACCATAGACGGTGAAGAACCTCAAACCAGTACACGGCAACCCATAAAGATGGGCGTAGGTATGCGCCATCAACTCATTGGCTTTCTTGGTGGCGGCGTACAGCGAGACCGGATGATCGACGTTGTCGTGCTCGGAGAACGGCAGCTTGGTGTTGGCGCCGTACACCGAGCTCGACGAGGCATACACCAAGTGCTTCACCTTCGAGTGCCGACAACCTTCGAGAATATTGCAAAAGCCGACGAGGTTGGCATCGATATAGGCATGCGGGTTTTCCAGCGAGTAACGCACGCCGGCCTGCGCCGCTAAATGCACGACCGCATCGAATTGATGACGCTTGAATAATTCCGGCATGCCAACGCGATCGGCAACATCCAGCTTGTCGAAGCTAAAACCTTTCTTGGCTTGTAACCGCGCCAGCCGCGCTTCCTTGAGGGATACTTCATAATAGTTATTGAGATTATCAATTCCGTGAACGCTGTCTCCCCGCTCCAGCAGCTTCAACGTTAGTGTCGAACCGATAAAGCCTGCTGCACCCGTTACTAGAACCTTCACGTTTTATCTCCTCATCGACTGCGCATCTGTAAATTTTACTATTCGAATCGACGAAGCGCTCCAAGCACGCTACCGCCCTGCAGGATGGTTATGCCATCCCGCATAAGAAACCCTCACCGCAAAACCTAACGGCAATTAGCTAAGACGCAAAATATCCGGAACTAAAATTTTTTCGCGTCCAACAATGGCGCACAGCTGCTCAAATACAACCAGCGGTGCACGTAAATCGGTCAACATACAAACATCGAACATCGGCAACTCGGCAAACGATTGCCATATCGGCCGACCGGCAAGACGACGCACCTCGGCCTCGGGGTCATAAACGCCGACGACTTCAATATTCATCTCTTGCGCCCGTAATGCCGCAATCTCAGCCAGATCCGAATGTCCGCAAAGCACCACCCTCCTCAAGTCGCGCGCCCGACATTCCGCATATAACCGCAGGCAAGAGTCGCCGGCCTTACGATAAAACTCGAACGAATGCGCCAAATATTTGGCGGCGAGCCGGCTCTTTTCGGAAAAACCTGTTGGCGTGAGGTAATACAGATAACGATTGGACGGCGCCTCGGTGATCTTGATGAATCCTTTACGAATACAACGCCGCAGATAGGAATTGGCCAGACCAAGGGCGACCCCCATTTGATGGGCTAAGTGGCGTTGAGTGACGTTGCTCTTCCGACCAACCGCATCCAGCAACTCAAGCACCAATTGCTCTTCCCTGTCGGGCTTGGTGTTCATTGAATGAACACTATAGTCCCATCACCCTTGAGGTCAAGCGCGCGGCGGGTTGCTATGACGACTCTATGGTATCGACGCCGATAACCGTGCGCGTCTTTTTACCCAAAATCTCAAGCAACAGGACCACACGGTCCCGACCCGATTTCGCGAGGAAAATTCCTTCGTATCCAGCCAATGACCCCTCCGTAATTCGTATTCGGCTGCCGGGGCGGTGTTGCTCCACCGGCAACGCATGTATTCCATCGCCGTCCTCGCGCTGCCGCAATGCCGCTACCAAATCGGTCGGTACCTGCGCCGCTTGCTGACCAAAACGCACCAACGACGCCACTCCCAAGGTCGACCGAATCGGGCCCCAATTATCAGACTCGTTATCGAGATGAATAAACAAGTAGCGCGGAAACATCGGCCCAACGGTGACTATACGTCGACCCTGACGCTTTCGTGTCTGGTGGATCAGCGGAAGATACGTTTCGTAACCCTGGCGCGCGAGATTAACTTGCGCCACTGCTTCCTGGTGCGGCTTGGCATAGAGCAAATACCATGCTCTGGAAGCGACGTCACTCATTATCAAACCCTGTGCACGGTGGGCAACGACAACTTACCCTAATTCGATACCGGTTCACCGCGTCAGCAATTGCTGCATGTATCGCTCTACACCCTGCTCGACGGTGAGAAACGTCTTCTTGTAACCCGCCTTGCGCAAGCGAGCAATATCCGCCTGCGTAAAACTCTGATACTTGCCCTTCAGCGCCTCCGGAAATGCGACATATTCGATCAATCCCTGCTGCTGCAACTCGGCTAACGAAAGTGTCGGCTCGCCTTTGCTTTTGCGTACGCTATTGACGACGGCGCAACCGACGTCGTTAAACGTCTGCGCCCGACCGGTACCGACATTAAAGATGCCGCTCTTGGCCGGATGATCCAAGAAAAATAAATTAACGGCGGTCACGTCATCGACCGAAATAAAATCGCGCCGCTGTTCGCCGGAGCCATAACCGTCGCAACCTTCGAAAAGTTTGACGCGGCCGGATTCGCGCAGCTGATGAAAGTGATGGAACGCAACCGACGCCATACGGCCTTTGTGCGTCTCGCGATCGCCGTACACGTTGAAATAACGAAAGCCGGCGATCTGCGCCGTCTTCTTCGGCAACGCACGCCGTACGTACTGATCGAACAGAAACTTGGAGTAGCCGTAGACATTGAGCGGCGCTTCGCATTCACGGTCTTCGCGGAATTCTTTGTTGCCGCCATAAACCGCTGCCGACGACGCGTACAAAAATGGAATGCGCTTGCCCTGACAAAAATGCAGCAACGTCTTCGAGTATTCGAAGTTGTTCTGCATCATGTAGCGGCCGTCGTGTTCCATTGTGTCGGAACATGCGCCTTGATGTAGCACTGCCTTGAATTTCTTGAAGGCGCCGGCTTGCACGCGCGCCAGGAATTCTTGCTTGTCGAGGTAGTCGGCGATTTCGCAATCTGTCAGATTGCGAAACTTGTCCGCCTTCGTTAGGTTGTCCACGACCAAAACGTCTTTGGCGCCGCGCTGGTTCAACGCCTTGACGATATTGGCGCCGACGAAGCCGGCACCACCGGTAACGACGAACATCATGCCTCCTGTAACGCGGCTTCGTGCAGAATTTCTTCCGGTGTTGCCGTCGCCGCACCGAGTTTGCCGACGACGATGCCGGCAGCGATGTTCGCCAAATGCAACGCGTCTTCGACCGAGCTGCCAGCGGCGTAGGCGCAACCAACGGTAGCGATCACGCTATCGCCGGCGCCGGTGACGTCGAACACCTCGCGCGCTCGTGCCGGCAGATGCGCTACGCGATTAGTTTTATCGATCAGGCTCATGCCATCTTCGCCGCGCGTCACCAGCAACCCCTCCAAATCCAACGCCGCTACCATGGCCTGCGCCTTGCGTTCTAAATCAGCGTTGTCGCGAAACTTACCGGCGACTTGCTCGAACTCTTTGCGGTTAGGTGTAATCAATGTCGCGCGTCGATAGTGACTGTAGTCATCGCCTTTGGGATCAACCACCACCGGCACATCGGCGTCGCGTGCCGCGGTAATCATTTCTTGTACGTAACCCAAGCCGCCCTTGCCGTAATCGGAAAGAATGACGACGTCGAAATCACGCAAATGTTCGAGGTAATAATCGAGCAGTTTTACCCGTGCGTCTTTACTGGCCTGCGATTCGAAATCGATTCGAATTAGTTGCTGATTACGTGAAATAACACGCAACTTGACGGTGGTGTTGATGCACTTGTCGCGATAGAGCCCGCATTCAACACCGTCCGTCTGCAGCAGTCGTTGCAAACTGTCGGCCTCGGCATCGTCACCGGTAATGGACAGTAGCCGACATTGCGCGCCGAGCGTACGTACGACCCGGGCAACGTTGGCGGCACCGCCCGGACGTTCGTCCGTACGCGTCACCGCAACTACCGGCACCGGCGCCTCCGGCGAGATGCGCTCGACACCACCATGCCAGTAACGATCGAGCATGGCATCACCCACGACTAGCACGCGGCAACGGGCAATATCACTAAGTAATTGATTCAACATGTTGGTCGATTCGCCTCTTGGCGGGCGCAATGGTATCAGGGCCAAGTTAGCCGCTGTAGTCGGTAATCGGACATTACGGTCCGGCTATCTCGTGCTCAATAGCCGCGAGCGTCGCCAACGGATCCGGCGCACGCGTGATCGGCCGGCCGATCACCAACAAATCCGCGCCTTCGGCGATCGCCTGCGCCGGCGTCAGCACGCGCTGCTGATCGCCGATCGCGCTACCCGTCGGGCGGATTCCGGGTGTCACTAGTAAAAAGCCGGCGCCGAATCGCTGCCGCAGCGCCCGCGCCTCGGTCGGCGCGCAGACGACACCATCGAGCCCAGCAACATGAGCGAGCTCCGCCAATTTCAGCGCACGGTCGGCGAGACTTTCACCCAAACCGATTTCACGCACGTCGGCAGTGCTGAGACTGGTCAGTAAGGTCACGCCGATTACGCGCGGCCGATCGGCTGCCTCGCCGACACCGCGCCGCGCTGCCGCCATCATGGCACTGCCGCCAAGGCAATGGACGGTCAGCAAGCGGGTACCGAGATGACTGAGCTGTCGGCAAGCCTGTTCGACGGTATTAGGAATATCGTGCAATTTAAGATCGAGGAATACGTCAAACCCACGGGCGACAACTTCGCGAACCAGATTTGGGCCAGCGGCGGTAAAAAGTTCGAGCCCGACTTTAAGCTGACACTGTCCAGGCACCAGCCGATCGACGAACGCGAGCGCCTCATCAGCGATAGCAAAATCAAGAGCGACAATGACGCGTGGTTGATTCATCAGCTCTCCACCACCGGTTTCACGGTATTCCAACGGCTACAGCTGGGACACAGCCAATGCAAGCTGCGACCCTTGAAGCCGCACTGCTGACAGGCGTACCCCTGATGTTGCTTACGTAAGTCTTCGATAATGCCTTTGAGCAGTAATAAATCGCGCTTAACGGTGTCGTCAGCCTGCTCGAGATTGAGCTCGAGCAATTGATAAAGACCATGGACGTTGGGTTGACGACGCAGCGACTCGACGATGAATCGCTCGGCTGCCTTTACACCGTCGCGCCGCTTGATAATGTCGGCGAACGTCAGTGTCAGCGATACCGCCGCGTGGCGCTCCTGTGCATCGCTGAAAAACTCGTACAACCCCTGCTCGTCATCCAACTGCCGATAAGCCTCGGCGATACGGCTGGCGACTTCGCTGAAGTAATGGGCATCCTGGTCTTCGACGCGTCGCCACGCCTTGATGGCTTCGCGCTGACGTCCCTCTTTAACTTCGATATCGCCTAGAACGATGCTAGCGCGCACGCAATTGCCGTCTGCCGCCAATGCCTGCTTCAGGAATTCACGAGCAGCGGTTAGGTTAGCTTTGGTAAACGCTTGTTCGGCCAGCTCGCAGTAATACTGGGCGATGATCGCGTCCATATTCTTGCCGGAAGCGCGCGCCAACTTCCGGCTCGTCTGGATCGCCTTTTCCCACTCCTTCTCCTGTTGATAAATATTCAACAGTAAGCGCAACGCTTGTTCACTGTGCGCGCGGATCTCGGCGAGTTCGAGGAACAAGTTCTCGGCGCGATCGAACAGACCGGCTTTGAAGTAGTCCTGCGCCAGCTCGAGTAGCGCGTATGTGCGCTGCTCGCGATCCAGCGTCGGGCGGGCAATCAGGTTTTGATGAATGCGGATGGCGCGCTCGACTTCACCGCGCCGGCGAAATAAATTGCCGAGTGCTAAGTGCGTCTCGACCGTATCGGAGTTGACCTCGAGCACCTGGATAAAGATCTCGATGGCCTTGTCGGGCTGCTCGTTGAGCAGGAAGTTCAAACCCTTGAAATACGCCGACGGCAGGTCGAGCGTCTTGTTAGACTGGCGCTTGGCGTCGAAACGAGCGATCCAATAGCCGGACAACGCCGCCAGCGGTAGGAGCAAGCCTACCAACAGGTCATAACCGCTGAGCGTTATTCCGCTAAATGACATCTTTGATCGGCAGCGCCCGCAAGTTCATCACTTCTTGCTCGATCTGGCGAATGTCTTTGCGTGCCTGCACCAATTGCCGCTGCATGCGAATAACCATGCGCAATCCGGCGAGATAACCGATGGCGATGCCAATTGCGAGCGTGCTCAGTAGCGCCAGCGATAACGGACCGCGCCAATTTACACCGAGGTAATAAGCAAGTTCGATGTCCTGATGATTTTTCAGCGCGAAGGTAATGCCAAACAGCAGGGTGACGACGATCACGACAAAATAAAACGCACGCTTCATGCCGCCTCCTTAAAGAAAGCCGCCGCGGCGGCTTAATCCGTGAGCAAAAGGTCCGGAGCGAGGCGCATAGGCGCCGCCGCTCGCAAGTTGGAAAAAGCCTCGAATAGACTTTCTCAACCTACCTATTTTCTAATTTTTTCAGGTCATAAAAAAACGGCATTGATAACCCAAATGCCGTTTTTGCTTCCCGCATAACGGAAAGCGATTTAACCAGGTGCCGGTGCCGAATTATCGCTATCGACCCGTTCACGCAATTCCTTGCCAGGTTTGAAGTGAGGAACGAACTTGTCCGGAACATGCACTGCCGCCCCTGTCTTCGGATTACGGCCGACCCGCGGCGGACGATAATGCAGCGAGAAACTGCCGAAGCCACGCACCTCGATCCGCTCTCCGGCCGCTAACGCCGCAGACATCTGCTCGAGCAACTCTTTGACGGCCAGTTCGACATCACGGTAATCGAGCTGCGGCTGCTTGGCAGCCAGCGCATTGATGAGTTCTGATTTCGTCATCGTCCTTTTCCTATAGGAAATGCGCCGGCCAATTTCAAGCTAGACAAGCATTGCTTCCGTTACTCCTCGACGCTGTCTTGGGCGCCGAGTTTTTCCTTGAGCTTGTCGCCCAAGGTCGAAGTACCGGAAGATGGCTTGCGCGTGTACTCCTGCACCGCCTCGTTCTCTTCTTCCAGGTCCTTCGCCCGCACCGACAACGACAACTTGCGGTTTTTACGGTCGATGGTGGTGATCTTGGCCTCGACCTCGTCGCCTTCCTTCAGCACCGAACGCGCATCTTCGATGCGGTCACGGCCCAATTCGGAAGCACGAAGATAGCCTTCGATCTCTTCACCAAGCTTAATGGTCGCACCCTTCGCCTCGACGGCGATGACGATACCTTTAACGACCGAGCCCTTACCGTTGACGGTGACGAAGTTCGAGAACGGATCGCCTTCGAGCTGCTTGATGCCGAGCGAAATGCGCTCGCGTTCCGGGTCGATGGCGAGAATGATTGCTTCGACGTCGTCGCCCTTCTTGTAGTTACGCACGGCTTCTTCGCCTGGCGCGCCCCAGGAAAGGTCGGACAAGTGCACGAGACCGTCGATGCCGCCTTCGAGACCGATGAACACACCGAAGTCGGTGATCGACTTGATCTTGCCTTTGATGTGTTCGTTCTTATTGTGGTTCGCGGCGAATTCCTGCCACGGGTTCGGCTGGCACTGCTTCATGCCGAGCGAGATACGACGACGCTCGGTGTCGATGTCGAGCACCATGACCTCGACCTCGTCGCCCAACTGCACGACCTTGGTCGGGTGGATATTCTTATTGGTCCAGTCCATTTCGGAGACGTGCACCAGGCCTTCGACGCCCGGCTCGATCTCGACGAACGCGCCGTAGTCGGTGATGTTGGTGACCTTACCGAACAGACGCGCGCCTTCCGGATAACGGCGGGTGATGTCGACCCACGGATCATCGCCGAGCTGCTTGAGACCGAGCGAAACGCGGTTGCGCTCGCGGTCGTAACGCAGAACTTTGGCTTCGATCTCGTCGCCGATCTTGAGGACTTCGGACGGATGCTTGACGCGCTTCCAGGCGAGGTCGGTGATGTGCAACAGACCATCGATGCCGCCCAAGTCCACGAACGCGCCGTAATCGGTGAGGTTCTTGACCACGCCCTTGACCGTCTGCCCCTCTTCGAGGTTCGACAGCAATGCTTGGCGTTCGGCGGAAATTTCTTTCTCGACGACAGCGCGACGCGAAACAACGACGTTCGAACGCTTGCGGTCGATCTTGATGACTTTGAATTCGAGTTCTTTGCCTTCGAGGTAACTCGGATCGCGCACCGGGCGCACATCGACGAGCGAGCTTGGCAAAAATGCACGGATGCCGTTGACGGCGACGGTGTAGCCGCCCTTCACCTTACCGGTCATGACGCCGGTGACAACCGACTGAACTTCGAAAGCCTTCTCCAAATCTTCCCAGGCCTTGACGCGCATCGCCTTCTCGCGCGACAGCAAGGTCTCGCCGGTGCCGTCTTCGAGCGACTCGATAACGACTTCGACGGTGTCGCCGATCTTGACGTGCAATACGCCGAGAGCGTCTTTGAATTGGATAGAGGGGATAACGCCTTCTGACTTGAGGCCGGCGTTGACGATCACCACTTCATCGTCGACAAAAACCACTTCACCGGAAATCAGTTGGCCCGACTGCAAACGCGTTTTATGCAGGCTTTCTTCGAACAGTTGCGCAAAACTTTCAGCCATAACTCTCCACGAGGACAGATACCTGAATGGTCCGAGACCAGTTGTTGAAGTTTCGAGATTCGTTTACGCCGAGCTAAGAAGGAACTCGGACCTGCTGAAAACGTTAACGTTTATGCAGCAGACTCTCGATGCGATCGACCACCTCGGAAATGCTTAAATCGGAGGTATCTAAAATGTGGGCGTCCGCAGCGGGCTTGAGCGGTGATGCTTCACGAGCGGCATCACGCGCATCACGTTCACGAATCTCGTCCAAAAGCCGGCGCAGGTTAACATCGAACCCCTTTTCCTTCAACTGTTTATACCTGCGTTCAGCTCGTACCTCGGCACTCGCCGTAAGGAATACCTTTATTAAAGCATCGGGAAAAACCGTCGTGCCCATATCCCGACCATCGGCCACCAACCCCGGTGGCCGGCGTAAGGCATGTTGTTTATGCAACAAGGCTTTACGTACCGACGGCAATGCTGCCACCCGGGAGGCAGCGGCACCTGAGCTTTCAGTTCGCAAATCGTCGCCAACCTCTTCACCCTGCAGCAAAATCTCGGGCGCCCCATCGGCACGTGGCAGAAACTCGACGTCGAGACTTAGCGCCAGTTGGGCAACGACCGGCTCATCGGCCAAGTCCACACCGGCACGGTTCGCCGCCAGCCCAACCAGGCGATATAGCGCACCGCTGTCCAAAAAGTGCCACCCAAGACGGGTCGCCAGGATTTGACAGACAGTCCCCTTGCCCGAACCACTCGGGCCGTCGACGGTAATGACGGGTGTGTGCTCCATCCGATTAACCACCCTCTTGCACGTCGACCCTCAAACCGGCGCGGCGCGCCAAATCCGCAAATCCGGGAAATGAGGTATCCACGTTCTTACAATCACGCACGACGATCGATCGCTGCGAGGTCAGTGCCGCCATCGAAAACGCCATGGCAATACGATGGTCGCCAAGGCTGTCGACGACACCGCCCTGCGCCATCCCGCCTTGAACCACCATTCCGTCCGCGGTCTCGCGCACCGGAATGCCGATCGCCATAAGTCCGCGCGCCGTTGCCGCGATCCGATCGCTTTCTTTGACACGTAGCTCTTCGGCGCCTGAAAGAATCGTTTCGCCTTCCGCATTCGCCGCCGCAATCATCAGCACCGGCAACTCATCGATCGCCAGCGGCACTTGGTCTTCAGGAATATGAATGCCGCGCAAACGGGCCGAGCGAACACGAATATCGGCCACCGGTTCTCCGCCCACTTCGCGTTGGTTCAACAGCGCAATATCAGCACCCATTAATCGCAAAATATTAAGCACGCCGATGCGCGTTGGGTTTATGCCAACATGTTCGAGAATTAACTCCGAATCGGCGGCAATCGAAGCGCCGACCAGAAAAAACGCCGCCGACGAAATGTCCGCCGGCACATCGACGTCACAAGCGTGCAACTGTCCGCCGCCGCGAACACGCGCCGTAGCGCCGGCGACAACGACGTCATAGCCGAATCCACGCAACATGCGTTCGGTGTGATCGCGTGTCGGCGCCGGTTCAGTCACGGAGGTTTCACCGTCGGCATACAGACCCGCGAGCAAAACCGACGACTTTACCTGCGCGCTCGGCATCGACAGCGGATAGTCGATGCCGCGCAACTTGCGAGCGCCGCGAATCCGCAGCGGCGGGCAACCACCGTCGGCGGTTTCGATCAACGCTCCCATACTATTGAGCGGTTCGGATACGCGCCGCATCGGTCGCTTCGACAACGACTCATCGCCGATCAACGTCGATTCGAACGGCTGGCCGGCGAGCAGCCCGGCCATTAAACGCATGGCCGTACCGGAGTTGCCCATGTCGAGCGGTTGCGTCGGCGCATTGAGCCCGTGCATACCGACACCCTCGATCGTCAGCCGCCCTGCCGTCGGTCCGTCAGCCGGCACACCCATCGCTCGGAATGCCGCCAGTGTGCACAGCACGTCGTCGCCTTCCAGCAAGCCGGTGATTTGCGTTGTGCCGTCGGCCAACGAACCCAACATGACGGCCCGATGCGAGATGGACTTGTCGCCCGGCACTCGCAACGCGCCACGCAGACGTCCGCCGGACGCCACGCGATAATCGATTCTCATAAATTAATCTCCAGCTGTACTCGGGCCTGACCCCAGCTGCTCGCGCGCGCGCTTAGCGCGCCCGAAGGTCTCGTACAGCCATTGGCCGTCACCACGCTCGATCGCTTCCGACAGCGCATCGAGGTCCTCTTGATACTGCCGCAACAACGCCAGCAGTTCCTTCCGGTTGGCAAGACAGATGTCACGCCACATGGTGGGATCGCTGGCGGCAATACGTGTGAAATCACGAAATCCGCCGCCAGAGCAATCGAAAATAGAACGGTGTTCGTCCATGCGCACGATCATATCGACTAGTGCGTACGACAACGCGTGCGGTAAATGACTGCTGGCAGCCAGGATGCGATCGTGCTCGGTGGCGGACATATCAATCACGGTGGCGCCGGTCGCCGCCCACATCGTTCGCACACGATCCAATGCCTCGACATTGGTCTCCGGTTCCGGCGTCAATACCACACGCCGCTGCTCGAACAAATCGACGATCGACGCTGCTGCACCGGAACGTTCGGTGCCGGCAATGGGATGGCCCGGAACAAAATCGGCAAAGCGATCACCGAGTGCAGCGCGGGCGTCATCGACGACCGGAACCTTAACGCTGCCGACATCCGTCACCACCGCATTCGGCGCCAGTGCCGGCCGAATATCCGCCAAAACACTAGGCATTGCTCCAATCGGCACAGCGACAACAACCATATCGGCGTTTCGCACGGCGCCGGCGATGTTGGTCTCGGCACTATCGATGATATCGAGGCGAACCGCATCTTCGAGATTCGCCAGCGAGCGCCCATAGCCCACCACCTCACCGACTGCATCGGCGGCGCGCAATGCGCGCGCCAGCGAGCCGCCGATCAGGCCGACACCGATGATGCACAGACGCGCGATCATCCGACACTGCGGGCGGGCGTGCCGCCAGCATCCCGCAAAACATCGGCTAGCGC
This sequence comes from Gammaproteobacteria bacterium, assembly GCA_016199745.1. Classification (NCBI taxonomy): domain Bacteria; kingdom Pseudomonadati; phylum Pseudomonadota; class Gammaproteobacteria; species Gammaproteobacteria bacterium. Next base: position 238,736 of record JACQFZ010000048.1, read on the forward strand.
CGTGAGGAACCGTCGATTTTCCTCCGCTAGACCGATGGTGACACGCAAATGCTGCGGCATACCGTAGCTCGCTACCGGCCGCACGATGACACCGGCGCGCAATAACGCGTCATATACCGGCCGTGCCGGCCGGCGGACATCGAACGATACGAAATTGCCAACCGACGGAATGAAATCAAGGCCGAGACCTGTCAGTCCTTCGGTTATCTGTTCCATGCCGGCACGATTAAGCGCGACACCACGGGCAACGTGCGCATCATCGGCCAACGCTGCCTCGGCGGCGGCGGCGGCGACACTGTTCACATTGAACGGTTGGCGCACCCGATTGAGATAGTCGGCAACATGCGGATGCGACACACCGTAACCGATACGCAACGCCGCCAATCCATAAATTTTGGAAAACGTCCGCGTCACCACCAAGTTGGGATAGCGCGCCACCCACTGCACCGCATTCGGATAATCGGACTCGGCGACATACTCGAAATAGGCTTCGTCGACGACCACTAAAACGTTGATCGGCACCGAGCGAATGAACGCTTCCAGATCGTCACGTTTGAGCCAGGTACCGGTGGGGTTGTTCGGGTTGGCAATAAATACTAAGCGCGTATGCGGTGTGAATGCATCACGCATAGCGGCAAGATCATGCCCCCAGGCACGCGCCGGCACCACCATCGGCTTCGCGCCAACCGCACGCGCCACCAGCTCATACACGGCGAACGCATGTTCGGAATAAATCACCTCGTCGCCGGTGGTAGCGAACGCACGCGCCATGAATTCGAGCACGTCGTTGGAACCATTACCCAGCGTGATTTGCTCCGGCGCCACATCGAGCTTGGTCGACAACGCCCGCTTCAGCGCAAAGCCGCCGCCGTCAGGATAACGCGCGAGCTCAGCCAGTGTCGCCCGTGCCGCCTCTATTGCATACGGACTCGGGCCAATAGGATTTTCGTTGCTGGCCAGCTTGATCGCGTCGGCAATGCCGTACTCGCGTTGCAGCTCGGATAACGGCTTACCCGGCTGGTACGGCTCGATCGAGCGCACACCGGGTACAGCAAGAGAACGAATGTCGATGGTCATGTTAACGCACCGCTTTGGGGTAAGAGCCAAGACACTTATAGAAAGCCGCTTCACGCTCGAGCAGCTTCAGCACGCGTTCGGTTTTCTTCTCGCGCACGTGGCCTTCGATATCGATGAAGAACACGTATTCCCAGGCACTGCGGCGCGACGGCCGCGACTCGATGCGGGTCATGTTAAGGCCGTAGCGTGATAACGGCGTCAACAATTTATGCAATGCGCCCGGCTGGTTCTTGCCCGATAACATCAGCGTCGTTTTGTCTTTGCCGGTCGGCGTCGTTTCGAGATTGCCGATCACAAGAAAGCGTGTGGTGTTGTCGGGCCGGTCTTCGATGTTCTTCGACAGCACGTTCAATCCGTAGAGCTTCGCCGCCGATTCGCTGGCGATTGCCAGCGTCGTGTCGTCCGCGGCCGCGAGCCGCGCCGCCTCGGCATTGCTCGCCACCGGCACGCGTTCCAGCTGCGGCAAGTGGGCATCGAGCCACTCGCGGCACTGCGCCAACGACTGCTGGTGCGAAACGATACGCTGCGATTTTTCTAGGCTGTCGCCGCGACCGAGCAAATGCTGATGTACTCGCAACGCCACCTCGCCGCAAATCTTGAGCGACGATACCAGAAACATATCGAGCGTATGGTTGACCACGCCTTCGGTCGAGTTCTCGACCGGCACGACGCCGAAGTGCGCGTCGCCGGAATCGACCTCGCGAAATACCTCGTCAATCGTACCGAGCGGAACCGTTTCTACGGAATGGCCAAAATGTTTGAACGCGGCTTCTTGCGTGAATGTACCGGCCGGGCCCAAAAAGGCGATCTTGAGCGGCGACTCGAGCGCGAGGCAAGCTGACATAATTTCACGGAACAGCCGTGCCATCTCTTCGTTCGGCAACGGCCCTTTGTTGCGCTCGAGCACACCCCGCAAGACATTCGCCTCGCGCTCCGGGCGATAACAATGCGTGGCACCGTTGTCGTGTTTGGTTTTGGCAACCACCTGCGCGTACTGCGCACGCTTGCTGATCAACGCCTGAATCTTTTCGTCGATTGCGTCGATCTTAGTGCGCAGCTCGCGCAGCCGCTGTTCTTCGTTATTCATAGATAAACTCCGCAACCGTGCCACGGTTGCGCCTGGCGTTTCTACAACCGGGTCAATTTCGTTTGGCGCCCTCTCCCACCTTATGCTCGCCGGGGTGCACAACAATTTTGTGCACCCATTCGGCGGCGCGAAGTCGGTTTGCTAGCGCATTTCATCGATGGGCGGGTCGATGATCCGCGCCATCAGCACCCCGTCGATCGAGGCGATGCGCTGGCGCAACGACTCTGGCACCGGGGCGTCGAGGTCGACGACAGTATACGCCAAGTTGCCGCGCGACATGTTCACCATGTCATGGATGTTGAGCTTCGCCTGCCCGAATGCCTCCGAGATCTGACCGAGCATGTTCGGTACATTGGCGTTGGCGCAGACGAATCGATGCTGGGTCGCGCGCGGCACCACGACCTCGGGGAAATTGACCGAGTTGCGGATGTTGCCGTTCTCCAGGAAATCGCGGACTTGGTCGGCAACCATCACCGCGCAGTTATCCTCGGCCTCTTGGGTCGAAGCACCAAGATGCGGCAAGGTAATCGTACGCGGGTGGCTCTTGGTCAGATTACTCGGGAAATCGCAGATGTAGGCGTAGGCCTTGCCGGCATCGAGTGCGTCCACCATCGCCTTGTCATCGACGATGCCTTCACGGGCAAAGTTCAAGACAACGACGCCGTCCTTCATCATCTTCAGGCGATCGGCATTAATAAGGTTGCGGGTGGCATCGATCAATGGCACATGGCACGTTACGAAGTCCGACATGCGCAACAGCTCGTCGATCGAACGCGCCTTTTTCACATCGGCCGATAACTGCCAGGCGCCTTCGACTGTCAGACCCGGGTCGAAGCCGACGACCTTCATGCCCAACGCAATACCGGTGTTGGCGACGATACGGCCGATAGCACCAAGGCCGATGACGCCGAGCGTGCGGCCGGGTAACTCGTAGCCGCCGAACTGCTTCTTACCCGCCTCGACCGCTTTGTGCAGCTCGTCATCCGTACCCTGCAAGCGGCGCGCATAGTCCCATGCCTGGCAAATATGGCGGCACGCTAGAACCAACCCTGCCACCACTAATTCTTTTACCGCGTTGGCGTTCGCCCCGGGGGCGTTGAACACCGGAATCCCGCGCGCACTCATCTGCGGTACGGGGATATTGTTCACGCCGGCGCCGGCACGGCCGACCGCCTTCAACGTCGACGGAATCTCCATGTCGTGCATTTTGGCAGAGCGCACTAACACAGCATCCGGCGTCTTGAGGTCGGTACCGACGCGATAACGGTCGGCAGGTAAGCGCTCTAATCCAAGCGCGGAGATATTGTTCAGGGTCAATATTTGATACATGACTATTTCCTTCTCGTTCGGGTCTTTTTTAATAATCTGTTAATACAGCAGCGACGCAGTCATTATCCGCGCCACCAACGTCGCTCTAGGCGCACTTCAGAAACTCTTTCATGTAAGCAATAAGTGCATCGATGCCGGCTTCCGGCATAGCGTTGTAAATACTCGCGCGCATACCGCCGACCGAACGATGCCCTTTGAGCTGTAGCAAACCAGCGGCTTGCGCACCCTTGAGGAACGGCTCGTCGAGCGCCTCATCCTTCAATGTGAACGGGATATTCATCCATGAGCGCGACGACAACTCGACCGGATTCTTATAGAACCCGCCGGAGGCATCGATGTAGTTATAGAGTTTCTTCGCCTTACGTTCGTTGGTCTCGGCCATCGCTTTGAGGCCGCCGTTCTGCAGCAACCACTCGAACACCAGCCCAGCGATGTACCAGCCGTAGGTCGGCGGCGTGTTGTACATCGAGTCGTTGTCGGCGTGGATCTTGTAATCGAACATCGACGGCGTACCCGGCAATGTTTGACCGATGAGATCCTCGCGCACGATCACGAGCGTGAGGCCGGACGGACCGAAATTTTTTTGCGCACCGGCGTAGATCAAACCGAATTTGCTGACGTCGACCGGCCGCGACAAGAACGTCGACGACATGTCGCACACCAGTGGCACATTGCCAACATTGGGAACATCAGGAAATTCAACGCCGCCGATGGTCTCGTTGGCGGTGTAGTGCACATAAGCGGCATCCGCGCCGAGCTTCCACTGCGAGCGCGGTGGGATGGTAGTGAACTTTGAGGATTCGGCGTTGGCGGCGATGTTAACGGCGCCGTACTTCTGCGCTTCCTTGATCGCTTTCTTCGACCATTCACCGGTATGTAAGTAGTCGACCTTCTTTTTGCCGCCGAGCAGGTTCATCGGCACCATCGCGAACTGCGCAGTCGCGCCGCCCTGCAGGAACAACACTTTGTAGTTGGCTGGGATCCCGACCAAGACGCGCAGATCCTTCTCGGCCTTTTCGGCAATACTGATGAATTCCTTGCCGCGGTGACTCATCTCCATCACCGACATGCCGCTGCCGTGCCAATCGAGTAATTCCGCCTGCGCGCGTTGCAATACGTCCTGCGGCAACACCGCCGGACCGGCACTGAAGTTATAAATCGCTGTCATTACATCCCCGTACGTTGGATTAACAAATGTGACCCAACGGTAGTCAGATGCCGACGGTATTTGCTGGGGTTAAGAGATGATCGCCCAACATGTGCCCATCCTTGGCGTCGCTTTCGCGCCGCTGCTTGATCTCGGCCCACGCATCCGTCTGCAGGCGCTCAACGGCGTCGACGCACTTACGTGCGCCGGCGACTACTCCGCTTCGCCCTCATCAGACTCGATGATCTTTTCGAGGCCGGCTAATAACTCGCCGTTGGAAAGTTCGATCAACCGTACACCTTGGGTGTTGCGGCTAATCACCGATACCTCTTTGACATGCGTACGAATGAGCGTACCACCGTCGGTGATGAGCATCGCCTCATCACCTTCTTCGACCACGCACGCGCTCAACACTGAACCATTGCGCTCATTCACCTGAATCGAAATCACACCCTGACCACCACGCTTGTGCAACGGATACTCCGACAACAACGAACGCTTGCCGTAACCGTTGCGAGTTGCGGTCAATACTGCCGTGGTTTCACCCTGACCGTCTTTAGTGGCGATGATGAGCGACACCACCGCCTGATTTTCCTTGAGTTCGATGCCACGCACGCCGCGCGCCGAACGACCCATCGGCCGCACGTCTTCTTCGGCAAAGCGCACAGCTTTGCCGGAATCGCTGAACAACAAGATTTCGCACTGACCGGTTGTCAGACCGACACCGACCAACTGGTTACCGGCCTCAAGCTCGATCGCCTTGATGCCGTTTGAGCGTGGCCGCGAGAATTCGGTGAGCTCGGTCTTCTTGACCGTGCCGTCTGAGGTCGCCATGAACACGTAGCCGCCTTGATTGAAATCGCGCACCGGCAGGATCGCATTGATGCGTTCGCCCTCTTCCAGCGGCAACAAATTCACGATCGGCTTACCGCGAGCGCCACGGCCAGCTTGCGGAATTTCGTAGACCTTGCGCCAGTACGCTTTGCCACGACTCGTGAAACACAGAATCGTCGCATGCGTATTGGCGATAATCAGCTTCTCGACGAAATCTTCTTCCTTCATGCGCGTCGCCATCTTGCCGCGGCCGCCACGACGTTGTGCGCGGTAGTCGGATAACGGCTGCGACTTGATGTAGCCGGCATGCGACAACGTGACGACGACATCTTCGTCAGCGATTAAATCTTCGATCTTGAGATTGACCCGCGTTTCGATGATTTCGGTTCGACGTTTGTCGCCGTATCGATCGCGAATGACGACTAACTCGTCGCGGATGACTTTCGCTAAGCGCTCGGGACTCGCCAGAATGTCGAGCAAGTCGGCGATAGTTTTGAGAATCTCGGCATACTCAGCGCGCAGCTTGTCTTGCTCGAGACCGGTCAAGCGATGCAAACGCAGATCGAGGATCGCCTGCGCTTGCGCTTCCGACAACCAGTAGCCGTCGTCGCGCAAACCGTACTGCACTTCCAACCCCTGCGGACGCGACAAGTTCGAATCGGCGGCGGCCAGCATCTTGGTCACGATCTTCGCCGGCCACGAACGCGCCATCATCTGCGTCTTCGCCTCGACCGGATCCTTTGCCGTTTTGATCAGCGCGATCATCTCGTCGATGTTGTCGAGCGCAACCGCAAGACCTTCCAACACATGCGCGCGCTCGCGCGACTTGCGCAGCTCGTACAACGAACGGCGGGTGACGACTTCGCGCCGATGGCGCAGGAACGCTTCGAGCAGTTGTTTTAAGTTGAGCACCCGCGGCTGGTTGTTGACCAGCGCCACCGTGTTGATGCCGAACACCGTCTGCAACGCGGTGTGCTCGAAGAGATTGTTCAGAATGACGTCGGCGACTTCACCGCGCTTTAGCTCGATCACCATGCGCATGCCGGATTTATCCGACTCGTCGCGCAGCTCGGAGATGCCGTCGATCTTGCCGTCTTTCACCAGCTCGGCGATGTGCTCGAGCAACCGTGCCTTATTCACTTGATACGGCAGCTCGTGCACAACGATCGTTTGCCGACCGTTCTTCTCGTCGGTCTCGATCTCGGTGCGGGCGCGTACATAAATCCTGCCACGACCGGTGCGATACGCTTCACGTATCCCCTCGACGCCATTGATGATCGCCGCTGTCGGAAAATCCGGACCCGGGATGTACTGCATCAAGTCGTCGATGGTGCAATCCGGATTGTCGATCAACGCCAAGCAAGCGGTGATGACTTCGGTCAAATTGTGCGGCGGAATGTTGGTCGCCATACCGACGGCGATACCGGACGAGCCGTTGACCAACAAGTTGGGCAACCGCGTCGGCATCACCACCGGCTCTCTTTCCGAGCCGTCGTAGTTCGGCGAGAAGTCGACCGTTTCCTTGTCGAGATCTTCCAACATCTCATGAGCGATACGGCTCATGCGGATTTCGGTGTAACGCATCGCCGCCGGAGCGTCGCCGTCGATCGAACCGAAGTTACCTTGGCCGTCGACCAGCGGATAACGCATGGAGAAATCTTGCGCCAGGCGGACGATAGTGTCGTACACCGCGGTGTCGCCGTGCGGGTGATACTTACCGATCACGTCACCGACGATACGCGCCGACTTTTTATAAGGTTTGTTGTACTCGTTGCCGAGCTCGTGCATCGCCCAGAGCGCGCGCCGGTGGACCGGCTTCATGCCATCGCGCACATCTGGCAGCGCGCGCCCGACGATTACGCTCATCGCGTAAGCCAGGTACGACTGCCGCATCTCGTCTTCGAGGTTTACCGGAATTGTTTCTTTGGCGAACTGTTCCATGCGTCGTTTTATGTCGTGGCGTCGGGCGCAAAGAAAGGCGGGCCCGACCACGCGGTCGAGGCTAGGCCTTTAATTGGAAAGGGGGAATTCTAGCACGGTGCCTAGGCCAGCTGCATTACAGAAAGTCGATTACGACCGCAGTAATGCCGCAATTTTTTCGCTGTTCGGGGCCTGCACAACCCCCCGCTCGGTCACCAAAACATCGACTAAACCCGCCGGCGTGACGTCAAATGCAGGATTCCAGGCTTGGGCCCCTTCAGCCGTTATCAGCCGGTCACCATAGAACAACACCTCGGCTGCCGGCCGATGTTCGATATGAATATCGGCACCGGTAGCCGTCGCTGGGTCGATGGTCGATATCGGTGCGACCACCATAAACTTCACCCCGTGATGGCGGGCGGCGATCGCCCCCATATAAGTCCCGATCTTGTTGGCGACGTCGCCGTTGGCTGTAATCCGATCGGCACCGACGATTACCCATTGCACCTTGCCCTGTTGCATAAGATAAGCAGCGGCACTATCGGCAAGGAGCGTTACCGGGATTCTTTCTTGCACTAGCTCCCACGCCGTCAAACGCGCGCCCTGCAACCAGGGCCGAGTCTCGTCGGCATAGGTATGAACGATACGACCATCGGCTACCCCGGCGCGTACGACGCCGAGCGCCGTGCCATAGCCACCCGTCGCCAACGCCCCGGTATTGCAATGCGTCAACACACTGCTGCCCGGCGCGATCAAGGCCGCGCCGAACCGACCCATAGCCTGATTAGCGGTGATATCTTCGGCATGAATGTGTCGTGCTTCTTCCAGCAAGCGCGGTACCGGATCACCGGCCAAGCCGGTGGCGATCAAACACTGCATACGCGCGATCGCCCAGGCGAGATTGACCGCGGTCGGTCGAGCGGCGTTCAACATCACCAAATCCGCTTCGATTGCTTTGGCCCAGCCACTGGGATCAGCTCGATAACGATCCCGCGCTGCCAGCACGACCGCATAAGCAGCAGTGATACCGATCGCCGGCGCACCGCGCACCGCCATGTTGCGAATCGCCAACGCCGCGGCGGCAACCGTATCGATCGATAAATACTCTTCGCGCAGCGGTAGGCCGCGCTGATCGAGCAGCTTTAACTGATTCTGCGCCCATTCGACGGCGCGGATACGGTCATAAGATCGAGACTGAGAAGCGCTGGATAATGTCATCACCGGGATCACTCGGGAAGAAGCCGTATATATTACTACCGCACGGTATTGTCAGGTGCAGCTAAACCACCAAAAATAACCGGCGTTCCGTTTTCGTCATAGAGACTGCGTCGTATACTGCCTGCGGAATCCTTATGCAAACCATCGACACTCTAATTCACGCCCGTTGGGTCATCCCTATCGAACCGGATGGCATCGTACACGAGCACTATGCGATTGCGATCGACAACGGGCGATTGATCGAGCTATTGCCAAGCCCGCTGGCGCACACGCGCTACCAAGCGCGTGAAACCATTCGCCTTGAGCAGCATGCTCTTTTCCCAGGTTTTGTTAACGCGCATACACATGCGGCCATGAGCTTGTTCCGTGGGCTCGCCGACGATCTGCCGTTGATGGATTGGTTGCAGAATCATATTTGGCCGGCGGAAGCGAAATGGGTCAGCCCGGAATTCGTGCGCGACGGTACCGAGCTCGCTATAGCCGAGATGTTGAAAGGCGGCACGACCTGCTTCAGCGATATGTATTTCTTTGCGGAGGACACAGCGCGTACTTGCTTGAACATCGGTATGCGCGCGGTCGTCGGGCTGATCCTGATCGATTTTCCGACCAGTTATGCGCAGACGGCTGACGAGTACATCGACAAAGGGTTGCGGCTACGCGATGACTTGCGCGCGAGCGAGCTCGTCACTACCGCGTTCGCGCCGCATGCACCGTATACCGTATCGGACGCACCGCTGGTGCGACTACGCACGCTGAACGGCGAGATCAACTTGCCGGTGCATATGCATGTGCACGAAACGGCGCACGAGGTGAACGAAGCGACGAAGGCGACCGGTCAACGGCCGCTGGCACGACTGGCGGCGCTGAACCTGTTGCAACCGAATCTAGTGACAGTGCACATGACGCAGTTGCTCGACAGTGAAATCGACAGCCTGGCGCAAAGCGGCGCCAGCGTCGTGCATTGCCCATCGTCGAATCTAAAACTAGCAAGCGGTTTCTGTCCGGTACACAAGCTTCTTAAGGCCGGTGTCAACGTCGCTCTCGGCACCGACGGCGCCGCTAGTAACAACGATCTCGATATGTTCGAAGAAATGCGGCTCGCCGCCCTGCTCGCTAAAGGCGTGGCCGGCGAAGCAACCGCGGTGCCGGCACACGCCGCGCTGCAGATGGCGACGCTCAACGGCGCGCGCGCCCTCGGCCTCGACGATCGCATCGGTTCGCTCACGGTCGGTAAGGCCGCCGATATCACCGCCGTCGATCTGTCCGGCATCGCCACACAACCGATCTACGATCCGGTATCGCAATTGGTGTACGCCGCCGGCCGCGATCAAGTGACCGACGTTTGGGTCAACGGCCGGCGGCTACTGGCCGACCGTCGTCTCGTCGAGCTCGACGAAACCGTCGTACTCGATAAGGCGCGGAAATGGCGTGATAAGATCCGCGCCCTATGAATCCTTCCGCCCAAAACGTCGACCCCGCTGAGATCGCCAAATTCGAGGCGCTCGCGGCACGCTGGTGGGATCCGGACTCCGAATTCAAGCCGCTGCACGAGATCAACCCGCTGCGGCTCAACTTCATCGATGAGCGCGTCGGCCTCGCCGGCAAATCGGTACTCGATGTTGGCTGCGGCGGTGGCATCCTCGCCGAGTCGATGACGGCACGCGGCGCGCGCGTTACTGGCATCGATCTGGGCGACGCCCCGTTAGCGGTGGCGCGACTTCATTTAAAAGAAAGCGGTTGCGATGTCGATTATCGCCACGTGAGCGCCGAAGATTTTGCGCGCGAGCGTCCGCGCACCTACGACGTCGTCACCTGCATGGAAATGTTGGAGCACGTCCCCGATCCGGCATCGACCGTGGCCGCGTGCGCGGCGCTGGTGAAGCCGGGCGGCCACGTGTTGTTCTCGACCATCAATCGCAATCCGAAGGCGTGGTTGTTCGCGATCGTCGGCGCCGAGTATGTGCTCAATCTGCTGCCACGCGGCACGCACGATTACTTGAAACTCGTCAAACCCTCCGAGCTCGAACGCATGGCGCGCACCGCCGGTTTGCGTACGCGTGAGCTCACCGGCATGCACTACAACCCGCTGACTCGCCGTTATCGCCTCGGCCCAGGCGTCGATGTGAACTACCTCGCGCACACGCGTCGCGTGGATGACTAACCCCGATCTTAAACGTATGCATCGCCCTCTCCCCTTGCGGGAGAGGGCGATGGGAAACTCTTCGATGGTTGGCGGCGGTTCATGGAGAGAAAATAAATGAACGTTCATAAGCTCCGCACCGTCCTGTTCGACCTCGACGGCACGCTCGCCGACACCGCGCCCGATCTCGCCGCCGCGCTCAACAAAGTTATCGCCGACGAAGGCCGTGCGCCGCTGCCGTTCGCCACCATCCGCCCGTGGGTCTCGCACGGCGCCAATGCCCTCATCCGCTTGGGCTTCAACAAAGGACCGAACGATGTCGACTTCGCCGAGTTGCGCTCGCGGCTGCTGTCGTACTACGCCGCCGATGTGTGCCGGGCGACGCGGGTGTTTCCCGGCGTCCCGGAGTTACTGGCGACGCTACGCCGCCGCGACATCGGCTGGGGCATCGTCACCAATAAACCCGGCTTCCTCACCGATCCGCTGGTCGCGCAACTCAATCTCGTGCATCCGCCGGCATGCGTCGTCAGCGGCGACACCACCCAGAACCGCAAACCACACCCGGAACCGCTGTTGCACGCCTGTACGCTTGCCGACGCGCGCCCCGCCGAATGTCTGTACGTCGGCGATGCCGAGCGCGACATTCAAGCGGGCCGCGACGCCGGCATGAAAACCTTGGTCGCCCTGTTCGGCTATATCGGCGCCGATGAGTCACCGGCGCAATGGGGTGCCGACGGCATGGTGCAGGCGCCGTTGGAAATATTGGAGTGGATCGATGGCCATTAACGCTATCACCGGCTTATTAATTATCGGCCTGGCGATCGTCATCGTCTTGCAAATCTTGTTATTGCGCCGCCGCTCGGACGACGACAACGGGCGCTTCGAACAAACGTTACGCAGCGACATCCATGAATCGGCGCGCGTCGGTCGCACCGAGTTCGCTGACGGCCTGACGCGGTTCCAGAGCACTGTCGGCACACAAATTGCCGACATCGCCAAATTGCAAAGCGATCAAATCAGCAAGCTCACCGACGGTAACCAACAGCGTCTGATGGAGCTGCGCGAGGCGGTGCAGACTGACGCCCGCACCAATCGCGAAGAAAGTGCGACGGCGTTGAAGCGTTTCGCTGACGGCGTGCAGCAACAATTGACGGCGCTGACCGAGGCCAATGAACGCAAGCTCGGCGAAGTACGGGCGACACTCGAAGCGAAGCTCAAAGACCTGCAGACCGACAATGCCGCCAAGCTCGAAGAAATGCGACGCACGGTCGACGAAAAGCTGCACCAAACGTTGGAGACGCGCCTAGGCGAAAGCTTCAAGCTCGTGAGCGAACGGCTCGAGGCGGTACATAAAGGCCTGGGCGAGATGCAAACGCTTGCCGCCGGCGTCGGCGATCTCAAGAAGGTACTAACCAACGTCAAGACCCGCGGTATTTGGGGCGAAGTACAACTCGAAAATTTACTCGAACAAATCTTGACGATCGATCAATACGCCAAGAATGTCGCGACCAAACCGGGCTCGGCCGAGCGTGTCGAGTTCGCCGTGCGCTTCCCTGGCCGCGTTGGCGATGACCAACCCTTTTGGTTGCCGATAGATGCCAAGTTTCCACGCGCGGACTACGAACGCCTGCTCGATGCGCAAGACCGCGCCGATGCCGTTGCCGCCGAGATTGCTGCCAAGGATCTCGAGAGCTGCATTCGACTCGAAGCCAAAACCATTTGTGAGAAGTACATCGCACCGCCGCACACGACCGACTTCGGATTGCTGTTCCTGCCTACCGAAGGGCTCTACGCTGAAGTGCTGCGCCGGCCGGGGCTATCCGATTTTGTCCAACGCGAATATCGCGTGATCATCGTCGGGCCGACCACCGTGGCAGCGCTATTGAATAGCTTGCAAATGGGTTTCCGTACGCTCGCAATCGAGAAGCGGTCGAGCGAGGTCTGGCAACTGCTCGGCGCGGTGAAAACCGAGTTCGGTAAATTCGGCGACGTGCTCGCCAAAACCAAAGACCAGCTCGACAAAGCCAGCAACTCAATCGGCGCCGCCGAGGTTCGGACCCGGCAAATCGAACGCAAGCTGCGCGGTGTCACTCAGCTCAGCGATACCGAGGCGCAGGTCCTATTGACCGATCTCGCCGACAACGGCGAGGCACAATAATTGGCCGTACCCCCTGGCAGAATGGCCAGGGCGCTGGCGAAGGATCGTCGCCGCCGAGCTGAAAACGCGCACCAAACCGCAGGAATAGCCACCCTGGCTCAGCCCAACCCATAAGGAAATGGAGACACCATTAATGCCCTGGTTCCCGTCGCACCAATGCTATATTAAGGAAAGAAAACAGGCGTCAAAAAGGCGCTTTCGCGATGCTTAATTTGGGTCCTGCCAAGGAAACGTTCGCTCCGTCCATACTGCTAGTGGAAGATTCCCCCACTACCGCTGCGCTGTTGTCTAAATATTTGGCCGGTAGCTATCGGCTGCTGCATGCCAAAGACGGTATCGAGGCGTGGGAGTTACTGCAAAAGAGTACCGAGATTGAGCTCGTCATCACCGACATCAACATGCCACGGCTCACGGGTCATCAGCTGCTGGTAAGAATCCGCAAGTCCGAAGAACCGCGCTTCAAGAATCTGCCGGTGATCGTCATGACGACCACCGACGACACCACCGATCGCAACCTCGCGTTCTTGAACGGTGCCAACGATTTCATCACCAAACCGATCGATGAGATGGAGCTACAAGCGCGCGTGCACGTGCACCACAAGCTGGCGCACACGATCCGCGAGCTCGAAGCCAGCCGGCGCGCCCTCGCCGAGCAGGCGACGACCGATCCGTTGACGAAACTAAAAAACCGGCGCGCGTTCTTCGACAACGGCAGCCGTCAACTCGCCATGGCACGGCGCTACGGCACCGACTTGTCGATCCTGGTACTCGACCTCGACTACTTCAAACGTATCAATGACAGCTTCGGTCATCAGGCCGGCGACGAAGCGTTGGTGACAGTGGCGCATATTCTGTCGCAGATGACCCGCACCGAAGACACCGTTGCCCGCACTGGCGGTGAAGAGTTCGCCGTGTTGCTACCCGATACCAATCGGCTCGGCGCCGCAGTATTGGCGGAACGAATTCGTGCGGCCGTACAACGCGAGCAGTTCGCGGTCGAGGATCAACAAGTCATCCTCACGCTTAGCATCGGCGTCGCTTCCTATAACGTCGAGCAAACCGACACGCTCGACCAGCTGTTGAACGTCGCCGATCAACGCATGTACCTAGCCAAAAAGAACGGCCGCAACCGTATTTGCGTAAACAACGAAGGCAAAGCCAACTTCGCGGCATCGTAGTCATTCACGCTTCGGCGTTTTTCTGTTGTACCCTACCGGCATGCAAGCTTCAGCGGCGCCATCCACCGACCTCAATACGCTTTGTCGGCAAAAAATCCTGCAACGCGATCGCAGCGACTATTACAGCGTGTTATTTCTGCCGCCCGAACGCCGTACGGCGGCGATAGCGCTGTACGCTTTTTGGCACGAAGTCAGCGAAATTCCGATCGAATGCAGCGACGTCGACATTGCTTGTGCGAAGCTCGCGTGGTGGCACGATGAGGCACATAGCATGTTTGCCGGCCGGCCGCGGCATCCGGTCGCGATCGCACTGGCACCGGCGATCAAAAATTATGCATTGCCGGAAACACCCTTCATCGAAATCGTCGACGAGCTAACGCGGCACGCACGCGCTTCCCACTACGACTCGTTCGCCGATCTACACTTGCATGCCGCCCGCACGCGTGGCCGCGTAGCGTTGCTGTTGGCAAACATTTGCGGCTACCGCGATCCGTCGACGCCCGCACACGCCATTGAGCTCGGCACGATACAGGCGCTCGCCATTTTGCTGCGCGACGTTGGTGCCGATGCCCGTCGCGGGCTGCTGACGCTGCCGCTGAACGACATGACACGCTTTGGCGTACGCGACGACGATATTTTTGCTGGTCGTAGTAGCGACGCGTTCGTGCAAATGATGGCGTTTTCCATAACGCGCTTGCTCGATGAAATCACGCGGGTGCAAGCGGCGCTAGCAACCTGTGATCGGACGGCACTTTCGCCGCTACTCATTGCGGCCGAGATCGCGCGTGTCCTGCTGACGGAAATCCGCAACGACGCCTACCGTGTCCTCGGGCAACGGCTCGAGTTGACACCGTTACGCCAGCTATGGATCGCTTGGCGCAGCTACCGGCGCGAGCGTCGTCACCGCCACACCGTTTAGAATCCAGATAATCATTACCGGAGCTTTAACCCATGCCATCGTACGTTGCCCCGGCCGACGCCCTTGCCGGTCGAGTTATCCTAGTCACTGGCGCCGGCGGCGGCATCGGTCGCGCCGCCGCTACCACCTTTGCCGGCCATGGCGCCACCGTCATTCTGCTCGGCAAAACCTTGAGCAAGCTCGAACGCGTCTACGACGACATCGAGAAAGGTGGCGGGCCGCAACCGGCGATGCTGACGCTGGATTTTTTGCGTGCCGCGCCCGAAGAGTACGATGGCCTAGCGCAAACCATTGCCCAAGAGTTCGGTCGCCTCGACGGCCTACTACACAATGCGGCGATACTCGGTGCCCTCGCCCCGGTCGAGCACTTCGAGTGGCAAACATGGAACCAGGTGCTGCAAGTGAATTTGCACGCCGCCTTCCTGCTAACGCGCGCGTGCCTGCCGCTACTGAAGCAATCGAGTGACGCATCGATCGTCTTCACGACTGCCGACGTCGGCCGCAAGAGCCGCGCCTATTGGGGCGCTTACGCAACCGCCTGTTTTGCGCTCGAAGGCTTGGCGCAAACACTGGCGGACGAAGTCGCACAGAACACGACGCTGCGCGTGAACACGCTCGACCCCGGCGCGGTGCGTACCGATTTCCGTGCGCAAGCCTATCCTGCCGAGAACCCGTTGGCGCATCCGCCGGCGGCGGACATCATGAGTACGTATCTTTATCTACTGGGGCCGGCAAGTCGTGGGGTATCGGGACGCGCCTTCACAGCGGAAAAATAAAAAAGGGCGGGCCGCATCACGGCCCGCCCTTCTTCGAACAACTTTACTTAAGAAACCAGACGAGCGATTAGCTTGTCTTCGAGATCGATACGAACCGCCAGCTCTTCCCCAAGGCGGGAAAGATCGGCTTGAAACGCTTCCGAGAAATCGCAGTGGTCGCCGCAGTCATACTTGTCGTTGAAGTCGAGCGCTAGCGAGGTGGTATCGGCAATACGCGGGTAAAGCTCTTGTGCCAGTGTCGAAACTTCGCGGCGACGCTCGGTGCCATTGATGATGCGCTCGTACAAACCGAAATGACCGGCAGCGATGTAGTCCACCAAGATCTGACAAAACTCCTGCAACATTTTCTGATCGGGTCGATGCTTACCGTCGGCATACGGTTCGAGGCCGGCGAGGCGGCAATACAACGACAGCACTTGCGCGCGCTCCTCCACCATCTTGGTGATGGAGTCCTGGCTACCGCGACGGCGTTCGTCGTCGCGGCGGTCGGCTTCGGTTTTGTCTTCGGCTTTTTGGGTCATGGTTCGGTTGCACAATCCCGGTAAGGAAAGGTTGGTCGACTATACCCTTTTTAAGGGAATGGCTTCAACCGGGATTTCACGGCATTCCCGGCAACCGCCCGCGCATGCCACTCAGCATTCGCTGCAGACCACCCTTCCGTAACTGCTTCATCATTCGCTGCATTTGGTCGAACTGCTTGAGCAATCGGTTGACGTCCTGTACCTGCGTGCCGGAGCCGTCGGCGATGCGGCGTTTACGCGAACCGCGGATGACATCGGGCGTACGCCGTTCTTGCGGTGTCATTGAGCTGATAATAGCAACCAGCCGTTGAGTCTGCAGGTCGTTCGCCTGCTCGCGTGCCGCCGCCGGTAGCTGACCAATACCGGGTAGCTTATCGAGCAGGCTCGACATACCGCCCATGCGCTCCATCTGAATTAGCTGATCGCGAAAATCTTCCAGGTCGAAACCTTTGCCCTTGCGCAACTTTTCCGCAAGCTGTTCGGCTTTATCGTGATCGACCGTGCGTTGTGCATCCTCGACCAGCGTCAACACATCGCCCATGCCGAGGATGCGCGAGGCGATGCGCGCCGGATGAAACGGTTCGAGCGCGTCGGCGGCCTCGCCGACGCCGAGGAACTTAATCGGCTTGCCGGTGACTTGTCGTACCGATAACGCTGCGCCACCGCGCGCGTCGCCGTCGGCCTTAGTAAGAATCACGCCGGTGAGCGGCAACGCCGTGTTGAACGCTTGCGCGGCATTGACCGCGTCTTGGCCGGCCATGCTGTCGACAACAAACAGCGTTTCGACCGGCTGGATGGCGCTATGCACCGCCTGGATCTCTTTCATCATCGATTCGTCGATGTGCAGCCGGCCGGCGGTATCGATCAATACGACGTCGATCAATTTGCGGCGCGCGGCTTCGACCGCGGCACGGGCGATGTCGACCGGCGCCTGCTGCGGCGTGCTCTCGAAGAATTCGACGTTGACGGTTTGCGCGAGCTTGCGTAATTGATCGATCGCTGCCGGTCGATAGACGTCGGCGCTGGCCAATAACACCGATTTTTTCTCACGCTCGCGCAACCGCAGCGCCAGCTTTGCCGTCGTCGTCGTCTTACCGGCGCCTTGCAGACCGGCCATCAAGATAACCGCCGGCGGCCGTGTCGCCAGGTCGAGACCGTCGTTGGCGCTGCCCATCAACTCGACCAGCTCGTCATACACTACTTTTACCAGCGCCTGCCCGGGCGTGAGGCTGGTCAAAACTTCTTGGCCGGCGGCACGTTCGCGCACGCGATCGACCAGCTGTTTGACCACCGGCACGGCGACATCCGCCTCGAGTAGCGCAATGCGCACTTCGCGCAGCGTTTCGCGCATGTTGTCGTCGGTCAGGCGTCCCTGGCCGCGCAAGCGTTTAAAGGTCTGTTGGAGTCGTTGACTGAGATTATCGAACATACGTTGTCGCGTTCCGTTTCCTGTACTTCAAAGCAAGCCAGGCCTATGCCATGATGCGGCGGCTATTATGACCAATCCGCTGCTGAATTTCTTCGCTATCACACTCTACCTCGCGACCGGGGTTTGGCTCGCGCAACGACTGTGGCGCGGCGAAGCCCCCACCGGTAAGACGCGAATGGCGCTGCTCGGTCTCGGGCTCATTGCCGTCACTGGCCACGCCATCGTGCTGTACGGCCAGCCACAACCGACACCAGGGCTTAATCTATCGCTGTCCGGTGCGTTCTCGTTGGTCGCTTGGGTAGTCGCCTGCTTATATTTGCTCACGTCATTATCGCGACCGGTCGATAATCTGGGAGCGATTATCATGCCGCTGACGGCATTGATGATGCTGATCGAATGGCTGTGGCCGGTACAGCTTCCCGTTACCCTCTCTACCCGCCCGCAAGTCATCCATATCGTCGTGTCGTTTCTGGCTTACAGCCTGCTGTGCTTAGCGGCGGTACAAAGCCTTATGCTGCTGGCGCAAGAAAATCGGCTGAAGCACAAACATCCGGACGGCTTCGTACGCGCGCTGCCGCCGATGCAGGCGATGGAAGAAATCATGTTCCAGATGATCGCGCTCGGCTTCGTGTTGCTGACGCTGACGCTGGCAAGCGGCTTGTTCTTCTCCGAATCGGTCTTTGGCACACCGTTCAAATTGACGCACCACATCGTGCTGGCGGCGCTCGGCTGGGTCGTGTACGCCGTATTGTTGCTCGGACGCTGGCGCTTCGGCTGGCGTGGACGTAAAGCGGTCCGCTGGACGCTCGGCGGCTTTACGCTGCTGGTGTTGGGTTATTTCGGCAGCAAATTCGTTCTCCAAGTCATCCTGCATCGTTGAATCTCGCGGGTTTTCCCTCAGTTAGAGGAAGCGGACCGGCGGATGTAGAATCACGCCATTAACCTACGAGGCGATGCAGTTTGAGCGATATCCCGTTAGGCGTACTGTTCGGCGCGCTAATTTTCTTAGTTCTGCTGTCCGCCTTTTTTTCGGCCTCGGAGATCGCCATGGTGAGTCTCAACCGTCACCGGTTGCGACACTTGGCGGCGTCGGGCCATCTTGGCGCCAAGATTGCTCAACGATTGCTGGCGCGTCCCGACCGATTGATCGGCACCATCCTGCTCGGCAGCAACGCCGTCAACGCCTTGTTCTCGGCGCTCACTACCGTCCTCGTCATTCGTGTTTGGGGTAGCGAAGAAAGCTCGATTGCCATCGCCACCGCCATCATTCTTTTGGTCGTATTGATCTTCACCGACTTGGCGCCGAAGACACTCGCGGCGCTCCACCCCGAACGCATCGCTTTTCCGAGCGCATTCATCTTGCGGCCGTTGCTGTGGATCATTTATCCGTTCGTGTGGGCCATCAACGGCATCGCTAACGGCATCTTGCGGCTCATGGGCGTCGATGTCCGCGCGCGACCGGTGGAGCAAGTGAGCCCCGAGGAGCTCAAGGCGATCATTCTTGAGGCCAAAGTGCTGATCCCGGAAGCGCACCAAGACATGCTGCTGGCGATCCTCGAGCTCGAAAAGATCACGGTCGAGGACGTCATGATTCCGCGCGGGCGCATCGAAGGGATCAACCTCGACGCCGAGTGGGACGACGTCGTCGAACAATTGAAAGCGAGTCATCACACGCGCCTGCCGGTTTACCGCGGCAGTCTCGATAACGTGATCGGCATGACCCATTTGCGCAAGGTACTTAACCTCATGCGCGACGGCCGTCTCGACCAAGAATCGTTCCAGCAAGCGTTGGTCGAGCCGTACTTCGTGCCACAGGATACGTCGTTGCACAAGCAGTTGCTGAACTTCAAGCAGGCACGACGGCGCGTCGGTCTCGTGGTCGATGAGTACGGCGATATTCAAGGATTCGTGACCATGAACGACATCCTCGAAGAGATCGTCGGTGACTTCAGTATCGGCGCTGTCGGTAAACCGGAGGAAGTCCAGCCGCAAGAAGACGGCACCTATCTCGTCCGCGGCAGCGTGTCGTTGCGCGATCTCAATCGCCGCTTAGGCTGGCAATTTCCGACCGAGGAATCGCGCACCCTCAACGGACTCATTCTCGAATATCTGGAAGATATTCCCGAGCCCGGCACCAGCTTGATGCTCAATGGTTATATGGTCGAGATCATTCGCATTCGCGGTACCACGGTCGACGTTGCGCGCATTCGACCGATGTCGGCAACCGCAACTTCGAGCTCCGAACAGCCGACGACTTAGCGACGGCTACATACGCCGTCCCTGTGGTACGCCTTGCATCAGCCCGAGATTGACATTGCGTGCGGCCAGATAGCGCGTAGCGATGTCATCCCAGTTTCACAAATTCCAGACCGCCTCCAAAAATTTGGTCTTGTCGATGATGCTTGTCGTGATGCAGCCGCATGATCTCGCCGGCAATGTGCGGCTCGAGCGCATCGTAGTCGTACGGTAAATCAGGCAGGATGTACTGGTTCACGGTGAAGCTCCTTTTCCCGTCGAAGAGTTTCGATAGTAGTGTGTGGGTTCCGCGACCGGCAACCCGGCAAGACCTGTAGATGTGTCTCCCTTACAACAGCCGCGGCGATAGGCGTCAGCGCTGCCGGTGAAATTCCTCCAATTCCCGCAAACGTGCCTTACTCATGGCGTCCAATGTCGTGCGCCATTCCGATCGGTAGTGCCGCAACGTTTTCACCACCGTTTCGCTGATGGCCAGGTTGCGATACCACTTCTTGTTCGCCGGCACGATGTGCCACGGCGCAACGTCGGTACTACAACGTCTGAGGGCGTCTTCGTACGCCGCCATGTATTCGTGCCAATGCTCGCGTTCGCGCCAATCGCCGGCAGAAAGCTTCCATGCTTTGGTCGCCTGCTGTTCGCGTTCGCGCAGACGCTGTTCCTGCTCGTCTTTGCTGATATGCAAAAAGAATTTCAAAACGATGGTTTGATTGGCCGCTAGCAACGATTCGAAGTGATTGATCTGTGCATAGCGCGCTGCCCACACATCCTTCGACACTAACTCGTGCACACGAACCACGAGCACATCTTCGTAGTGCGAACGATTGAATACGCCTAACATTCCTTTCGGCGGCGTTACGTTATGCACGCGCCACAAAAAATCATGCGCCAGTTCTTCGGGCGTCGGCGCCTTGAACGATTCGACCCGACAGCCCTGTGGATTGACTTGCTGCAACACCGAGCGAATCGTGCCGTCTTTACCGCTGGTGTCCATACCCTGAAGTATTATCAGCACCGAGTGCTGAGCGGCAGCAAATAGCTCTTCTTGAATTTCACCCAGCTCCACCGCCAGCTCGGCAAATCGTTCGCGGCCGACGTCTTTATCGATACCGACGGTGTCGTTCGGATCGTAATCGTCGAGCTTCAGCTTTTTATCGGCCGGAATCTTGATCGCGAGTGACATAGAGCTCCTCGGCTATATCGTCGTTTGCCGGGCCGTTACCGCATCTCAATGCGGTGAAAACAATAGGTACTGCACGACCAATGCCGCGCCGCCCAGCAATGCGGCGCTGCCGCAAACTCTTTTATCTTCCCTGCGGATGAAAGAGACCACCGCGAAAACAATTGCGAGAAAACCGGCAATGACTGTCGCAATCGTTACCGCTCGGTCTACGCTAACAGGACGCGACACTTTCGGGTCTTCACCGTTTAATATCGCCGCGACCGAATCGCGAAGCTGTTCGGCTTTTTGGGCGACGACTTCTTCGAGCGACGGTTTCGGGCCGATCGGTCCTACCCAAGAATGAACCAGCGCCACACCGAGAGCGATCATGCCCAAGATTACGCCGATAACACCCAATGAATTTTTCGTTGTTTTAGTTTTCATCCTATTTAACCTTCACCGATTGAAATTTAATTGTCGTCATTGCATCAGGCTTTATACGCCGGTAGTGCATTTCAATTGCCCTTCTGTTTAACGGCGACTTCATCGCGGATATAGACCGGCAACGCGAGCTCCGGCGCGACCGCTTTGCCGGCGGCAAAATCGCGGACGGCGAGCGCGGCGACTGCGCTCGCATGGGGAAATATCTCAGGAAGCGAATGGCTCAAGCCCGCGCCAATGCGCTCTCGCAACTGGACGTCGTAGGCTCCCCAGCCGGGACCAACGCCGGTCCAACCGTTCCCGAGCGGCAAGGGAATATCCCCCGGCGCAACCACGCATTCCGCACCGACAGCATCGACTAAACCTGCCTGATCGCGCAGGTATGAGCACCAATACACCTGCCCCATGCGCGCATCGAGCGCCGCCAACACTTTCGGCGCATCGACTGTCTGTGCGAGCGCGGCCAGCGACGAGATCGGTACCACCGGTAGATCGGCGCCGAAGGCGATGCCTTGAGCGACGCCGGCGCCAATGCGCAGGCCGGTGAATGAACCGGGACCGCGGCCGAAGGCGACGGCATCGAGGGCGGTCAACGCCAGTCCGGCCTCGGCCAACAGCTGCTCGATCATCGGCAACAACCGCTCGGCGTGGCGCGTGGCGCTTTCGAAACGCTCGACTATTTTGCCGTCGAGCCACAACGCCGCGGTACAGGCTTCAGTCGCGGTATCGAAAGCGAGCAACTTCACGGGGCGACGGCGGCCATGAAGGCGCGGCGCACCGTCTCGACGCGCTTACGGTTGACGCCAAAATCGGAGTGACCGACGCGCGAGGCAGAACGTACCTGAATGCGGCGAGCGTTGTCGTCGAAATAAAATTCGACATCGTCGACGAAGCGCAAAATGCGGGTCGTGAATTCATAATGCAGATAGTTATCGGTCTCGCTAACCAGGCGCGTGCGCGGCATTGCCGCAATCACTTGCTTTAATCGAGTCCGCGCTTCCATCGGCGACGAGACATATGCCAACGGCTCGATGGAGTGTTCAGCATCGGCGGCCTGACTGGAAACGCAATTGGGCGACGCTGGGCACGCCGCGAGACGACCGTCGTTTACGCCGAGGGTTACGGCGGCGGCAGACGATTTAGTAGAAGGCATGATCAGCACCAGACATAGGAACGTTGCAACAGAAATAAACCTGGATTTCATTCAACGACGCAATCGCTGGGTGAATTCATCGGTCAACAGCCGGTAATCGACACTCCGCCGTGCCCCGTCGCGTTTGCGAGCCGCCCAGACAGGGTCGGGAAAATGCGGATCATCGACAAACCGCGGGATGACGTGCCAATGCAAATGCGGGATCTGGTTGCCGAACGACGCGAGATTGATCTTGTCCGGACGCAACACAGCGCGCAACGTTTCCTCGACCCCATTGACGACCTGCAATATATGCTGCCGATCCTCGGTCGAAAGGTCGGACATTTCGCGTACGTGCTGCTGCCAAATAACGCGGCAAAACCCGGGATAATCCGCGTCACCGACGCCGATGATACGGCAGCGCGAATCGCGCCACAGTATTTGTTCGCGCTGTGGCTGACACAGCAAGCAGGTGGTCGTCTCAGTCATGACTGGCGAAGTGGTCGTGTCCTTTGTTCTTGGGAACATACGGTTGACCGTTGCAGTCGATCAATTCGAGCGTAGTCGCAGCGGTGATCTCACCGATCTTGGTCAACGCGAATGAATGCTTCTCCGCCAGTGAATGGATAGCCGCCGCGTTCGCCGCGGGGGCGGTAAAACAAAGCTCGTAGTCGTCACCGCCGGCAAGCGCGTAATCCCAGCCTATCGCCGGCAGCTGCGCGCGATACGTTGCCGACAGCGGAATCGTATCGAGCTGCAAACGGGCACCAACGTTGCTCGCCGTTAATATGTGTCCAAGATCGGCGAGTAAGCCGTCGGAAACATCAATAGCACTCGCCGCAAGATCGCGCAGCGCGATCCCTTCGGCGGCGCGCGGTGTCGGTCGTTCGAGTCGCTGAATGACGGCGGTACGTTCGGCGGCGGTCAGTTCTTGTTTATGCTGCAGATGCGCCAACGCTAATGCCGCATCGCCCAGCGCACCGGTAACATAG
This sequence comes from Gammaproteobacteria bacterium, assembly GCA_016199745.1. NCBI lineage: Bacteria > Pseudomonadati > Pseudomonadota > Gammaproteobacteria > Gammaproteobacteria bacterium. The sequence continues at coordinate 262,449 of JACQFZ010000048.1, forward strand.
ACGTCGTCGCCCACTTGCGCACCCGAGCGCAGCAAGCCTTTACCATACGGCACAAAGCCGACGGCGGTAATAGCGATCGATAACGGACCACGCGCCGTATCGCCGCCGATCAACTGCATACGATGGCGCTGTGCCAGCTCGAACATGCCGCTCGCAAACTTCTCCAACCATGCCGGTCGAACTTCCGGCAATGTTAGATCGAGCAAGAACCAGGCAGGCTCGGCGCCGAGCGCGGCCAGGTCGCTGATGTTCACCGCCAGCGATTTGTAGCCGATCGCCTCCGGCGCCGCATCGGCGTAGAAATGAACATCGGCGACTAGTACGTCGCTGGTAATGACCGTATCGTTATTGGTAGGCGCATGGAATACCGCAGCGTCGTCGCCGATACCGACGCGCACATCATTGCGAGCAAGGGGTTGCGAAGCGAAGTAACGGCGGATCAGCTCGAATTCGGTCATCGCAGATTCCGTCTACGCTGTACGAATTCGTTAGGCAGGCGGCGGGCCGGCTTCTTGCGCGCGTAGCGCAAGCGCCACGCGATCGAGCACGGCGTTGACGTATTTGTGACCATGCTCGGCGCCGAAGGTCTTGGCCAGCTCGACCGCTTCGTTGAGGATGACGCGGTAAGGAATTTCCGGATGGAATTCGAGCTCGAACGCGCCGATACGCAAAATCGCCCGTTCCACCGGATCGACATCGGCGAGCTTGCGGTCGACATGCGGCGCCAGGAGATCGTCGAGCTTTTGCAGATTCCGCGGAACTTCTCGTACCAAGTGCCGAAAATAATCGACATCGGCGTCCGTTTGGTGCTCATCGAGAATGAAGTGGCTCTCGATCTCGGCCGGCGCTTGCTGCGTCAACTGCCACTGATACAACGCTTGCACGGCGGAACGCCGCGCCTTGTGGCGGCTGCCTTTGGATCCGCCAGAGGCTTTGGTTGTCATAACGTTAAGCACGCAGCTTCTTCAGCAAATTGACCATCTCGATCGCGGTCAACGCCGCCTCCGCTCCTTTATTCCCTTCCTTGCCGCCGGCACGCTCGATCGCTTGCTCGTCGGTGTTGACGGTCAACACGCCGAAAACAACGGGCAAGCTATGCCGCCGGCTCACCTCGGCGATGCCACGTGTACACTCGGCGGAAACATATTCGAAATGCGCGGTCTCGCCGCGAATTACGGCACCGAGGGCGATCAACGCATCGTACTTGCCGGATTCCGCCATCGCATCCAACGCCAACGGAATTTCAAACGCGCCCGGCACTTCAACAACGTGGATCGCACGTGCGTCGGCGCCGTTTTGCACGAGCTCGTTCATCGCCCCACTGAGCAAACGTTCAGTGATGGAAGCGTTGAAACGGGCGACGACGATGCCAAAGCGCCCCGCCTGTGCGGCTAGCTCGCCTTTAATCAGCTTGATATTGCTCACTCGGCTTTACCTATTAGCTACAGAATGGTTGGAACGACGTCGATCAGCCGTTGCGCGTACGCCGCGCACCGTCATTGACGGCACTGCCGGGTTCTTCAACGTAATCGACGATCTCAAGCCCGAAGCCGGACAATCCCGGCGTCTTGATCACGTGGCCGAGCACGCGCATGCGGCCAACACCGAGATCGGAAAGAATTTGACTGCCGAGCCCGTAAGTACGGACCTCTTGCCGCTCCGACGCGAGGCGCGATTCTACGGCTTCGCTGCGGTCCTGAAAATGTCGCAAACGCTGGATCAACCGTTCCGGCGCTTCCGTCTGCTGCAAGATAACGATGACACCGGCGCCCTCTTGCGCCACGCGCGCTAAAGCATCGTGCAGCGACCAGGCGCTGCCACTCCGGTGCGCAACGGTCACCGAATCGAGCAAGCTCTCCTGTACGTGCACGCGCACCAGCGTCGGCTGCTCGCGCTTAATCTCGCCTTTAACTAGCGCTAAGTGCACCGCGTTGCCAATGTCGTCGTGATAAGCGACCGCACGGAATTCGCCGAACTCGGTCGGCAGCGCGCACTCGACGACGCGCTGCACGGTCGATTCGTTCTCCATGCGATAACGAATGAGATCGGCGATCGTGCCGATCTTAAGCCCGTGCACGCGCGCGAAATCGACCAGCTCCGGTAGCCGCGCCATCGTGCCATCTTCATTAAGAATCTCGCAGATCACACTGGCCGGCGCTAAGCCGGCGAGTCGGGCCAAATCGACACCGGCCTCGGTATGACCGGCACGCGCTAACACACCGCCGCGTTGCGACATGAGCGGAAAAATATGGCCGGGGGTAACGAGATCGGTCGGTTTGGCGTTCGGGGCGATGGCGGCACTAATGGCCGCCGCGCGGTCGGCCGCCGAAATGCCGGTGGTGATGCCGTGGGCGGCATCGATCGACACCGTGAAATTGGTCGAACGCCGCAGGTGCGAGTCACTGACCATCAACGGCAGCTGTAACTGCCGGCAACGATCGGCGGTAACGGTCAAGCAAATCAGGCCGCGGCCGTATTTGGCCATAAAGTTGATGTGATCGGCTCCGGCATGCTCGGCGGCGACCAGCAGGTCGCCCTCGTTCTCGCGGTCCTCATCGTCCATCAGGACGACCATTCGGCCGCGTTTGAGCTCGTCGATAATCTCTTTAATCGGGCTGATTGCCATGAGAAATTTGTCGAATGAATGCGCGATTATGACTGATTCTATTGAGAAAACTTACCAAAATCTGTATGTCCCCCCCTGTTCCGCTTCGGTCCGCGCCCGACGTACATGCGCCCGCATCATCTATATTTATATTCTCACGCGGGGGCCGGCGACAGGATGGCTCGGCCATTATATAGATAAACGTAGACCCAGGGATGGCGCACCCAAAAATGCAAATTGCCAATACCGTTATTTTGGACGATCGCCGCGCCGAACGCCGGGGCTTGCTTACGTCAGCGCACGCCAATGACACCGGCCTGGATACGCCACTTGAGCCCGGCACCCGGCTCGATCGCTACCTGATCCTAAGCCAACTCGGCGGGGTCGGCATGGTGTTGGTCTATCGGGCACAAGATACCGAGCTCGACCGTGAAGTGGCGCTCAAGGTATTGGCCAAACCCTATTGCCAGCAATCCGAGGCGCTCAACCGCTTCCGCAACGAGGCCCAAGCACAGGCGCGGTTGCGCAGCCCACATGTCATTACGCTCTACTCATTGCTCGAAACGCCGAACGCCGCGGTGTTGGTGCTCGAATACAGCCAGGGCGAAACGCTCGAGCAACGCCTAAAGTCGCGCGGCGTACTACCGGCCGACCAAGCGATTGGCATCTTCGATCAAGCACTGCGCGGCCTGGCACATTTGCACGAGATGGGCGTGGTCCACCGCGATCTCAAACCGAGCAATTTATTCATCACGACCGGCGGGCAAGTAAAGATCATGGACTTCAGCGTGGCCAAGCTGCCGGACCACGATGTATATCCCCTGGGAACGATGGTCGGCACCCTGCTCTACATTTCGCCGGAGCAGGTCCGCGGCCAGCCGGTCGATGCTCGCTCCGATATTTATACGCTTGGCGTCAGCCTGTACGAGGCCGTCACCGGCCGCTTGCCGTTCGAACGTCACACCGACTACGCGCTGATGCATGCCCATGTGCAAGAGCTACCACCGCGGCCGAGCAAGCTGGAGCCGTCATTACCACCGGCGCTGGAGCGCGTAATTCTCAAGGCCATCGAGAAAGAACCTGAACGGCGATATCGCAGCGCTGCTGAATTCCGCCTAGCGTTGGCCAAGCTCGGGCTTACCCACGATCGACTGATCGATACTGTGTTACCGGCCAACGCTTATGGCCCGGTGCCGGTGCTGTCGAAGTCGCATGATTCGGGTCGACGCGTGCTGGCCGGCTTCGCTGTGGATTTGCTGCTAGTAGCGGCGGCGTGCGCTCTACTCTATCTGCTTGGGCTCTATCCGGGTCGTAGCAGCCCATCGCCGCAAACGGCAACTGCCGAGCTCGCGCCTGCCAACACACCAGTGACACCCCAACCGGCCCGCGCACGCAGTAGGCTCGTTGCCGCCGTCGCACCGAAACCGACGCCGATCAGAGCCGAACGCAAGGCAACATCGTCCGCCCACGCCGCAACAGAACAGCGCATACAGCGCGATGAAAATTTACGTGGGAAGTGAAACGCCGCCGGCGAGCAACCTTTCTAAATAGCGCGCAATCAAATCGATTTCGATATTCACCGCATCGCCGCCTTGTAGCTGCCCGAGCGTCGTTACCTCCAGCGTATGGGGTACCAAATTCACTTCGAACCGTGCACCGTCGATTCGGTTGACCGTGAGACTCACGCCGTCGATACAAATCGATCCCTTCTCGGCGATGTAGCGTGCCAACGCCGGCGGCGCCGCAAACCGCATCACGATCGAGCGGTCTTGGGCGGTTCGCGCCTCGAGTGTGCCGATTCCGTCGACATGGCCGGAAACCAAGTGACCCCCTAACCGTTGACCGACGGCTAATGCTTTTTCCAAATTGAGCCGATCGCCGACGCGACGTTGATTCCAGGTCGTGCACGCCAGCGTCTCGGCGGAAATATCGACTTCGAAGGAATCGGCCGTCAGCACGGAAACCGTTAAACAAACACCGCCGGTGGAAATGCTGTCGCCGATCTTCACATCCGCCAGATCGAGCGTGCCGGCACCGATAACGGCGCGCACATCGCCGTCACGCCGTTCGATCGTACGCAACACACCCACTGCTTCGACAATACCGGTAAACATGCTTTGCCTCAGTTGTTCGTCGTCGGCCGCGCGCGAATGCGCCAATCGTTACCAACGACACGTGTATCGATAATTTCCAGTGCGACGCGGTCGGTCATACTTGTAATGAACGGCAAGTGGAACATGCCGCGTCCGGCATCGCCCAGCAAGTGCGGCGCGAAATACATCAGTAATTCGTCGACCAGCCCTTGCGCTAACAACGCACCGCACAAGTGCGGGCCCGCCTCAACTAGCAGTTCATTGATTTGACGCTCGGCGAGCAACCGCATGACACCGGCCAAATCGACTTTATCCGCCGCCGGCAGGCACACGACCTCGGCACCGGCGCCGGTCAATGCCGCGATTCGGTCGTCGTTAACGCTCGTCGTCGCGATCAACGTGGGTCCGGACAAACGCAACATTTGCGCCGTCGTCGACATGCGCAAGCTGCTGTCGGCGACTACACGCAGCGGTTGCCGACCGATATCGAAATCGCGCACCGTCAACGCCGGATCGTCCGCCAATACGGTGCCGATGCCGGTAAGGATCGCCGAGCTGCGTGCACGCCAATGCTGCACGTCGGCGCGCGCCGCTGCACCCGTGATCCAACGACTCTCGCCGCTCGCCAGCGCGGTACGTCCGTCGAGACTAGCGGCGATCTTAAGACGTACATACGGCCGGCCGTGGCGCATGCGACTGATGAAACCCGAATTCAACGATTCCGCTTGCGCCACCAAAAGACCAACGTCGACGGAAATACCGGCAGCACGCAGGCGCTCGAGCCCTTGGCCATTCACGCGCGGATTTGGATCGCCGGTGGCAACGATCACACGCCGCACGCCGGCGCGCACTAAGGCGTCGACACACGGCGGGGTTCGCCCGGTATGACTGCACGGTTCTAATGTCACATACACATCGGCAGAACGCGCCCGTTCACCGGCGGCGGCCAACGCGTGTACCTCGGCATGCGCTTCGCCGGCGCGTTGGTGCCAGCCTTCGCCAACAACAATGCCGTCTTTGACGATGACGCAACCGACGCGCGGATTAGGATCGGTGGTATAAAGCCCACGCTGCGCAAGCTCGAGCGCGCGCGCCATGTGGCGCGTGTCAGCAACGGTAAAGTTCATGGCTTGCGACCGCTGGCGGGGCGCCGGCCGCGGCGCGGCGCGTCGGTATTGGTATGGGTGTCAGTCTCGGTGTTATCCGCCGGTTCTTCCGGCAGTAAGCGCAACTGCTTGCGGCGCGACTCCGACGGCGGCTCGCTCTGCAATCGCTGCACTTCCTCGCGAAACGCATCGACGTCCTGGAAGCTGCGATAGACCGAGGCGAAACGCACATAGGCGACCGGATCGATCTCGCGCAGCTCTTCCATCAGCCATTCACCGATCCGCCGTGTTGCCACCTCACGCTCGCCGCAGGCGATCAGCTTGTGACGAATGCGGCCGAGCATGGCCTCGACCGCAGCCGCGTCCACCGGCCGCTTTTCCAGCGCCCGCGACAGGCCGGCCTGCAATTTCGCTTCGTTGAATGCCTCGCGCCGACCGTCGGACTTGATGACTTGTGGCAAGCGCAGCTCAGCACGTTCGAAGGTCGTGAAGCGCTCGGCACAGACCTCGCACTCGCGCCGACGGCGCACAGAATCACCCTCCTCGGTCAGGCGCGAGTCGATTACGCGGGTTTCATCGGCAGAGCAAAACGGGCAACGCATGCGATAGAGCTGCTTTCGTGAGAATAATGCGGGATAACGTAATCGGCCGGGGGCCAATGCGCAAGGGCTGGTCACGTCTGGAGTCTTGCCGGCCAGGCAAAAAATGGCAATTTTCGAGCCTGGAACCTCCGATCGTGCAATGTAGGGGTAGGAGCTATACTTTGCCCCACCCATTTTCCAAACTTGCCGCTTAAGCGACCGCTTTATCTTTCTGCTCGTACAGAAACTTCAACACCTCGCGACGATAACCGTTGTAGGTCGAGTCTTCCGTTAGCTCCACTCGCCGACGCGGCCGCGGCAAATGCACTTCCAATATCTTGCCGATGGTCGCGGCCGGGCCGTTGGTCATCATGACGATGCGATCGGATAACAGCACCGCTTCGTCGACATCGTGCGTCACCATCATTGTGGTCGTGCCGACCTTGTCGACCAGACGCATCAGTTCTTCCTGAAGATTAGCGCGCGTCAGCGCATCGAGCGCGCCGAGCGGCTCGTCGAGCAGCAATACCTTCGGCTGAATGGCTAGCGCGCGGGCGATGCCGACCCGCTGCTTCATGCCACCGGAAATTTCATGCGGATATTTTTGCTCGGCGTCGGTCAACCCGACCAACGCCAACGCATCGCGCGTGCGTCGTTTCAGGTCGGCCTTACTTTCGGTCTGACCGAACACGCGCTCGACCGCAAGATAAACGTTGCCGAAGCAAGTCAGCCACGGCAACAACGAATGGTTTTGGAACACGACCGCCCGATCCGGCCCGGGGCCGGCGATTTCACGACCGCCCGACAGCAACACACCGCTGGTAGGTTCGATCAGTCCGGCGACCAAATTCAGCAATGTCGACTTGCCGCAACCCGAATGACCGATGATCGAAACGAACTCACCCTGACGAATGTTCAGATTGACGTCGGACAAGGCGACATAACACCCGCCGCGGGTATCGAACACCATATGCGCGTTCTCGATTTGCACGTACCGTTCCACGGTTGTTCCTCCTAATAGCGAAAACGACGGGCGACGAGCAAAATCATTTGCTCGAGCAACAATCCGACGACGCCGACAACGAAGATGGCGATGATGATGTGTTCCACATTCAAGTTGTTCCACTCGTCCCATACCCAAAAACCGAGACCGACGCCGCCGGTCAGCATCTCGGCCGCCACAATCACCAACCACGCGACGCCGATCGATAAGCGCACGCCGGTGAGCACATGCGGCAATACCGCCGGGAAGAGAATGCGGCTGAACAGTGTCCACGGTGGCAACTTCAACACACGAGCGACGTTGAGGTAATCCTGTGGCATCTGCATAACGCCGGTGGCGGTGTTGAGCAGCATCGGCCAGACGCTGGAAATGAAGATCACCCAAACCGCCGCCGGCTGCGCCTGCTTAAACACGTACAGTCCTATCGGTAACCATGCCAGCGGCGACACCGGCCGCAACAGGCTAACGATCGGCGCCGCCATCTTCCGCAGAAATTCGACATAACCGAGCAGAAATCCGCACGGTATGCCGACTAACGCCGCCAGACCGAACCCTATACCGACGCGTGTGAGCGAATGCAGGACGTTCCAGCCGATACCTTGATCGTTCGGACCGTTTTGATAAAACGGGTGGCGGAATACATCCACCGCCGACTGCCATGTCTTCACCGGTCCCGGTAACTCGGTCTGCCCGGCGATCAAGGCCCACAACAGCGTGAACAACAATAGGCCGAGAACCGGCGGCACCACGTGACGGCGCACGCTCTGCCAAGCTACCGACGCACGCGAACGGCCAGTGACCGGTGTCATCAACGGCACGGATCTCGCGTTGGCCACGGCTATCGCCGCCGCCAGCATCGCTGGTTTTTCTTTCTTCATCGGCACCACGCTCATCGGGTTTCTCCTTCCGCACTCGGCCTGAGCATCACGCTCGGACTTTGAAGTTACCGGCATACAGTTTCGGATTGCTGCCATCCCAGACCACGCCGTCGATGAGCTTGGCCGTGCGCATTTCGCTAACGGGCGCAGAGACTTTGGCCAAGGTCGCCGCCTGCCGGTAGAGTGCGACCTGATTCACTTGCTTCGCGACCGCCAGGTAGTCAACGTCCTCTTTTAGCAATCCCCAGCGCTTGTGCTGCGTTAGGAACCACATGCCATCGGACAGATAAGGAAACGTGACCTTGCCGTCGTTGTAAAACTTCAGGTAATTGTCGTCCTTCCACTTCTTACCATTGCCGTTGTCGTATTGGCCCTGCATGCGGCCGACGATGACGTCTTCGGCGGTATTGACGTACGACTTTTGCGCGATGATTTGCGCGACCTTCAGCCGATTGGCCATCGTGTCGATGTACTTGCCGGCATCGATAATGGCGGCGACCATGGCGCGTGCGGTGTTGGGATACTTGTGCACGAACTCGGCGGTCGTGCCGAGTACCTTCTCCGGATGGTCCTTCCAGATTTCTTGGGTCGTGACGGCAGTAAAACCGACGTTGTCTTGAATCGCCCGCGCGTTCCACGGCTCACCGACACAATAGCCGTCCATGTTGCCGACGCGCATGTTGGCCACCATTTGCGGCGGCGGCACGGTGATGGTCTTTACGTCCTTGAACGGATCGATACCGTGAGCGGCGAGCCAGTAATAAATCCACATCGCGTGGGTACCGGTTGGGAACGTGTGAGCGAATGTGTACTCGCGTTTCTCGGTATCGATCAACTTCTTGAGACCGGCGCCGTCGACCGCGCGTTTTGCTTTGAACTGGTTCGTCAACGTAATTGCTTGGCCGTTGTGATTCAGGCTCATCAAGATGGCCATATCTTTCTTCGGACCGCCGACGCCCAGGTGCACCCCGTAGATCAACCCATAGAGCACATGCGACGCATCGAGCTCGCCGTTAACCAGCTTGTCGCGTACCGACGCCCAATTGGCTTCTTTGCTCGGCGTAATTTTTATGCCGTATTTCTTGTCGAAGCCGAGTTCGGAAGCGACGACTACGCTGGCGCAATCGGTCAACGGGATAAAACCGATGTTCACTTCCGGTTTCTCCGGCGCGTCCGAACCCGCCGCCCACGCCTTTGTACGCAAACCGGCTAAGCCCAAGGCGGCAAAACCGGTTCCAACGACTGCGGTACGCAAAAAATCGCGTCGGCAAATAGCCTGGGATTGTGCTTTCTTGTATTTGCTCATGTGTCACCCTCCTTTCGCTGCGTTAAAAATAAAAAGGCGTCCATCTGCGGGGGTTACCCCGCCGAGTGGACGCCGTTGTCCGTTAGCGAATCGCCGTTGATCCGCCGTTTACCGATAGGTACATTCCGAGCCGCGGCACTTCTTTGTGCCGGCGTTCGCCAAGCTAACTTCTAACTCCGCAGCAACAGGTCCTCCGCCGTCAACAAGCTCTCGGCCACGTCGATCATGCGCATGCCGCGGTCCATCGCCATTTGTCGCAACGTCGAATAGGCCGCTTGTTCGTTGAGATTGCGCCGGCGCATTAAGACACCCTTGGCACGCTCGATATCGCGACGCTCGGCTAGCCGAGTAATCGCCTCGTCGCGTTGCTCGCGCAACAGGACAAACTGCTGAAACCGGGTTACCGCCGCTTCGAGTACCGGCAAAACGCGCTCACGCTTAAGGCCGTCGACGACAAAAGCACTGACGCCCGCTTGCACCGCCATCCGCACGCAGGTGGCGTCGCCGCGATCGACAAATACCACGATCGGCAGTGGTTGGCTGCGCATGATGCGGCCCCATTGCGTGAGCATATGCGGCGTCGACTCGTCCGCCTCGACGATCATGGCGTCGGCGTGCGAGCGACGTACACCGAGCATGAGGTCGTCATCGTGGGCGATGGCGGCGACAGCGTGATGCTTGGCCGCTGCCAATGCATGCTCAATAAGAAGCGCGCGATCGTGCCGTTGCGCCGCCAGTAAAACCTTGTGTTGAGTGGTCATCCGTTTAGCACCGTTACTGTCCGCTAACGCTATAGCAATGCACGTGCCAACGCAGAAAAGAGAAGAAAACGCGGAATCGCCGCGAAAACAGCGACGTTATAAAAAAATAGTCTCGGCCGGATGCACTGCGAACGAGCGCGACGATGGATAAGCGCAGCGACGTGGTGCAAATCGCACCGTCGGGCAATGCGGGGAAAGGGCGATACGAACGCCGCTGCCGATACCACCGGCAGCGGTTGTTACGACAAGATTGGAATCAGGGGGTGGATTCGGCGGTTTCTTTCTTCGGCGGCAGCATGTCTTCGCGTGAAACACCGAGCCACATGACGATCGGGCTGGCGACGAGCACCGACGAATAAATGCCGAAGAGAATGCCGATGGTCAGGGCCAACGCGAAGTAATGCAGCGTCTCACCGCCGAACAGCAGCATGGACAACACTGCCAACTGCGTACAACCGTGGGTGATGATCGTACGCGACATCGTGCTGGTGATGGCGTTGTCGATGATCTGCGGTACGGTGGCCTTGCGCATCTTGCGGAAGTTCTCGCGCACTCGGTCGAACACGACGACCGATTCGTTCACCGAATAACCCAAGATAGCCAACACTGCCGCCAACACCGTCAGCGAAAACTCCCACTGGAAGAACGCAAAGCAGCCGAGAATGATGACGACGTCATGCAGGTTGGCGATGATGGCAGCAACGCCGAACTTCCACTCGAAGCGGAACCATAGATACAACACGATACCGGCGGAAACGACCAACAGCGCCATCGCGCCGTTCTCGAACAGCTCTTTACCTACTTGTGGACCGACAAACTCGACGCGTCGCTTCTGAACCGACGGATCGGCCTTACGCAACGACTCCATGACAGAATCGGAAAGCTTGGCGCTGCTGACGCCCTCTTTCACCGGCAATCGAATCAGCACATCCACCGGCAATCGAATCAGCACATCGCGCGAAGTACCGAAGTTCTGCACGGCAACATCGTGCAAGCCAAGCTTCTCCAGCGAGCTCCGAATCTCCGGTACGTTCGCCGGCTGCGCGTAGCTGACTTCCATCACCGTACCGCCGGTGAAGTCGACGCCGAGGTTCAACCCTTTGGTTATCAAAAACACCACCGCCAGCACAAACGTGATGATCGAGATCACGTTGAAGATCAGCGCATAGCGCATGAACGGAATGTCTTTACGAATTCTGAAAAATTCCATGGCTACTTACCTCAGGCCTTATGCCAAGCGGTGTTGCCGATGGCGACCCGTTCGAGCTTGCGGCGATTGCCGTAGTACAGGTTGACGATGGCACGCGATACCATCACCGCGCTGAACATGGAAGTGAGAATACCGAGACACAACACCACCGCGAAGCCTCTGACCGGGCCGGAACCGAACGCAAGCAACGCCAAGCCGGCGATCAAGGTGGTGATATTGGAATCGAGAATGGTACCGAAGGCACGCTCATAACCGGCAAAGATACTGGCGTGCGGCGTATTACCGTTGCGCAGTTCTTCGCGGATACGTTCGTTGATCAGCACGTTGGCATCGATCGCCATACCAACGGTCAGCGCGATACCGGCCATACCGGGCAAGGTCAACGTCGCCTGCATAATCGACAACAATGCCAGCAGCAGCAATACGTTCACCGCTAGCGCCAGGATCGAAATAACACCGAACGCGGCATAATAAAGAATCATGAACACGGCGATCGCGGCGAAACCGATCCAGGTTGAGTGAAATCCACGCTGAATGTTATCGGCGCCGAGGCTCGGGCCGATGGTACGCTCTTCAATGATTTCAACCGGAGCCGCTAAGGCACCGGCGCGCAACAGCAATGATAACTCGTTCGCTTCCTGGGTGTTGTCGAGGCCTTCGATCTGGAAACGCTTGCCCAGCTGCTGGCGAATGACCGGCGCGGTAATGACTTCTTCGACGCGTTCGCTGACGCGTACCGGTCGGCCTTCGGCATCGAGCACTGGTTGGCCGTTGGCATCGAGCTTGGACTTGGACTTGATCTCGATATAGACCACCGCCATGCGCTTGTTGACGTTCTCGCCGGTGACGCGCTGGTTGATGGCAGCGCCACGAGCATCAAGCGTGATGGAGACGATGGACTGATTGGTGCGACTGTCGAAACCGGGCGCAGCGTCGATGATGTTCTCGCCCGAATAGATAACGCGATTCTTGAGCGGGATCTGTCGACCGTCGCGCATACGATACATCTTAGTGCCGATCGACGTATCGCCGGTGTTGGCGCCCTCATCGACCAACATGATCTCAAGGGTAGCGGTGCGTCCGAGGATCTCTTTCGCGCGTGCCGTGTCTTGCACACCCGGCAGCTGGACGACGATACGATCTTGACCTTGCTGCTGGATCACCGGCTCGGCGACACCGAGCTCGTTGACGCGGTTGCGCAACGCCGTAATGTTCTGCTCCAGCGCGTAACGGTGTTTATCCAGCAACACCTTCTCGCTCATACGTGCCGTTAACACATATTCCGAATCACGTCGGTTATCGCTGAGCTCAAGATCACGCAGCTCTTTGCGCACCACGTCGCGCGCTTGCTCGAATTGCGCAGCGTCGCGAAACACCGTTTCGACCGCTCCGCTCTCGAGACGATTGACCGTGACGTAACGCACCTTCGCTTCGCGCAGTACGCGACGTATATCGTCGGCGGCGTTTTCCGAGGCCTTCTTCAAGACCGCGCGCGTGTCGACCTGCATGAGGAAGTGCACGCCACCACGCAAGTCGAGACCGAGATACATCGGCTTCGCGCCGAGCACTTGCAGCGCCCGCGGCGTCGCCGGCAGCAAGTTTACGGCAACGGTGTATGTGTCGCCTAACTCTGTTTGCACTAAATCACGCGCCCGGAGTTGAACCTCGGGATCGCCAAAGCGTACTTTGGCGCTAGTTTCATCGAGCACCGTACCGCGGTATTCAATGTTCGCCTGCTTCAACACCCGCTCGACGCGCGCGAGCGTTGTCGCATCGACCTTGGTCGTGCGTGTCGGCGAAATTTGGATGGCAGGGTCTTCACCGAAAACATTCGGTAACGCGTAGATTACCGCGAACACGAACGCAGCCAGTACGATGAGGTACTTCCAGAGCGGATAGCGATTCATGTCTTTATATTTTAAGGAGGGCTTGTGCCCGAGGCGTTGGACGCCGGGCCTTATTTGATAGTTCCCTTAGGCAACACGGCTTGGATCGCCGGCCGCTGCACTTTGATCTCGACCTTATCGGCGATCTCGATCGTCACGATGTTGTCGGCGATGTGCGTGACCCGTCCCAGCAAACCACCGGCGGCCACGACTTCGTCGCCCTTGGCGATCGCGTCGATCATGGCTTTGTGTTCTTTGGCACGTTTTTGCTGCGGCCGGATGAGCAGGAAGTAGAAGATGGCAAACATGCCGCCCATCATGATGATCATACTCATCGGGTTACCGCTTTGAGCGCCAGCGGCGGCTGGGGCGTCGGCCCAAGCATTCTCGATGAAAAACAAGTTCATGTCGTTTTCCTTAATTAACTAAGCCAATCAGGGGGAGCTACCAGATGGAACCCCGAAGAATTTGTTGCACCGGCCCTCGAAATAACCCTTTATTCGTCGTTCTGGGCGTCCGGGCGGCGCATACGATAAAACTTATTGACGAAATCATCCAGCCTTTTTTCCGCAATAGCAGCGCGTAAATCGCGCATCAGCTCCTGGTAATAATAAAGATTGTGCAAGGTCGCCAGCCGGGCGCCCAGGATTTCATTCGATTGCTGCAGGTGCCGAAGATACGAACGCGAGTAGTGCCGACAGGTGTAACAGCTGCAGGCGGGATCGATCGGCGTGGTGTCGGCGGCGTGGCGGCTGTTGCGTATCTTGAGATTGCCAGTACGGGTGAACAACCAGCCATTGCGGGCGTTGCGGGTCGGCATCACACAATCGAACATATCGATGCCGCGGCTGACGGCGTCGACCAGATCTTCCGGCGTGCCGACACCCATTAAATAGCGCGGCCGATCTGCCGGCATCTGCGGCGCCAGCTGCTCGACGACATGCAGCATCTCTTCCTTCGGCTCGCCTACCGATAACCCCCCAAGCGCATAGCCGTCGAAGCCGATCTGCTTCAATCCATCCAACGATTGCTCGCGCAAGGACAAATGCATGCCACCCTGCACGATACCGAACAACGCGCCCGGCGCATCTGCATGCGCCGTCCGACAACGTGCCGCCCAACGCAGCGACAACTCCATCGACGCACGCGCTTCGTCTTCGGTCGCCGGATAGGCCGTACATTCGTCGAACACCATAATGATGTCGGAGCCGAGCCCTTGCTGGACCTCGATAGCGCGTTCGGGCCCGAGGAATACCTTGCCGCCGTCGATCGGCGATTGAAACCAGACGCCCTCTTCCGTGAGCTTGCGCAGCTTGCCGAGGCTCCAGACTTGAAACCCGCCGGAGTCGGTTAGGATCGGACCGTTCCAATGACTGAATCCATGTAGCCCTCCGTGCGCGCGAATGATTTCTACACCCGGGCGCAACATGAGATGGAACGTGTTACCGAGAATGATCTCGGCGCCGATCTCGCGCAGTTCTTCGGGTGTCATGGCTTTGACGGTGCCGTAGGTACCGACCGGCATGAACGCCGGTGTCTCAACGGTACCTCGGGCAAAATGCATACGGCCACGGCGGGCGGGACCGTCGGTGGTAATTAGCTCGAATTTCATGGCACGAAGTATCGGGGGGTCGGCTTCGGCTCGCAATAGTGTGGAATCGCCCCGTTGGGGCGATTCCATCTCAACCACCCACCCGCGAAACAAACATCGCATCCCCATAACTGTAAAACCGATACCGCTGCTGAACCGCATGCCGATACGCATCGAGCACGCGCTCAGTCCCCGCGAACGCGCAAACCAACATTAGCAACGACGACTCGGGCAAATGAAAATTCGTGATAAGCGCATCCACCACTCTGAAGCGATAACCAGGATATATAAAGATATCGGTCTCACCCTCATACGGCGCGAGCGTGCCCTCCTCTGCCGCTGTCTCCAACGCCCGCACCACTGTCGTCCCGACCGCGACCACACGCCGTCCTTGCGCATGCGCGCGTTCGATCGCGGCGCATGTCGCCGCTGACACGTGCACCGACTCAGCATGCAACCGCTGGCCTTCGATCTCCTCGGCGCGCAACGGTTGAAACGTTCCAGCACCGACATGCAACGTCACGAACACACACTCGACACCGAGCGCCTTCAAACGATCGAACATTTCGTTGTCGAAATGCAAGCCGGCGGTCGGCGCCGCGACCGCACCGGGATCGCGTGCGTACACCGTTTGATAACGCTCACGATCTACCGGCGTATCGCTGCGGGCAATGTATGGCGGCAGCGGCACATGACCATAACGCTCGAGCACTTCCGCCAACGGCACATCGATGTCAAACACCAATTCGTAAAACTCGTCTTTGCGACCGAGCACGGTCGCGCGCAACTCCTCTTCGAGTAGCAGTCGCTGACCCGGCTTCGATGACTTAGAGGCGCGCATCTGCGCTAACGCGCGATTCGTACCGAGTACACGCTCGATCAGTACTTCAACTCGACCGCCGGTTTCCTTCGCGCCGTATAACCGCGCCGGAATGACGCGCGTGTTGTTCAGAACCAGCAAATCGCCGGGAGCTAACAACTGCGGCAAATCAAAAAACTGCCGATCGATCGGCACACCGGTCACTGCATCGATATGCAACAACCGTGACGACGTGCGCGGCGACGCCGGACGCTGCGCGATCAATTCATCGGGTAAGTCAAAATGGAAATCGGATTTACGCACGGCGCGCAGATTATCAGATAGGGTCGTAAGCACGGGAACGATCTGGTTTTTGCCTGCAGGGAGCGGCTATACTGCCAGCGCACACCGCCCAGCGAATGGCAGCGGCGCTCGCCTCTCGACCCCTGATAGGAAATCAATGAACGGAACACGTTATACGCTCGAAGTTCAGCCGGTCATCCCCACGACACTCACGCGTCTTAGCGAGCTTGCCGACGATCTGTTCTACAGCTGGGAACGTTCCGTTCGCAATCTGTTCTACCGATTGGATCCAGAGTTGTGGGAGTCGTGCCGGCATAACCCGAAAGTGTTCCTACGCCGCGTTTCGCAACAGCGGCTCGACGAAGCGGCGGAAGACCGCATCTTTATGGAGGACTACAAACGTGTCCTGTCCAGCTACGACAACTATCATCAGACGCCGACGACCAAGTCGCCGTGTCGCGGACTGATAGACGAAAACGATCTCGTCGCTTACTTCTGCGCCGAGTTCGGCTTTCACGAAAGCTTTCAGATTTATTCCGGCGGTCTCGGCATCCTCGCCGGCGATCATTGCAAAGCAGCGAGCGATCTCGGCATTCCATTCGTCGGCATCGGCATGCTCTATCGCCAAGGCTACTTCATTCAGACCATCGACGGTCAGGGCAATCAGGTCGCGCATTACATGCCGACCCACTTCAACGATCTACCGATCACGCCGGCGATCAATGCCGACGGTCAAGAAGTGCACGTCGATGTCGAGCTGCCCAGTCGCCGCGTCACGCTCAAAGTATGGAAAGCCAAAGCCGGCCGCATCACGCTGTATTTGCTCGACAGCGATCTGCCGGAAAATGCCGAAGCCGATCGACGCATCACTTATCAGCTCTACGGCGGCGATATCAACACCCGCATTCAACAAGAGATCGTGCTCGGCATCGGCGGCGCCCGCGCGCTCGGGGCGATCGGTCTCAAGCCGACGGTGTGGCACATCAATGAAGGTCATGCGGCATTTCTAATTCTCGAACGTTGTCGTGAACTCGTCGCCGAAGGGCTCGACTTCGATAGCGCGCTCGAAGCAACGGCGGCCAACACCGTCTTCACGACGCACACGCCGGTACCGGCCGGACACGACATCTTCGACTATCAATTGATGCAGAGTTATTTCGGTAACTTCGTCAAACAACTCGGCGTACCGATGGAGCAGTTCCTGGCGCTCGGCTCGACGCCGACCAATCTCGGCGGCTTCAATCAAACGGCATTAGCGTTACGCGGCTCACGCTTTCGTAACGGCGTCTCGCGTATTCACGGCGATGTCGCTGCGCGCATGTCGGCATTCGTTTGGCCGCAGGTACCGCCGGAAGAGAATCCACTCGGCTACATCACCAACGGTGTGCACGTGCCGACATTCCTGGCGCGCGAGTGGGCCAATCTATTCGACATGCGCTTCGGCGGCGGCT
Source organism: Gammaproteobacteria bacterium (assembly GCA_016199745.1). Classification (NCBI taxonomy): domain Bacteria; kingdom Pseudomonadati; phylum Pseudomonadota; class Gammaproteobacteria; species Gammaproteobacteria bacterium. The sequence continues at coordinate 280,022 of JACQFZ010000048.1, forward strand.
GGCGCAATGAGCTGCTGAACGAACAGTACTGGCAACAGATCGATAGCATTCCGGCACACAGCTTTTGGAGCTTACGTCAATCGCTGAAGAGCGAGATGTTGGAAGAGGTACGGCAACGCGCATTGTTTCAATATCGCCGCAACGGCTACAGCGAATCATTGATCGACCGACTGACCGAACATCTCACACCGGACGCGATCGACACGCTGGTTCTCGGTTTCGCTCGCCGCTTCGCCACTTACAAACGTTCGACGCTGATCTTCCACGACCTGCCGCGGTTGGCGCGCCTGCTCAACGATCCGCAGCGGCCGGCGGTGATCATCTTCGCCGGTAAAGCACATCCGCACGACATCCCGGCGCAGGCGATGATCAAGACCATTCACGAGTACTCGTTGCGGCCGGAGTTTCAGGGCCGCATTATTCTGCTGGAAGGTTACGATCAGGCGTTGGCGCGGCGGCTGGTCACCGGCGTCGACGTCTGGCTCAACACGCCCGAGTATCCGCTCGAAGCGAGCGGCACTTCCGGCGAGAAGGCCGGTATCAATGGCGTGATTAATCTATCCGTGCTCGATGGCTGGTGGGGCGAGGGTTACAACGGCGAGAACGGTTGGGCGATTACACCACACGGGCCGTCTTACGATCGCGCCTACCGCGATAAAGAAGAAGCGCAGGAGTTGCTCGATACGCTGGAAAAGCAAGTCGTGCCGCTCTACTACACCCGCACCAGTCACGGCTACTCGGAAGGTTGGGTGCGGCGCTCGAAAGCGTCGATGAAGTCGCTCATTCCCCATTACAACTCGCAGCGCATGGTGATGGACTACGTGCGCAAGTATTACACCTACGCCCGCCGCCAACGTCTGACGATGTCTGGCAATAACTATGGGCGCGCGAAAGAGATTGCTGCCTGGCGACGGAAAGTCGATGGCAGTTGGCCAAAAGTGCGACTGCGCCGCGTCGATGCACCGCAACTGGAAATCATCGCCGGTAATATTCTGCCGATCCGGGTCGCCGCGTTTCTCGACGAGCTGACGCCGGAGGATGTGTTGGTCGAGTGCCTGGTCGGTACCGATACCGAGAGTGGTGAGTTCGTGCGGCACGATACGCATGTGTTTATTCCGGGCGCCGTTAATTCCGCCACCGGCGAGACCGAGTTTCGATTGGATCTCAAGCCGCGTTTGCCGGGGTTGCAGTCGTACAAGATTCGTATCTTGCCGTTCCATGCGTCGCTGGGGAATCGGTTTGAGGCGGGGTATATGTTGTGGCTCTAGGTTGAATCGCCCTCTTAATGAGGGCGATGCTGGTCGAGATAATAAATGTAATCAGCGGGATGCTCCGCCCCGCAGCCCAGGGTTACTTTCTCTTGCTTGTGCAAGAGAAAGTAACCAAAGAGAAGCACACCCCGGGGTGGCGCAAAGCCTTCCTGCGCTTCTCACTTTTGGCTACCAACTATGTCTGGCACAACACATCCCTGTGTTGAGCCAGACCGCGCGCTTCCTGCGCGCGTCGAGGCCAAAAGCTCCGATGCTCGGAATGCGCCACACGGGGATTAACGGCAACAACAACCGCAAAAGCCCATTCAACTCGCCCCCCACCCTAACCAGTCCCGCCCAGTGCGCGCAAACCTCAGCGCGCCCGTTCGGCGGCGCGAGTGTCCACTGGACACTCGCGAATGCCCCGCCTCACCCCCCGCTGTTGCGGGGGAGGGAATGTGGCTGTTGTAGGGTGGGCAATGTTTTTTTGCCCACGCGGATTCAAATACAAACGTGGGCAGCGAAGTGGCCACGCTATATTTTTCCCTCAGGCAGCACCATCTACCGTCGTCATCGTTTCGAAAAAACGTTCGACGTCGGCGAGCGAGCGCGTCTGCGGCATCGGCGGCAGGCTTTCTAAAAACAATTTACCGTAGCTACGGTTATAAATGCGCGGATCGCACAGCATCAGCACGCCGCGATCTTCCAAACTGCGAATCAATCGACCGGCGCCTTGCTTCAGCGACAACACTGCCTCCGGCAACTGATACTCCATAAACGGATTACCGCCGGCGGCGGCACAAGCAGCGGCACGTGCTTTCAACACCGGATCGTCTGGCGCGGCAAACGGAAATTTATCGATAATGACGCACGACAAGGCCGGACCGCGGACATCGACGCCCTCCCAGAAACTGCCGGTGCCGAGCAGCACCGCATCGCCAGCGGCAACGAACGTATCGAGCAGACGTGCTCGGCCCATCGTCCCTTGCACCAGCAATGGATGCTCGAGCCGGCCCTGCAACAGCTCGGCGGCGATCTTCAATGCACGGTGGCTGGTAAAGAGGAAGAAGGCGCGGCCGCGGCTGGCGCGCAACACCGGCAACGCCGCCTCGACCACCTTGGCGGTGAACGTCGGCGCGCTCGGCTCCGGCAACGACCGCGGAATGTACAGTAACGCCTGTTGCTCGTAGTTGAATGGACTGGTCCAGCGCGCGGTCTGCGCGTCCAACCCCAAGCGTGCGGTGAAGTGCGTGAAATCGTCGCCGATAGCAAGCGTCGCCGACGTGTAGATCCAGGCCTTGGTACCGATACCGCGCACGCGGTCTTGAAACGAACGCGCGACGTCGAGCGGTGTTAACCGAATCATGAAGCTGCGTGCCGCCGTTTCCACCCACGCCACTTGATCGAGATCGTCGCCGCGGGTGATTTGCTCCAATCGTTCAAGCAACGCGGTCGCCCGCCGCGCGCAATTGGCGAGACCGGGTCCGCGGGCGGCGACCGCGTCGAGCACCTGCGCCAACTCTGACAGCGATTCCTGCAGGACATGCAACGCCGCCACCACCTCGTCGGTACCGGCGACGTCGGCCCACGGCACGCGCCGCAACGGCGTACCGAGCGCGAGCCGAAAATCCAACACCGCACGATCAGCCGCCTCTGCCACCGGCCGCAGCTCGCGCAAGCCGCTCTGCTCTTTAATATCTTCGGCGATGGAATCGCGACAAAGATTACGCAGTTGATGGCTGGAGAACGACGCGCCAAAAAAATCGCTGGCGATGTCGGCCAACTGATGCGCTTCGTCGAAAATCACGGCATCGGCCGCCGGCAGTAGCTGCGCGAAACCCTCTTCGCGCATGCTGACATCGGCGAAAAACAGATGATGATTGATAACGATAATTTCCGCGGTGGCCGCTTCACGGCGGGCGCGGTTGACGAAGCAGCGATTGAATTCCGTGCACTGACTGCCAAGGCAATTATCGACGGTTGACGTCACCATCGGCCACAGCTCCGATTCCTCCGGCACATCGCCGACCTCGGCAATATCACCGCTCTTGGTACGCCGCGCCCACCCTTGGATGCGCTGGAACTCGGCGCTGCTGCTGCGCGCCGTGAAACGACCTTCAGCGATCGTGCGTTCGAGTCGATGCAAACAAAGATAATTCGATCGACCTTTGAGCAACGCCGCCTGCACCGGAATGCCAAGGGCATCGCGCACCAACGGCAGATCGCGGCGAAACAATTGATCCTGCAGGTTGCGCGTGCCGGTCGATATCATCACCTTGAGGCCCGAGAGCAAGGCCGGCACGAGATAGGCGAAGGTCTTACCGGTGCCGGTGCCCGATTCAGCGACGAACACGCGCTGCTCGGCCAACGCGGTCTCCACCGCTTGCGCCATGGCCTGCTGACTGGGACGCGGGACGAACCCGGGGATTTGTTGCGCGAGCGGACCGCGCGCGCTGAGCGCTTCTCGGCTTTGCATATTTCGGCGGATTCTTCGCTATCAAGCCGGAAACTGCAAGCTTAAGATCCGGTCTGACACCCCATTCCCGGTGGAGATTTCTATGCTTCAGATTCGACGTAGCGCCGAACGCGGCCATGCCAACCACGGCTGGCTGGATTCGCACCACACCTTCTCGTTTGCCGATTACCAGGATCCGGCCTACATGGGCTTCGGTGCGCTACGCGTCATCAACGAAGACCGTGTCGCCCCCGGCGGTGGCTTCGCGCCGCACAGCCATCGCGACATGGAAATCATCAGCTACGTGCTCGACGGTGCGCTGGAGCACAAAGATAGCCTTGGTAACGGTTCGGTCATTTGCCGAGGCGACGTGCAGCGTATGTCTGCCGGCACCGGCGTGCGCCACAGCGAATACAATTCCTCGACCAACGAACCCGTGCACTTTCTGCAGATTTGGATTATTCCGGCGCAAACCGGACTAGCGCCGAGTTATGAACAGCAACACGTCGACCCGTCCGAGCTGCAAAACCGGTTGCGACTCATCGCCTCCCCCGATGGACGTGCGGGCTCGGTCGTTGTCCACCAAGATGCACAGCTTTATGCCGCGACATTGTCGACCGGTCAGGAGGTTCGTCACCCATTAGCGCGTGGCCGCAAAGCCTATCTACAAGTGGCGAACGGAATCGTCCGAATCGACGACCAAACATTGGCCGCCGGCGACGGCGCAGCGATCACTGCTGTCGACGAAATACGTTTGGCGGCACAGGAACCGGCGGAAGTTCTGCTGTTCGATCTCGCCTAGATCATAGACTTCGCGCGCTACCAATGACGTTCGTACACTTGTCGACAGCGCGGCCTAGCGATCGCCAACGGCTACTTTTGCTGGTTGTCGTTTCGATGGTGCTGCATACCGCGCTGCTCTGGCAATGGTCGTTTCGCACCGACCGACAAGGCGTCGCGACGACCCCGCCGGATATTCGCATTACCCTGCAAACCCTCCCCGCCGCGCCCGCTCGGCAAGCGCCGTTGCAACGACCCGTTCGGAACGCACCACCTTCTCATCCCGCTGCCGATCCCAACAACCGCTTTGAACAAGTCCCCACACCGGATACCAGCCTCCATCCCGAAGACTATAGCGCGAGCCAACCGGCAGCTCCTGCCGCGTCGGACGCGCTACCCGGCGGCAGGCTCAACCCACCCGTGCTGTTCCGGGCAACAAAGCCGCCGCTACGCGGCATCGACAGCCAAAAATTAGAAAACGGTCATACGCGAGTCCGCACGGCGTTAGGAGACGGACGGGTCAGATGTTTCGAGATTCGAGAACCAAATCCGCTCGATGAGCACGATATGGGTGCGGTGTACGCGAGCGGCTGTTGAACAAAGATGTCGCATTTTGTGCCTGCCTAAATTAACGGTCTTATCGTTGCGATTGCCGCCGGTACACAGCGGAGTACGATACCGGCGGCGGTAACCAATGCCGCCCAAAACCAACAATCGATGGAGGTCGTTCATGCACCCTGTAATCGACAAGTTCGGTCCGCTGGTTGGACGTATTTTAATTGTCCTGATCTTCCTGTTATCGGGTATCGGCAAGATCACCGGTTTCGGTCAAATGGCGGAGATGATGGCAGGGAAAGGACTTCCCATGGCGACGCTCCTGCTCATTCTCTCCATCGTCGTCGAAGTCGGTGGTTCGGCGATGATCATCCTCGGTTGGAAGGCGCGACTCGCCGCTTTAATAATGTTGCTATGGATGATTCCGGTCACGCTGGTGTTCCACCCATTCTGGACCATGCCGGAAGATCAAGCCTACATCCAACAAATCATGTTCATGAAAAATCTTTCCATGATGGGCGCCATGATCTACATCATGGTTTTCGGTTCCGGTCCGCTTAGCCTCGACAAGAAGTAGCCTCCAACTCGCGAAGGGCGGCAACGCTCTTCGCGAGTTTTTTTCGTCGGTAGATAGGCCGCGTTAACGGAAATTCGCCGAAAGCCGCCGAGTCGAATTGGTGATGAGCGATGGTGCCAAAAGCGATCCATCGGCGCATGAGCTAAGCGAGATAAGCTAACGCCGCTACCGAAGGAATCGATTCTCTGCGCCAATGCTGTCGCGCCCAGACATGTACTGCTTCGAGTGATTCATGGCGCAGCTCACTCGGCGGATGTTGCCCGAGAAAATCGAGTGCTTGCCAAAGTAGCGTCGCGCGATCGGCGACATCTAACGCTATTGCGCCGGTCTGCTTGGAAAGTTTTTCGCCGCGAACATTTACCGCAACCGGCAGATGCGCGTAGGCCGGCGTGGCTACGCCGAGCAATCGCTGCAAATAAATCTGCCGCGCCGTCGACGCCAAAAGATCCGCTCCGCGTATGACTTCGGTGATCCCCTGCGCGGCATCGTCGACAACTACCGCGAGTTGATAGGCGAATAAACCATCGGCACGCAACGCGACAAAGTCGCCGACATCGTCGTCGAGCGGCGATTGCATGCGGCCCTGCACGCCGTCAACGAAATCGATCAACGCATCCTCGACCCGCACCCGCCAAGCGCGCACCGGCCGTCCCGCCGCTAAACCGGCGCGGCAGGTGCCGGGATAAACCGGGCCGTCGGCACCAGGCAACGCCGAATCGGCAATTTCGCGGCGGCTGCACGCACACGGATATACCGCCCCGGCCGCTTCTAATGCGGCGAATGCCTGGCGATACGCTGAGTCGCGCCGGCTTTGATAGATCACCTCGCCGTCCCAATGCAGCCCGAAGCCATCGAGCGTGTGCAAAATAGTATCGGCCGCACCCGCCACCTCGCGCGGCCGATCGAGGTCTTCCATGCGCACGAGCCACTCGCCGTGCCGATGCCGTGCTTCCAAAAAACTACCGACCGCTGCGACTAGCGAACCAAAGTGCAGCGGGCCCGTGGGCGACGGGGCGAAACGCCCGCGATAGCGATAATCGTTCATAGCGGTCGAATTATATTGAAGGCGCGAACGGCGTGTATCATAGCGCGGCCGCTTCACCGACAACGATATCGCTGCAAGGAAACACCGATGGATTTCATGCGCCAGTTCTACCAGGTCCACTGGGCCAGCATTCCCGCCAGTGCGCTGCGGATCGCACTAATTATCCTCGTCGCGTGGCTAGCGATGCGTTTCGCCAAAATCGCGCTGCGCCGCTTCGAGCAACACATGATCCGTCGCGGCCAGGCGACCGGTGAAATAGCGTCTGAGTCCTACAAACGGGCCGAGACGTTAGTACAACTGCTGCACCAAGCCGTGCTTATCATGTTGTGGTTAGTCAGCGGTCTAGTCGTGCTGCGCGAGCTCGGTGTCGAGATCGCGCCGATTCTCGCCAGCGCCGGTATCGTTGGCTTAGCGCTCGGCTTCGGCGCACAAAATTTAGTACGCGATGTGATCGCCGGCTTCTTCATGATTCTGGAAAACCAAGTTCGCGTCGGCGATGTTGCCACGGTTAACGGCACCAGCGGATTAGTCGAGCAAATCAACTTTCGTACGATCGTGCTACGCGATGCCGCCGGCACCGTATACGTGTTCCCGAACGGTGCCATCACCACGCTTGCTAACATGACGCGCGAATGGTCCGCCTACGTGCTCAATATCAGCGTTGCTTACAAAGAAGACCCGGACCGTATCATGGACATCATGCATCGTGTCGCCACCGAGCTGCGCAACGATCCGCGTTTTCGTCCGCTCATGTTGGATGACATCGAAATGTTCGGCGTCGACAAGATCGGCGATTCATCGATCGTGCTTCATGCACGACTGCGCACTGTGCCGATCAAACAATGGGAAGTCGGTCGCGAGTACCTGCGACGGCTCAAATTCGCCTTCGACAAAGAAGGCGTAGAAATACCTCACCCGCATCGCGCGATTTATTTTAATAGCAGCGAAAAATCGTCAGCATCGTTATTATTAACCCCGAAGCGACCAACGGCGGAATGAGCCGTACAAGCTAAGTACTAACCCTGTTGAAGCAGCACATGCGTGTGCTTAAACTGTGGGCATTCGTCGATTGATGTATTAATCGCGAGTACACATATATCTTCCGTATCCGGAGGAGTATCAACTACAAGGAGTTTTTATGAATAAAATTAATCGAGCCCTACCCGGTATTTTTTCTCTCGCTGCCGTCCTAGTAGGTTGCGCTTCCACCGCCGAGCAAACCGCTACGCACAATCCCACAGAAGGCTATGCCACCAACAGCACCGGTGAGATCTTACGTTCCGGTTATAACGAATGTGTCCGCTCCGGCAGTTGGACGGAGAGCACCGCTGCTGCCGAGTGTCAGCCAGTGGTCGCTGCTCAGGAACCATCGACCACCGAGAGCAATCAAGCCGCAGAAACCGCGGCCGCCGGTGCTGAGGCGCAACCGCAAGGCGAAGCACTGCCAGCGGCTGAGCCGAAGCAGACCTATGTCGGTGCCGATGCTTATTTCGAATTCGGTCAAGCAACGCTTACATCCGGCGCTACCCGCGGACTCGACACGGTCGCCGAACATGCGCGTTCTGCCGAGAACGTTAATGTCCGTGTTGTTGGTTATGCCGACCAAATCGGTTCGGATGATTACAACATGGCGCTGTCACGCCGGCGCGCTGAAGCGGTGCGTACCTACTTAGTCGAGCACGGCGTGTCGGAAAATGCGATTGAAGTCGAAGCGCGCGGCGAAACCGATCCGATCGTAAGCTGCGATGGCCACCAAGGTACGGCACTGGTCAACTGCTTGCGTGTCAATCGTCGTTCAGAAGTTCAGTTCTCGGCGCTGGAACCGGTCGAGCGCTAACCGTTAGACGCTTACCCATCCCCCTTTCCGGAAGAAAGGGGGATGGCGCATACACGTTAATGCACCAACCCCAGTACGCCGACAATAATCAGATAAATTGCGACGATGTAATTCAACAGACGCGGCATCACCAAAATTAAAATTCCAGCAATCAACGCAATTACGGGTTGAATAAAAACAATATCGAAGTGCATGACGAACCTCCGTTGTTATTTCTGGAACCGCAACGCTGATCGAAACCAGCGCCGTCGTCACTCCGGAGAACCCTTTAAGCGGCTTGCGTAATACCGCGCAGATTCGCTCCTTGGCGCGCGAGCTCGCGCTGCACTGCGCGGTAAGGCACAGCACGCGGCAACACCTGTCGCTGCGCGGCTAAGGCAGCGCATACACCGGCCGCCTGTCCTATCGCCATCGCTACCGGCATCACGCGATACGACGACATCGCCTCGTGGGTACCGGAGATACAACGCCCCGCTACGATCAAGCCTTCGATTTGCTTCGGCAACAAACTGCGTAATGGAATATCGAACGCCTCGCCCGGGGGCAAGCGCTGTAAGCGCGTGCCGGCACCTGTGGGATTGTGAATATCGATCGGATACGAACAACGCGCGATCACATCGTCGAATTTGCGCGCCGCCAACACATCGGCACCGGTCAGGATATAGTCGCCCAATATGCGGCGGGTCTCGCGCACACCGACCGTCGTCCCGCTTTGTGCCAAGTAAGCGCGCTCGAAACCGGGAACATAGCGCCGCAGGAACTTGGCGATCTGCCGCATCTGCAAACGGCTCTGCCATTCGGCGTAAGTAAGATCCCAGACATCGATTCCCTGCACGTGTGTCACGCGCGTCGAATTCACGCTGACCTCGCGCGCATGCGGCGTTGCAAAAAATAAAATATCTTCGCGCGGCAAGCGCAGCTCACCGGCCAGATGCGCTTGCGCTACCAGATCCCACAAGCCATGGACGCCGCGCCATTGATCGGGATGCTGGCGCACATACTCGGCGAATACCTCGCGCTCGAATTCGACCATGCGAAACATAAGCGTCATCGGCTGCACTAGCCCGTCGTCCGGGCGGCCGACTTCAAATGGCGCCCCGGCGGCAGCAGCGAGGTCGCCGTCACCGGTACAATCGATGATCGTATGTGCCCGAATCACCAACGGCCCGGATTTCGTTTCGAACACGGCACCTTCGACCCGCTCTTCGCCGATAACGCCGCTGGCGAACGCCTGAAACAGAAAATTGACGCCGGCTTCATCGAGCATATCCAGCGCCACCCACTTGAAAACTTCTGGATCGAACGGAACGACGTAACCCGTGTGCAGCGACGGCGGCAACGCCCCACCCGCTTTGGTCAACCGATCGAGCAACTGGGCAACGACACCGGCAACGATCGGTTCGCCCGGGCCATGATCCGGCGGCAATAAGAAATCGACCTCGGCGGACGGCTCGACCGGCGGGTGTTGCGTGTGAAACGACATGAGCGGCATGACTAACGCGGCAGTAGCGTTGCCGCCAAGGAAACTGTGACGCTCTACCAGGACTACACTCGCGCCGGTGGCGGCGGCACCCAGCGCGGCGCCAAGACCTGCCGGACCGCCGCCAACGACGAGGACATCGGTCTCGCCGCTGACGCGCGCGCTGCGCGGTGGCAGCTGTAAGATCGTCTCTATCGACGGCCGCGGCAGCGCCGGCATTAGCTGGGCACCATCTGCGGTATCGGGTTTGCTCGTAAACGGCGTGCGAGTAACAGGCGGCGGGCAATATCGTTGGTCTCGGTCGCACGCTCCTTCAATATGGGCAACTTGCGCTCGATCGCTTCGCGCAGGATTTCACGGTTGTCCCAATTGCTGTCGATATGTGCGATCAAGCGACCGGCATTGACCAAATGCAACGGCGGCATTACCAATTCCATATCGGCCAAGAAACCTTGGACCTTGCCGGAATACGGCAATGCGACAAACGGCACGCTGCGCAACGCCGCGAAGATCAGAAAATGCAGACGCATACCAACGGCAAACGAGAAGTAACCAAGCAGCGTCAACATCTGGCCCGACGTATATTCGCCTTTCAACACGGTTGCGCGTTGCGGCCGCAGCATCTCGGCAATTACCGCATGGCAGTGGCGCATGTCCAGCATCGTCGGTTCCATCGGCACCAACACGACATCGGCGTCGAAGCGCTCGACCATGAAATCGGCGGCATTCGCGAGCAGCGCATGGTACATGTTTTGATCGATATCCGGTGCCGCCGCACCCGGCTCGCGCACCGACATACCGATTAGCCGACGCCCGGTATTGAGACCTTCGCGTTCGAGTGCCCCTTCCGGCAACGGCTCGGGCGTGAGCAAAAACGCCGGATCGGCCGTGACATGGATCTCGCGTTTGACGCCGACCTCTTCCAGCAGCTTGCGAGCACCGGCCTCACGCACGGTAATGACGTCGACCTGGTTCAGCACTTCGGCGACGAGTTGCTGGGCTTCCTTCGTTTTAAGCGGTCCGACGCCGATGGCATACAGAACCACCGGCACCGACCGTTCAAGCGCGAGCTTTACCTCGCGTAAATAAATACCGACCTCGGCATCGAATAAAATGCCGCCACCACCGAGGATAAAAAGATCGAGTCGATCGATTTCCGGCAGAACTTCGTTGCGCGCGAGCGTACGCACCGGCACCGCCCGCGCCACCCGCGGATGGCGACGACGGGTGTCGTCGGCGTCGCGCGAAAACACGGTGATCTCTACCGGTAACGATTTCGTCAATTGATCGATGATGCTTTCGAGTATCGCTTCATCGCCCAGATTGAGCCCACCGTAAGAACCGGATATGCCGACGCGAAACGGCTGGTCTGTATGTATCTGCTGCTGTTGCATGTTCGGCCACTCCTTTAAAATTATGCGACGGCTCGTTATCCCTCGGCTTGGACATAGTGCCGCAACTCCATCGTGTTCATGGACAGCCTGTCCACCCATGTCGCTGTTGAAGTAGCACGCGTAGAAAACAAATCACACCGATTTCGACATGTCCTCCAGGTAAAACGGGCCCATGATTGTTGGTTGATACGCGCAAGTGCCGCATGAAACCGTCCTCGGCACACACGCTCGTCCTTGTCTCCGTTACTCAATATATTAAAGATGTGCGGCAAAAGATTTATGACTGCTAAGCCTCACATCGAGTCCCGCCATTTATCGGCCGTCGCTCACCTTTGGTAAAAAAGAGGTCGCGCGTAGATTGCAAGCTTTCGGAAAAAAATCCATGATCTATTTAACAACTGCTGCTGGAAACTTCTGCATGGAAGATAACTCGCTGTTGGTTCTCCTCACCTCCGCCTGGTTCAGCATCGGTTTCATCATTTCCCTTATCCTCGGTCGAATGATTCGGTATACCACCGAATTCGAAGAGTCATCTTAAAGAACCGCTGCCTTAGTTAGCTGGCACCGCTGGGAACGGGGTCCATTCAAGCGATAATCTTTCTTCGCTTGGTACCATAGTCTCTCAGCTAATCCTATGCATTGATTTCCGGAACGCCGATATAGTTTGCGTGCGCTAAGGTTATGTGTGCATGGATGTACCCGTAACACGCCTGCACCCTTCTCCGGGTGATTCTTTGCCCCTATCGGGGTTATATCTTGCGCACAAATTGCGTGAGCGTGCGGGTTCATCTCAGCCTTATTTCTACAGTAATTTTGTGGTTAGTTTGGACGGCCGCATTTCCAAAATCGATCCGATCACGGGACAGAGCTATCCGCCGCCGGCGATCACGCACGAGCGCGATTGGCGGCTCTACTTGGAGCTAGCCGCACAGAGCGATGCCGTCGTGACATCCGGCCGGCGACTACGGCAGATGGCCAAGCGCGCCGCTGCCGACATGCGCTGCATCGAACAAACCGGTCATACCGATCTCATCGAATGGCGGCGCCAATATCGCTTACCGCCACACCCTGCTTGTATTGTTTTGACAGCCTCGCTCGACTTGCCGTTCACGGAACTGCGCGAACGCGAGCATGGCAACATTATTTTGATGAGTCCCGTGCAGCCAACAGCCGATCAGACACAGGCAATCAAATCCGCCGACCTTGACTTGGTAACGGTCGATAATGCGCGCGTCACCGGCGACGATATCCGGCGGCTAGCGATGAAACGGGGCTTCGCCACAATTTATTCCATCGGTGGGCCAGAAGTACTGTCGGCATTGGTAGCGGCGAAACTACTCAATCGGCTCTATCTATCTTTTGCGCTGTGCCTCCTCGCGGGTCGCCAATTTCACACCATCTTAAGCGGCGAAAATCTAACGCCGCCGTTCGACTTCGACTTACACGAGTTGTATCTCGACCCACCCGCCGCCGATAAACCGGGATATTTATTCGCCACCCTCGACCGCCGGGCTTAGTACTGCAGTAGCCTGCGGGGTTGGCTGTATTGACTCGACGTCATCGATCTTCGAAGGTAGCCCTGCCACCGATTCACCTCATCGTAACCAACGTACCCGAGTGACGGCGCTGCGCGTCCCACCCGGGCCCATCACGGATGATAAGGAGGTCAGAATGAACCCCGTCGCAATATTACTCAGCACCGGCATCGGCGCCGCCCTCATGTATCTCTTTGATCCCGAGCGCGGTGCCAATCGCCGGACCTCACTGCGCGAGCAAGCGACGAGCGCCAGCCGGCAGGTATCGAGCACCGCCGGCAATATCCAGCAACGCAGGCGCGGCTTTAGCAGCTCACGTCTGACCGATGAACCGGTGAGCGACGACATGCTCGCCGAGCGTGTGCGTGCGGCCATTGCGCGTACTACCAGCTTTCCGGACGCTATCAACGTGAGTGCACAAGAGGGTCACATCATCCTCACCGGACCGACGCTGACAAACGAGTTGCCACTATTAATCGACCGCGTGCTCGATGTACGCGGCGTACGCGACATCGCTAATCGGCTCACGCCACATACTGAAGCGGGCAGTATTCCGGCACTGCAAGGAACACCGTCGTCGCGAAGCGGCGCGAGCGCCCGTCTCTCGCAAAGCGAGTGGACCACCAACGCCCGGATCGCGGCGGGTGTCGCCGGTGGTGCGGCAACGCTTTATGGATTCGCGAATCGCGGCTTAGCCCCTACGGCGATCGGCGTTGCCGGCCTTGTCTTGCTTGGACGAGCGGCGACTAATCTCGATGTCGGCCGGCTAACCGGCATCGGTACACGCCGCCATTCGGTAACAGTGGATAAATCCATTCGCATCGACGCGCCGATCGAACGGGTATTCGACATTTGGTCCAATGCCGCCAACTTCCCACGCTTCATGACGCATGTCCGCGAGGTACGACCATTGACGACTGACGGCGGCCCTGAATCGCGTCGTTGGCATTGGCAAGTACGCGGTTCGAGCGGAATGGAATTTGAATTCGATACGCAAACGACCGCGTACGAAAAAAACCGCTTTCTCGGCTGGCGCACGGTATCCGGTGCGCTCGTACAGCATGAAGGTCAGGTGCGCTTCATCGCCAATACTGATCGCTCAACGACCGCTGAGATTAAATTAGCCTATACCCCGGTTGCCGGCGCCATCGGCCATGTTGTCGCCAAATTGCTCGGCAACGATCCGAAAACGCAGATGGACAATGATTTGCAGCGCATGAAAACGTTTATCGAGGCCGGTACACGACCGGCGGAAACCATCGGCGCGGCTAAGTCGCCATCGAAGTCGCAACCCCGAGCGGAATCTTGAAGGATAATTATCAGTTAGGCCCACAGGAGGAAACATCATGGCTATCCCCTTTCTTAGCGAAATAGAAAGACTTATTACCGAACATGGTTCCGCCGCAATACTCAAAGAGCGCATTGCGCTTGCCAACGACAAATACACAGCGCTGGAACAGAAACTCTCGGTGTGTGATGCCGCGAATAAAGGCCTTCGCTCTGAGATCGAGACACTTCGTCTCGATAACGGCAAACTTAAGGAGCGAGTAATGGCGTTAGAAGAAGTGCTCTCTGACAAAAAGCAGAAATTACTCCTTGAGGAACAACAGTTGGTTGATAGCCTAAATAGCGGTATCGCATCTGATGACTGAAAGCCTAACGTTCAACCGGACGCCGGGCGTCGACGGCGCAGTATTTGGTTTCCGTGGCCCGCGCCGGTTAACTTCGCGTTATAAGTGAAATCTCTCCCCGCGCTCGCGGGGAGAGACGCAGAGAACTTAGGAAACCTCTGATTTATTACCCCTCTCCCACCGGGAGAGGGGTTGGGGTGAGGGAAACAGCGCCATTTCTCGCAACTTCTCTCCCTCACCCTTGCCCTCTCCCGGTGGGAGAGGGAATTAATCAGAGGTTCCTTAGTTCTAGTGATGATGCGCCGCAACCTCATCGGCAAGCGCGCGCGTTTCCGGATGCACTGCTAGATCGTCGACCGACAATACGCCAATGGCCTCGTTCTTACGATTCACCACGACAACCCGCCGTACGTTCTTCTGCTCCATCATTTGCGCCACATCGCGCGCGTCTTGGTCTTCGTAACAAGAGACGACATCGCGCGTCATGACTTCGCGTGCAGGTGTCGCCCGCGGATCCGCTCCGGACGCAACCGCGCGAATAGCGATATCCCGATCGGTCAACATACCCACGATTCGACCGTCCTCCGATACCGGCAATGTGCCCACGTCCATTTGCCGCATCAACTCTGCAGCCGCCTGAATGCTGGTATTACTCGGAATAATCTTGATGTTGCTCGACATGACTTCCTTGGCTTGCATAACGATCTCCTTTGATGAGCTCGCGACGAACGAGCACGGATGAGAACGCTGCCATCAGACTCCCGCACCCCTTTACTGTCAATCCGTCAAAGAGCTTGTCCGATTCATAAGGCGATTCGTTAACTCTGCGATCTAACATTGACGCTCGTTTGAATCAGCTTCCAATTAACACCTTCATAGACATATCCCAGCTCGAACATGACATTCGACTGCTTCGCCGGATAATGTCCCTTAATCGAAAGGATGCCGTTAGCGTCGATCGACGGCGTGCCGTCTATTACGGGAACGATATTATCGGCCGGCAAAACCGTGACGTTGTTATCGATAAATGATTTAAACGCCGCATTGATCTTATCGACCGTCACTTCTCGCTGCCAAACGTGTGAGCTGTATTTGTGGAACTCCGAGAAATCTCTGGCCTTTACCGACGATGCGAACTTAGTCATTGATTCCATTGCCAGCGCCACTCGCTCAGATTCGCTCGGCAAACTAGCAGATTCGATGTTAACCGGATCGGTACTCGGCTTGTAAATTGAATAAATCAGCCATTGATCATTTTCTTTAATGAAACTGAGGCTGAGGGGTACTAGACCTCCATCCTCGAGCGCAACCACACCATCGAACTGACCTCGATTGCCGTCGATGGAACGATTCTTCCAGGAGACCCCTTTGATCCGAAGCAACGAGCTTTTTGCCAAAAACTGGACGAGTTCTGCCTGCTGAGTCGATGCACGAGAATCGTCCGACAAACATCCATAAGCGTCGGCATAGTCTTTCGTCTGGAGGGCTGCAAAGAATTTATCGGCGGTATTGGCCATGCCGTGGGTTAAAAAGAAAATGGTCGAGAACATAACGACGACCACAGCAGCGATGCCAACGAGTATTCTGACGAGATATTTCATGGCGAGAACCTCCCTGTTGAACGACCAAGTTGCCAAACCGGCAATACCGGACCACAAAAATCATTACTGGTAACGTTGTTATTATTGAGCCGCAATTCCGAAGTTTGCAAGTACCTCGCTGATACCTCCTATCTCAAAATACAACGCGTCCACGCAATTCCTCGAACGGAACTGCGATATGGTCACGATAGGCGGTACGTTCCTGCAAACGCTGATACCAAGCCTGAACATTTGGAAATCGGGGTACCGGTAAGTCCATTTCAAAATACCGATAGAGCGCCGTCGCTACCGGGATATCTCCCATCGTAAAGACAGTTCCGGCCAAATAAGGATTTACCGAAAGGTGCGAATCCAAGATACGGAAATGATCGGCACATCGACCGCTGGCGCGCTCGATCGCATCGTTATCGCGTTGCGCTTCGGGCGTTCTGAAAAATCCCCAGAACAGCGCCATAAAGTCCGGCTGCAAGGTCGCGAGCTCCCAGTCCATCCAACGATCGGCAAGTGAACGTCGCGCCGGATCTTCCAGCCACAACGAGCCCAAGCCATACGTCGCTGCGAGATAACGCACGATCGTGTTCGACTCCCACAAGACCACACCGTTATCGACCACGACCGGAATACGTCTGTGCGGATTCATCGCTAAGAATTCCGGATTATCAAGTCCACCGGCCGCACCACCGGCGTCAATATGTTCGTATGCCAGCCCAACCTCGCCGACAGTCCATAGGACCTTCTGCACGTTGTAGGCGCTGCGTCTTCCCCAGATTTTGATCATCGCTACCTCATTATCAATGATCCGCTATTTTTTATTTCGTATTGCGCTTTCTGGCAACTCCCTCTAAATGCGTTTTAGGTAGCGTTGGCTAACTCGGCCGCGGTAATTTAAACCGTTGTCCGCGATAGCTGAGGACGGCACCGTCTTCGACAATCTTTTCGATCACGATATCGTCGCGAACCTTATCGCCCGCTTGATACTGATGATTATTGATATAGAGGATGCGCTCGGACTCGACCGGGGCGTAGATATGAATATTGACGACAAGCGCCGGCAGCGATTGCTGGAAGTCCGGCGGCATAGCACGCAGAAACTTAATGGCGCTGCTGGCAGTATTGTTGCTGACGGCATTATTGACAGTTACCGGCACGGCGGCGCGGGCGCTGGGCTTTTGCACGTTGGCGGTCACCGCCGCCGGCTTCGGTAACTCGACGCGTGCCTCTTCCTCTAGATTGCGCACCGTATTATCCGAGGATGACGTGGCCGATACGAACGGCGCGGGTTTTAGCGCCGGCGGCGGCACTTCGTTAACCGGCGCCGCGGTATTCTGGCCTACGGCCGTCGCCCCCGGCTCGAGGACCGGCACCGACGCAGGCGTCGTCGGCACAATTGCCGGCTGAAGGTCGGTAGCGATCTTTAATGTCTCAGCGGCCGTTGCTAAAGCTGCGGGTACAGCCGCCGGTGACGACGCTGTTGTCGGTCTTGGTTTCCATACGGCATATGCGCCAATCGCGGCAATGCCGAGCACAACGATAACAATCGCCGCCAACACTACCAGCCGCTGATGCGGGCGAACGAATGCCACCGAGGACATTTCACCGAAACTCGGCGACTGCGCCTCGCGGCGGTCCTGTTCCGACTTACGCAATGCATCGAGGATGTAGGACATCAGGGAGTTCCCGAATCTGTCGTCGTTTTGGACAATAACGGCGGCGGTGCGCTGGCGTCATAGGCGTCGAGATGAATCAGCGTGCTGCGACCGACGACCCCGTCATCTTCCAAAAAGTGCCGGCGTTGAAAATCTTTGACTTGATCCTCCAATTCGACATCGAACACAGTTTTCGCCGACACCGACGCGGCATTGCCGTTGTAACGCGCGAGCGCATTACGCAACCAAGCAACGGCCGGGCCGTTCATACCGATATGCAGCGTGGCCTCGCCGCTTGGCGGCGGCATCCATAGCGATAAAAATTTGCCGTACCAAAAACGCTCGACTTCAACCAGTGGATAGGTGTGCTTTTGGCCGCCGAATTCGAGCACAACGTTCTTGTCGGTCAACCCGCTTACCAATACATGATGCTTGTCGCCGTGCACGTCGATCAACTCGATCACCGCCGGCCGATTGAGCTGGCGCAGATTGTTCCAGGTGCCCGATGTAAAGACACAACGCAGTCCGGCCCGCTGCGCACGTTCACAACCGGTCTTACCGTCGAGCTGTTGATAGTCTTTGCCCCAACGCGCAAACAGCGCGGCAAAAGCGGAGTCGGTATCCGTCGGCAACGTCGTATCTTCCAACAACTGACCGAGCTCCGGTGTCTTAGATTGTGCCGGCACTGACGATTGGCGCAGGGCCGGCTTTGTCGGCGTTTTAACTGGCGCTGTTGCCGGCATGGTCGACGCCACCGCAACCGGGTCAGTTGCGGCCGATATCGACGGTGACAAATGTGCCATTACCTGCCAGCCGCCGACCGCGAGCAGCAATGCCGCGGCGGCGGAAAGAACTGCACGCGACGGGAACCGCCAAGGCGCGGTATAACCAATCTCGGCCGCCGCTTGCCGCACGACCCAGGCTGTTATCTGATTCTTGCCGCGCGCGTAGGCACCGAGCAGCGAACGATCGCAAACCGCGTTAACCAACCGCGGTGTACCGTTGGCTAGCCGATGCACCAGCGCTAACGCGCCGCGCGTGAACACCACATTCTTCGTACCGGCCACGCGCAAGCGATGCACCACGTATTCCGCGGTCTCGCGCGGCAACAACGCGCGCAAGTTGTAGCGCGCCGTGACGCGCTGTGCCAGCTGCCGTAAGTCGGGTTGCTGCAATAGCGCGATTAACTCCGGCTGGCCCACCAGCAAAATCTGCAGCAGCTTTTCTTTAGTCGTCTCGAGATTGGTGAGCAATCGGACTTGTTCGAGCACGTCATGCGACAGCTTG
This sequence comes from Gammaproteobacteria bacterium, assembly GCA_016199745.1. Lineage (NCBI taxonomy): Bacteria > Pseudomonadati > Pseudomonadota > Gammaproteobacteria > Gammaproteobacteria bacterium. The sequence continues at coordinate 299,095 of JACQFZ010000048.1, forward strand.
TGCGCCTCGTCGATAATCAGCACGGTGCGGCAGCCACGCGCATGGTTCTCGAGCAGAAAACGATTGAGCGCGTCGATCGAACCCTTTAGGGTTTGCTGGTCGGCGGTCCGCGGAATGCGCAGGTCGTCGCAGATGGCGGCGACGAACTCCTCGACCGACAATAGCGGGTACAACACCAAAGCGACCTGAGTTTCGCCCGGCAGGCGCTCCAACATGGAGCGGATCATCATAGTCTTGCCGGTTCCGACCTCGCCGGTCAGCTGGACGAAGCCAGCGCCCTGGGCAATGCCGTACAGCAGATGTGCCAATGCCTCTTGATGGCGCAGGCTGAGATAGAGGTAGCGCGGATCAGGGGGTAGCGCAAACGGGTTCTCGCGCAAACCGAAAAAATTCGTATACATGATTCGTAAGCCGAGGGCGGTGTCGCCAGCGTTGAGAACGTGTGATTATTAGAAGCCATCTGAAGAATAGATGCCACCGTCCGCCCCCCATTGGCCCCGCCCACCCCTTTCCGGCGCCCGCTGCCGCGCTAAACGGCTTGCTGCCTCGGACAAACGCGTGCAGCATCGCGCTATGTTCGCGGCGCTGATTCCTGCATGAAAGCCAGTCGACCCCTGCTTGCGGCGGTCCTGATCCTTCTCATCATTGCCTTTTTTGCGCTTGGCCTAGCGGATTACCTCAGTTTCGGCTACCTCAAATCGCAGCACGCGGCGATAACCGGCTATTTTCATACGCATCCGCTGCGCCTGGCATTGATTTACGGCGCGATCTACATCGCTGTTACCGGCCTGTCGCTGCCGGGGGCCACCGTCCTAACACTCGCCGGCGGCGCGATCTTCGGAGTGTGGTGGGGCCTGCTCATTGTGTCGTTTGCCTCCAGCATCGGTGCCACTCTCGCCTTTTTGGCGGCGCGCTTTTTATTCCGCGACACCGTACAGCAACGTGTAGGCGATAGCCTAGGTGCGGTCAATCGCGGCATTGAACGCGACGGTGCGCTCTATTTGTTGGCGTTGCGATTGGTGCCGCTGTTCCCGTTTTTTTTCGTCAATCTGGTCATGGGGTTGACGCCAATCGGCCTAACGACCTTCTATACCGTTAGCCAGCTCGGCATGCTGCCAGGGACATGGGTGTTCGTGAACGCCGGTACGCAGCTCGCCCAACTCAAATCGGCCAACGAATTGTTGTCGCCATCGCTTCTCACCGCATTCGTTCTACTCGGCCTGTTTCCGTTGCTGGCGAAGCGTGTCATCAGCGTCATAAAAAGTCGGCGAGCACTGCGCGGCTATCCGCGGCCGACGCGTTTCGATCGCAATCTCATCGTCATCGGTGCCGGCTCGGCCGGCTTAGTTAGCGCCTATATCGCCGCCGCCGTCCGCGCCAAAGTGACGCTGATTGAAAAAAACAAAATGGGCGGCGAATGCCTCAACACCGGCTGCGTGCCGTCGAAAGCGCTGATCCGTTCCGCCCGCTTCGTCGCTCAGATCAGTTGCGCCGAAGAGCTCGGCATCCGCCGGGCGTCGGCCGAGATTCACTTCGCCGATATCATGGCGCGAGTACAACGCACGATCGCCACGGTCGCGCCGCACGACTCGGTCGAACGCTACACCCGCCTCGGCGTCGATTGCATGCACGGCGAAGCGCGTGTCGTATCGCCGTGGGCGGTCGAAATCAACGGCCGCACGCTGACGACTCGCGGCATCGTCATTGCTACCGGCTCGCACCCGCAGATTCCACCGCTACCCGGTCTCGATCACATCGACTACCTGACATCCGATTCGGTCTGGCAATTACGCGAGCTACCGAAACGATTGTTGGTCCTCGGCGGCGGCCCGATCGGTTGCGAGCTCGCGCAAAGCTTCGCGCGCTTGGGTTCGCGGGTGACGCTAGTGCAACGCGCTGACCGATTGCTGAACCGCGAAGACCCGGAGTTCTCGGCGATGGTGATGGATCGCTTCAACGATGAAGCTGTCGATGTGCGCGTTGGTTATCGTGCGGTCGAGTTCCTGCAGAGCAGCAACGGAACGGCGTTAGTCTGCGAGTACGGCGGTACGCGCGTCACGCTCGAGTTCGATCGCGTGCTACTAGCGCTCGGTCGCAGTGCCAACATCAGCGGCTATGGTCTCGAGGCGCTCGGAATTCACGCGAACGAACACGGCAAACTCGATGTCGACGACTATCTGCAAACGCGCATCCCGACGATCTACGCCTGCGGCGACGTTGCCGGTCCCTACTTGTTCACGCACGCCGCCGCGCATCAAGCGTGGTATGCCACGGTAAATGCGTTATTCGGGATATTCCGCCGGTTCCAGGCGGATTATTCAGTGATTCCATGGTGCACGTTCACCGATCCGGAAGTCGCGCGCGTCGGCCTGAACGAACAAGAAGCGCGCGCTCGAAACATTCCGTACGAGGTCACGACATTCGATATCGACGATCTCGATCGAGCGATCGCCGACGAGGAAGCGTACGGCCGGGTGAAAGTGCTGACGGTACCGGGGAAGGATCGGATCCTAGGCGTGACCATCGCCGGCGCCCACGCCGGCGACACTATCGCCGAATTTGTCAGCGCGATGCGTCATGGCATCGGTCTGAATAAAATCCTGCAGACAATTCATATTTATCCGACATTCGCCGAAGCGAACAAATACGTCGCCGGTGCCTGGAAGCGAGCGCATGCACCGCAACAGTTGCTGCGGCTGTTGGCGCGCTATCATTCATGGCGCCGGAAATAACTATTAGGAATTCGCTGACCGCGCGCGCAACTTGGCGGCAATGAAGGCGGCGTGCGGGACATATAATAGATCGGCGATCTTGCGCACCAAGTGCTCTTCGTACTTATCGAGCTCGCCGTTGGCATAAGCCACTTCCCATAAAAAACCAATCAAGCGCTCTTTCTGTTCCATCGACAGACGATCGTTGCACAGCGACGTAAACTGAAAATAATCGGTAGCGTCTTGCGCCTCTTGCTCGGCCAGGCGCAACAGCTCCGTCACTTCCGCCGGTGGCAACTTAAACTTCGTCTCAATCGCCTGCATCACCTTGGCGCGCTCGACATCGTCGATTGCGCCATCCATGCGCGTCATCTCGATCAACAGCGCCGCCGTCGCCAGCTGCACCGGGTCGGGCCCAGTGGGCGTGCCGGTCGTTTTAATATGCTTATCGAAAAACTGCCGAATTCCGTCGAGCATGATTCAGCTCTCCAGCATCTGCACGTCGAACACACGCTCCTCGACCGACAACCGCCGGATATCGCCGGTGTGTACCGGAAAACGGCCGTGCCGACGATCGGCAAAAAAGAGCCGTAACGTTTCCTCGATCACCGGAAAAGCGATCTGGTCCCACGGAATATCGCGCTCGTCATAGAGCTCGACCTCCAAGCTCTCGGTACCGGGCCCGTACTCGGGAGCGATGAGATCGGCCAGGAACATTACGTACACCTGGCTGATGTGCGGCAAATTGAACAGAGTGTAGAGCGAGGCGATGCGCACCTTCGCCGATGCTTCTTCCAACATTTCGCGAATCGCGCCCTCGATCGTCGTCTCGTTATTTTCGAGAAAACCCGCCGGCAGCGTCCACAAACCGTAGCGCGGCTCGATGGCACGGCGACACAACAAAATTTTATCCTGCCAACGCGGAATACAGCCGACGACGACTTTAGGATTGATGTAATGGATTTCGCCGCATTGACCGCAAACATGACGTGGTAAGTTATCGCCCGCCGGCACGCGCAGCTCGACGCCGGCTCCACATTGGCTACAGTAATTCATTCGCTGGAATCCGCAGATTATTGACCGAAAAGATCCCCATTGTAACGGCAGTACGCGGCGCCGAGTAGCAGGACTACAACGCCTTCCAGCGGCGTGCGAACAGCAGCTTGAGCTTGCGCGTCTCGTGCTCGGTTAGCTCGACCCCATCGGCCTTGAGCGTGCGCTCGACCGCACGTACCGCAGCTGGAGTACGGGCATTGGCTAACTGCTCTTTATATTCGTAGAAGCGCGTCGAGTATTGGCCACGCAGCTCCTGAATGAAGGGATACGACATCCGATGTAGCACACACGGACCGTAGCGACGAATCGCCGCCTGATGTTCCGGCGTACCATAACCTTTGTGTTTCTGAAAACCGTATTCCGGATAACGCTCGTGTAACTCGCTCATCAGCCGATCGCGATGCGCCTTAGCAACGATCGAGGCGGCGGCAATCGAAAAATTCAGGCCGTCGCCTTTGGTGAAGGGATTCTGCGGCATGGATAGTCCCGGAATCGTACGCGCATCGACCAGCACGTGCTGCGGCACCGTTGGCAACGCCTCGACCGCTCGGCGCATTGCCAGCAAACCGGCGTGATACACATTGAGCGTATCGATCTCCTCGACCGTTGCCAAACCAACGCCGACACCGGCTGCTTTGGTACGAATAACGTCAGCGAGTACCGTGCGCATCGCCGGATCGAGCCGCTTCGAATCGTCGACACCGTCGATCACGGTACCGGGCGCAAACACCACCGCCGCCGCCACCACCGGACCGGCCAGCGGCCCCATGCCGACTTCGTCGACCCCGGCAATGTGCTGTACGCCCGACTTCCACAACACGCGTTCGAAATTGAGCATGCCATCGAGCCGCACGCGCTCCGAACGTTCACGCTCGTGGCGTTTTTTGAGCGATACATAAATTTGTTGGGCGCCCTGCCGGCGATCGCGGCGCAACGCCTGCAGGACATGGCCAGACACCGGCGCATCGTCGAGCAGAAAACGATTACGAATTTCTTGAATCGAAAGTTTGTCGAGATCGAGCGCCATACGCCGGCAACGAGGAAACGATGGCGCATCTTATAACGCAGCTGGATATGACGTGCAATCGACAGGAATCCAAACCAGCGGCTCCTCCCGGCAACACACGCTAAAAAAGTGGCGAAAATCCCGGCACTTTTTCCGCGGCGCGTAGCATCGTCCAATAGAGCTGAACCTTGCGCCATTCGTCGGGCTGCGCATGGTCTTTCGGTCCGAACGTAACGATCGGCCGGCCGTCTTGTCCACGTACGGCACGGCCCTTGGCATCGCGCTGGATAGTGTATTCGTAGACATAAGGCGTACCGTGTTTCACTTGCTGGTAAGCATGGGCACCCACATCTTCGGCAAAACGACGCGACCAAACAGCGGCCATGATTTCACTGTTGATGGCCATGCTAATGGGATCGAGATTGTAGGTCCCGACCAACGCCACCTGATCGTCGAACACGGTCAACTTCGAGTGCACGGTGTGCGGCTTGCCCGAAACAAAAATGCGCAAACCCGGTACATTCGCCAGCAACTCCGGCCACTGCTCCATAAAGAACGCCTGACTGAGCGCATTGTCGCTGGAGATCGGGCTATTAGGCGGAAGCTTTTCTAAGTCTTTGCGCCACGACAAACCCAGCGCCTCGATCCGACGCGCGCTGTACCGGATGAAATAACTGATATCGAGCGATTCATGAGCACTGGCGAGCAAGCGCCAGCGCGCCGCCCAGGCATCGGGATTTTGCGGAAGCAACGTTAATGCCGTGTGCTCACCGCCGGTGGGTGGCAACGATTCGAAGGCGGCGCGTAGGCTCATACCGGGACGATAAGGTCCGAGGTTCGTCAATACCGGTGCGGCAGGTGCAGGTGCTGTGCTATTAATGAGTTTATCACTTGCACTTCGAGCGGCACGAGGTTAAGAGACCCTAGGATCGCAGTCATGCGTGCGATCGGCGGAAAAAAATGCACGCCGCTGTGTCATTTCCGTCGGCACGGCATTGAAATCGCCCAAGACAACCGTAGTCCGCTGCGGATCGACGAATCGTTTTAGAAGATGCGCCGCCTGCGCTTCGCGCTCGGGCAACACGAATGCATCGAGGTGAGTAACGACGATATCGATTTCTTGTCCGTGAAAATCGATCGTGAACTTAATTAACCCACGTGCTTCGCGTACGATCCGATTGACAACACCGGTCGCTCGCAGGGGCGGCATATCCGCCGTCGCCGCCGGTATACCACATCGGGAGGTATCGTCGTAATTGCAGGCGGTCGCCGCCAACACCGGATGCCGCACCAGCGCGGCGTTGCCGAAACGCACTTCGAACCTGGCGGTATCGCGATGCCAAGTTTCACCGTAAATCACTTGATAGTGCTCACCGCTTTTTTCTTTGAGCAAACGGGCGAGGAACTGCGCCTGATCGAAGCTGCCGCTGCGCCGCGCCGAAAAATCCACCTCATTCAATGCAATCACATCCACCGGCGCCGACGCCTGCGCGGTTATTGCCTCGGCGATGCCGCGTAGATGTTTTTCGACGGTGGCACGCGACTGATAAAACGCATGCTTCAGGCCGAGACCACTGTGAATGTTGTAAGTGGCAGTACGCAACGTCGGGAACGACGACACCGCAGTGAGTTCTGCATTACCGCTATCGTCCTGCACGATCCATGGCGCACCGGCATTCGCACAAACGGCGGACGCGACGCGACTACCGAAGCCGCTGCCCGCTTCGAGAAACGAACAGGCGATACACAAGAGCGTCAACACCGTAACGAAGGAAGTTTTCAGGTAGGTACACAATGCGTTTAAACAATAGTTGCGATGGTACTGACTGTCGAGCATCACTGACCGCAAATCCGCGCCGTCTATCGGTCACCCGCTGCCACGGAGATCACAAACTATGACGAGCTCCGATACACCTAACCTTCAGACGTCGCCGGTAGCCATCTCAGGCAACACGCTTAGTCTTGAAACGGAAGAAACTGAGATCACCACGAACTGGACGAAAAAGCCGATGGCAGCTACTACGACGCATGCCTCGATACCGTAGCGGCTGCCAATCAGCGCACCGATCGCGGCACCGACGGGCCGCGCACCAAAAGTCGCCATCATTATCAACGCAGAAGCACGGCCAAGCATGTTGCTAGGAGTGATCGCCTGACGCAGTGTGGTGGAAGTAACGGTCCAGATAATTGGACCGACGCCAAATAAAAAGAAACTCAACCCTGCCAGCAGCGCCGATGGTACTCGGATCGTCAGCACCATAACGAGCGCACCGGCCAAGGCACTAAGCGGTCCAAGAGCAAGCGTTGCGCCAAACGGGAGACGTTTCGCGATGAGAGGCGCAACGATTGCGCCCAAGACCATACCGATACCGTATATCCCAAGCGTTATGCCGACAACGGAAGCGGAAAGACCCAGTTCGCGAACGGCGTAGAGCACATAAATCGCCTGCAGGATAAACCAAGAGACGTTAAAAATTATCGATGTCAATAACATCGGACGCAGCAACGCATGCGTTAGTACGAAACTAGCTCCGTCGCGTAGGTCATGTAACACATGTTTTCGCACCGAGACCGGGCGCGTCGGTTCGGTCAATCCAGCAAGCAAGCAGACAGCAAAAATAGAGATCGCCGTCGCCATCGCGTAGGCTACGGGAATTCCGATCCATCCGACAAGTGCGCCAGCGGCAGCAGGACCGGCAGCGAAGGCAGAACTCCGCGCTAGCTCTACTCGCCCATTGGCAATAGTCAGCATCTCACGCGGTACCAATGCCGGCACAAGTGACGGCGCCGCCACGCTGTAAGCCACTGTGCTGGCAGCACCGACGAATCCTAAGATCGCGAGCAGCGGTAAGCTAAGCAGCCCAGAAGCAAAGAGCACCAAAATACAGAACAGCGACGTAGCACGCAGCGCTTCCGCGTGCACCATTATCCGACGTCGTGAGACGCGATCTACAAGTACGCCGGCTGGAAGCGACAGCAGTAAAAACGGCAGTGTCTGTATCGCTTGCAACAAACCGGTCTCGGCCGCATTCGCGTGCAACACCAAGACCGCGACCATTGGTGCCGCAACAAGTCCAATCTGCTCGGCGAACTGCGCGGTCAGATTAGACCAAACCAAACGCTTAAAAGCGGCTGGGGGTTGGAAAACTTTTTCGAGGAATATCGGCACGGCGCAATCCTAGCCGTATGGCCGACCGGCACACCACCCGATTCTTGCGATCGCGTTAACCACTGCTAACGCGCGAGCCGTCACTGGATGTGAGGCACCGCGAAAACTAGTGAACAGTTGCAGATTTCTAATCAGGGACTACGAAACCACCGGCAACAAAATCTCAAATATTGCGCCCGGCACTGACGGTACCAGCGCGATGCTCCCGCGATGTGCTGCCAACAACGACTTCACCACCGCCAATCCAAGCCCGGTGCCGCCCTGCGCGCGTGCCGTTGTAAAGAACGGCTGGAAGATTCGCTCTGCATTTGCGGCGGAAACACCAGGACCGTCATCGGCGACGACGACACGCACGTTGTCGCCGTTTCGCTCAGCGGTTAACGATATATTCACCGCCGCTCCACCGTGCTGACGCGCGTTATCGAGCAAATTGCCCAAGATCGAACCGAACGTATCCTCGCCCATCGCTACGATCGCCCCGCTGCTTCGATCGTCGAGCGTCAGTCGCATACCATCATGGCGATAGCGCTGCGCCATACGTTGCAGCAATGGCGTCAGCAACGTCTTATCGGCGCCCGGCTGAATCACATCGGCGCGTGCCAGCTCGAGCAGGCGCCGCACCAACCGATCGAGTCGTACGCTATCGGCGGTCAGATTAGAGAGGAATCGTTGACGCTCATCGTCCGTCATCGTTGCGCCATGCTCGCGCAACAACTCGACCGCCCCTTGAATCGCGGTCAACGGCGTTTTGAATTCGTGCGATACATGCGCCGCGAAGTCGCGGATGTAGTCGGCGCGATTTTCCAGTGTGCGTGCGAGCTGAGCGACCGCATCCGACAGCTGCGCCACTTCGCGCGTGCCCGGGCGCGCCAGCGGCACGACCGCCCCTTTCTCGCCGCGCACCGCTCGTTCGGTTTGGCGTACAACCGCCGTCAACGGTCGCGCAATCGTCACAGCGGTCAACAACGCCACCAACGCCGCTGCACCGACGACAACCAACATGCCGATCAGCAGCGGCCAACGCTTGCGATACAACGTTTGCAGCAAACTCGCCGGCGTACGTGCCAGCAACACCGCGCCAAAGACTCGCTTACCGTCGATGATCGGCACCGCGACGTACACGCGCACGCCCGACGTGCGACTGATCGAGCCGATATCGGCGATAGGCTGGTCGCGTATCCGTTCGCGCAGCACGCTCACATGGTCGCCGGCCAACGCATTGCGAACCTCTTCGCGCTCCGCTAATGACAGGCCGATCTCGCCACCAGTACTGGCGACGATGGTCCCGCGATAATCGACGACCCGCACCGCTGCCAACGTCGTGCTCTGCGCGTCGCGCAACAACGCCGTTACTTCGTGTCCCGCCCTGAGCGCGAGCGGATCGGCGACGTCGCGCAACACCGGCGACGGCGGCGATGGCAGCGTCGCATCGAGTGCGAGGTCGAGCTTGGCCGAGCGCGGCCGCCAACGGCCGTCGGCATCATTAGTCGCCGTGGCGGTTGCCGGCAAATCGGTACCGTAGGCGGTCGCGACGAATCCTTGGGTCTTCTGGCTGAACCGCAACAGCGCTGCTTTATACGCCGCCGCGACAATTGCGCCTTGACCGATCAACTCCGATTCGGTTTGGCGGACCAAGGCGCTTTCGTACAACCGCAGGAAACCGATGCCACCGACCGGCAACAACAGCACAATCAGGCTGACAACCAGCAGAATAGTATAGAGGCGCGGCCGACGCACAGTTTTCAGCAGTCGTTCAACTTGTAGCCGAAACCGTGCACGGTCTCGATCGGATCGCCGCCGACATTGGCAAGCTTGGTGCGCACACGGCGCATATGACTATCGATGGTGCGGTCGCTGACAACGTTATGAAAATCGTAGGCGTTGGTCATCAGCTCTTCACGCGTGAAGACTTTCCCCGGCTGCCGCAACAACGTGCGCAAGAGACCGAACTCGGTGACCGTCAATACAATCTCGTGCCCATTCCACCACGCTTTGACCTGATCAAGATCGATACGCAATCTCCCATGCGCCGTCGTCCGCGCCACGCTCTTATCGTCCGGCACCACACCGCGCCGCAATACCGCCCGCACCCGCGCCACCAACTCGCGCGGACTGAACGGCTTGGTCAGATAATCGTCGCCGCCCAATTCGAGCCCGAGGATACGATCGATCTCATCGTCCTTCGACGATAAAAACACAATCGGCGTCGTCCCCCGTTGCCGCAGCCGCCGACAAACCTCCGTGCCATCCATTTCCGGCATCAAAATATCGAGCACGACGAGATCGACTTTATCCTGCTGATGCCGCAGCAACGCTTCCACCCCGTTCGCCGCTTCGCAAGTTTCAAAACCGGCGCGACCAAGCGCAAAGCGCAATACTTCGCGGATGTGCGGGTCGTCATCGACGATAAGAATTTTCGGCATAGGCAAATCGTAGAGGACAGTGTCGGTGACGGGAAGGCGTTTTTTTGTTGATTGGGTGAGTTCTGCAAAGCGTGTCGCGACGTCGTTCATCGCAACCCTAACCGCCCCCACCCTAACCATTCCCGCCCAGTGCGCGCAAACATCAGCGCGCCCGTTCGCCGGCGTGAGTGTCCACGGGACACTCACGAAAACCCCGCCTCACCCCCCGCTGCCATCAATCCATTCCCTCCCCCGCCCTAGCGCTGTCTCTTGATCACAATTCAGCACGTGCGCGCTTGCTCATTTGATAGCCTTTAAGCCGCTCTTGTAAGCAAGACCAGCCGTGCCACATCGTGTCCCATCCGGGACGCCCCGTGCG